>NZ_JBFAMQ010000003.1:0-410395 GCF_040674615.1 Glycomyces sp. NPDC049804
TTCGCCCAGATCATCGCCGCGACCGCGCACACCAGCAGCACGATCCCCGACGCGGGCTCGATGTGCAAGAACGCGGCGGCAGGGCGCCCGACGAAACGCGCGAGGGGTCTGCGGGAGTACAGGAACGCGGGGCGCGAACGCCACAGGGGCGAGGTCCAGGGCTCTTTCGTGGACTGCACGGCACGGGCTCCGATCTAGGGCAGGGTCACATTCCCGCCGACCAGACTTCCCGGCACACCAGGCCACACCCTACCGCAGCCCCATCACAAGCCCGCCGCCGTTGCGTAACGGGCAGACCTGGCTCGCGTTACCTCCCGGCTGGGCTGCGCCGGCACGGACGCAAAGCTGGAAACCCCTCTTGCGCCTATGCGGATAGCCTTGGCGCACCCCCTCTCTGGAAGTGCCGACCATGCTGCCCCCGTTTGGTTCACGTCGCTCTCGTCGACAGTTGACGGCTACCGTCGTCGGCGCGAACCTCTGCTTGGTCGCGGTGATCGCGATGCAGCTCGCCGGATACCTCTGGTTTCGCGGCGTGTTCTCGGAATTCGTCGCGTGCGCGCTGCTCTTGGCAGCGGTGACGCTGGTGCTCGTATGGCTGCGGATCCGGCGGCGGCTGGGTCGGGCAGGAACCATCCGAAGACTTCCCGAGGGCGAGCGTCAATCTGCCGAGGCCGCCGCGCTGCGGCTGCTGCGTCGACGGGCGATCGCGGTCCGCAGCATGCAGTTCCTCGGAGTGTGCGCAGTCTTCGCCCTGGTTGCGGGCACACTCGGCGATGACCCCGATTGGCGCGACCTCAAGGACGGCGGCCCCGGCGTCAGCCCGGTCGCGATCACCTCCATCGGTGAGGTGGAGGAGATCGGCAGTCGTCGCGGTCCGAGGTACGACTTCGAGTTCACCGGCACCATCCCCACCAGCACGAGCTTCCATGTGGTCCGCGACCAGATCAGCACCGATGCCGATCCGCGCGGAGGTGATGGCTGGGAGGGCCTGGTGTGGGCGGTCTACGACCCGGACGATGTCAGCGGTGGCGTCGTGTTCGTCGCCTCCTACTCCGAGGCGCGCCAGGTCCTGCGATTTCCATTGACCCCCGTGTTCGGGTTCGGCGGGTACGCGCTCGTCCTGTTCGCGGCCGCCGCGTTCTCGAAACCGCCATCGAAGCGGATCGCCGAGATCGCGGTGCCGGGCCGACTCGCGTACTACCGGGGGGACGTGCACCGACTCAACCGAGCCGACGGGAGCGTGCTCGTCGCGCTCGGTCTTATTGCCGCGATCATCTATTCCTGCTGCCTGCGGCTGATTCCGACTACCGGGTTCACCGACGAGCTGTTCGACACAGCGTCGGCAGGGGTGGCCGTCTACGGCATCGCGATGCAGATCGTTGCGCTGATCATCGCGAACCTCTTGGCGGGTCTGGCCGTCGGTGACGCCAGAATGCCGAATCGCTGAGACCGTCCGTGGTGCGCGCGAACGGTGTTGCGCCACGTTGTCAAAGCTCCTTGTAGGCAGGGAGGTCCGGTGGCTGCCAGTCCCAGATGCGGGCCAGCGCTTTCGTGGTCATCGTGGCGAGGGTCGCCGGTCGCATCATGCGGGTGGTCCACACCAGCATTCGCTGCCGGGCGGCGCTGCCGGAGATGTAGCCTGCGCCTTTCTGGTGGGCGGACTTGGCGATCCATTGGGTGCGGGGCCGCCGGACCGTGTCGTATCGGGCGAGCGCCGCTGTCGCATCTGAAACGTCGTGGAGGCTGGCGGCGAGGACGACGGCGTCTTCGAGCGCTTGCCCGGCGCCTTGGCCGAGGTCGGGGCTCATGGGGTGGGCGGCGTCGCCCAAGAGCGCGATGCGCCCGTTGACGTAGGTCGGCAGCGGGGTGCGCACGAGGTCGGTGATGTCGTGGTGCAGGACGCGCTCAGTCGGTGTGGCGTCGAGGAGGGCGGGGATGGGGTCGTGCCAGTCGCCCACGCGGCGAAGGACCTCGGAGCGTTCGTCGTCGGCCCGTTCCCCGGGTGTGCCCGCCCGGGTGCCGAGTCCCCAGTAGACGCGGCCGCCTGGCAGCGGCATGGTCAGGAAGTAGCGGTCTTTGGCGAGGGTCATGCCGCCTTGGGCCGGTCCGAGGTCGAGGTCGGCGATGCCCCGCCAGACCGTGTAGTGCCAGAAGGCCGGTTCAGGGGTCTGGGGCCACAGCAGGCGCCGGGCCGTGGAGCGGACGCCGTCGGCGGCGACGACCAGGTCCGCCTCGAACGTCTCATCGCCCACATGGACGAAGGCGCGGCCTGGTGTCTGGTCGATTGCGGTCACTGCCGCACCCGTGCGAATCGACTCGGTCGGGACCGCGTCGAGGAGCACGTTGTGAAGATCGGCGCGGTGGAAGCCGATCAGCGGCGGCACGGTGCCGGGCTCGGCCCGGTTGAGGTAGCGGCCGGAAGCTTCGCGGAGGTTGGCGGTACCGAAGAACGGCGTGCCTGCCGCGCGGGCCCGGTCGCCGACGCCGAGCGCGTCGAGTGCCCGGATCGCGTTGGGGCCCTGCGACATGCCTGCGCCGATCTCTCCCGCGACGCGGTTGCGTTCGAGCACGGTGACGGTCCAGCCGGTGCGGCGGAGCGCGATGGCGGCGGCGAGTCCGCCGATGCCGGCTCCGATCACGATGGCGCTGCCTGGCTTCATGACGTCTCCTTGTCGATGGGAGGGGCTTGGTCGAAGACGCGGGCCATCCAGTCGAAGACCGCGTGCGCTTCACGAATCCGGTCGGCCCGTGGGCTGTCGGTTCCGACGAGCGTCAGCCCTTCGGCGGCGACTTCGCGGAAGGCGGTGAGCGAGGCGACCTGGCGTCGCACGACCGCTTCCCAGGCGCCATCCTGGAGGCGGTAGTAGGCGGTTCGCTCGCCTGGCCGCGTCCGCTTGGTCACGAAGCCCATGGCCATCAGCACCCGGAAGTTGGTCGTCAGCGAGGCGCGGCTGGCGCCGATCGCGTCGCTGATCTGGCCCGCCGACTGTTCGGGCGGGTCGCAGATCATCAGCCAGCCCAGAACGCGTCCGGCGATCGGTGGCACGCCGTCGGCGGCAAGGAACTGCGCGACACGCTCGACCCATTCGAGCGCCGCGCGCTGCCCTGTCTCAGACCCCGTGCGTGATTCATGGGATTCACTACTTGCCATGTATTTCAGCATAACCTGAAATCAGCGTCGGTCAAGAAGCGGAGGGCGCCTAATGCCGCCGCGCACGACCGGACTCGGACGACCCCATGCACCCCTTGAAGACCGAGCACTCGTCGTGTTCGCCGCTACGCTGTGGACATGCCCACCCCCGCCCCCTGGCTGATCATCACGCTCACCGCGATCGCATGCGCGCTCGCCGTGAGCGCAGCCAAACTCGCGGTCACGCGCCTGCTCCTGCGCCACCGCTCCGAGAACGCGTCCCGCCTCATCGGCAAGGCCCTGCGCCCCGCCCAGCTCATGGCCGTCACCGGCGGCCTGCAGATCCTCCTGTCCGCCAAGCATGGACAGCCCGGCTGGGGCGGTGACTGGAATGCCGTTCTCAGCCAGTCGCTCCTGTTCGGCACGGCCGCTTCAGGGGCGTGGCTGCTTTCCAACCTCCTCAGTGTCGCCAAAGACCCCATCCACCGCCGCTGGGACGGGCTCGAGCAGGACGACGTCGACGGACGGCGCCGCCGCACACAGGTGGTGATCCTCTACCGGCTCGCCTCGGTCATCGTCTGGACGGTCGCGATCGGTCTCGTCCTGTTCAACATCCCGGCGCTGCGCGAGGTCGGCATCTCGATGCTCGGGGCCGCCGGCGTCGCGGGCATCATCGCGGGCCTGGCCGCGCAGACCATGCTGCAGAACCTGTTCGCCGGCGTGATGCTCGCCTTCGGCGACGCACTGCGCCTCGACGACGTGGTCGTGATCGAGGGCGAACTGGGCACGATCGAGGAGATCACCCTGACCTACCTGGTGGTGCGCATCTGGGACGACCGGCGGATGGTCTTGCCCACCTCGTACTTCACGCAGCACCCGTACGTCAACTGGACCAGGGACACCCCCGAAGTCCTCGGCTCGGTCGTCTTCGACGCCGCACTCGCGCTGCCGGTCGACGAGGTACGCGAGGAACTGGGACGGTTCCTCGACGGCAACTCCCTATGGGACGGCCGCAAAGCGAGCGTCGCAGTCCTGGACGCCACCGGCGGCGTCATGCGCGTCCGGCTCCTGATTTCTGCCGCCAACCCCGGCGACCAGTGGGACCTGCGCTGCGAGCTGCGCGAGCACATGGCCGCTTGGCTGGCGAAGCATCACCCCGACTGCATCCCCGACCCGAGCTGAAAGGGTCGCCCTCACGCTTGCTGAAGCTTGGGGGATCCGAGCCCGGGGCCTCGGCATCTCCGCTTGTTCGCCTGCGAAGCTGTCGAAACTTGGAGCCCGCCTTCCTGAGCGGGTCTCGGGTGATACCCGATCATGGTTCAAATCCATATCCTCCGCCAGTGGCCCGTTGACCTGCGTGAATGCAAACTCACCGGGCTTTTTGCCTGCCCCTGCCCCGGGAGCTCGGCCCCACGGTTCGACATGAGGCCGGGATCCGGAAGTCGGCGGTGCGAGGTCCTGGCGGCGGCCGCGCCGGCGGTCTCGCCGCGGGATCCGTCGGCCTGGCCCTGTGGGGGAGGGGCGGCGGGATTTGTTGGCCGTCTGTCCGGATCGCCGCCCTGGTCAGCGGCTGTGGTGCGCGCGGTCACATTATCTTTGCGACGATTTGCGCCTGGCCGAAAGGACGAGGCGAGGCCCGTACCTGCGTATGCCAGCAGCGAGGGGCAAAACAGGTGAAACGTTGCTGAAGTAGATGCGGGGCGCTCTACTGGAACTTCCTGGCGAACGACGCAAGCGCGATGAGCTCGTCTCGTAGCGCTCGCTGGTTCGGAGCGGCGGGGAGGCGACCGACGTTTTCCCTCGTAGATCCGCTTCTACGTTTGGCCAATGCAGAACCGGCACACGAATGCAGGCGCACCTGGCCCCGTCCAGAGCGCCGCCCTCTCCATCCGTAAGTGGACCCGTTCGCAGGCCAGCGGCTTGCTGCAGCGGTCCTCCATCTGGGCAGTCCGACTGGGAGCGGTCATCGCGACCGTTTTCGGGCTCCTCAAGGACAAAGCGACTCCTGTCGCGGCGTCGCTCGCTGGACGGCTCCGCGAGACCGCGGCACCGGCCGTCGAGCGGGCCGGACGGCTGATCGCCTGGGCGTCCCTGCGCCTCCAGCCCTGGACGGCCCTGTTGAAGGACCTCGCCGTCGTCGCCGCCGAGTCGGCGCGACCGGTGGTCGCCCCGGCTGTCGACCTGGGCAGGCGGCTGGTCGCCAAGGTCGTCGACCGCTTCGGCATGCGGATGACCGTCATGGGCGCGGCCACCGCGATCTTCATCGGTTCCACCGGCAGCGCCGCGATGGCCATCACCAACCTGGACACCGAATCCGCCGTGCAGGCGCAGAACGGCGTCGCGGCTGCCGAGGTCGCGCTCTCCGAGGAGTCCGCGTCGGCGGCCGCCGAATCGATCGCGGAGGACCAGCGTGCGGCAGCGGCGGCCGAGGCGGCCGAGGCGGCGAAGGAAGCGGCCGAGCCCAAGCCTGTCGGCGGGCTCAGCAAGCTCCAGATGTCCAACGCCGTGGCCATCATCGAGGCCGGCAAGGACGAGGGACTCGACCAGAAGGCCTGGGCGATCGCGTTGGCGACCGCCATGCAGGAGTCCAAGTTCCGGAACTACGCGAATGTCAACGTCGCGGAGTCCTACGACTACGAGTACCAGGCCGAAGGCTCTGACCACGACTCGGTGGGCCTCTTCCAGCAGCGCCCCTCGTCGGGCTGGGGCAGCGTGAAGGAGCTCATGGACCCGAAGACCTCGGCCTCCAAGTTCTACAACTCGCTCAAGAGGGTCGACGGCTGGGAGAACATGCCCGTCACGAAGGCCGCGCAGACCGTCCAGGTCTCGGCGTTCCCGGACGCCTACGCCCAGTGGGAAGACCTGGCCTGGGACATCATCGACGCCTACAACGCCCGCTGACGTCTGCTGCGAGCGATCAGACGCAAGTGGTGATCGGCCCCGCCGGGTTCGGCGGGGCCGATCGCCGTCTGCGCGCAGGCGCGTCAGGGAGGGCGCTCCCGATTCGAGCGGAACACACGTTTCGCCTGATTTCTCGAGCGTTCACGAGGCCATCGGGGGCCGATTGCCGCCCGCGCCGGGTTTCAACTGCGATCAACGGTGTATCCGCAGGTGGGGGAGGTAGCGTAACCCCTGGGGGTCGAGGCTCGTGGACAGGACGCGTGGAGTGCGGGATCGGTCGGCAGTGACCGACCTGGACTACGCCGCGCTCTTCGAGGCGACGCCGAGCCCGTGCGCGGTGCTCGGCCCCGACCTGGTGATCGTCGAGGTCAACCGGGCCTACCTCAAGGCCGCCGGCCGCGCCCGCGAGGACCTGCTCGGGCAGAACATCTTCGACGCCTTCCCGGAGAACCGCGCCGATGCCCAGGCTGGCGGGATGGAGCAGCTGAGGGCGTCGCTGGCCCGGGTCCTGCAGTCGCGCGAACCGGACACGATGGCGCTCCAGCAGTACGACATCCCCTTGGGCCGGCCCGGCGTGTTCGAGGAGCGCTGGTGGCTGCCGGTCAACACGCCGGTCCTCGGACCCGACCGCGAGGTCAAGTGGATCGTCATCCGGGTGGAGGACGTCACCCCGTTCATCAAGTCGACCGCCTCCGGCGACGGGCCGTCGGTCGAGCGCGCGGCGGAGGAGGCCGAGCTGTACGCGCGCGCGCTCGAGCTCAACCACCTCAACCAGGAACTGCGGCTGGCGCACATGCGCGAGCACGAAATGACGGTCACCCTGCAGCGGACCATGCTCATGACGCCGGACTTCGAGCACCACGACGACGTCGCGGTGCGCTACCTGCCCGCGGACGACTCGCTGGCCGTCTCGGGCGACTGGTACGACCTGATCGACCTGAAAGGCGGACGCTTCGCGGTGACGATCGGCGACGTCGTCGGGCACGGACTCGAGGCCGCCGCCGTCATGGGCATGCTGCGAAGCGTGCTCAACGCCGCCGTCCGCACCTTGGAGCGGCCCGCCCACGCCCTGGAGGTCCTGGGCCTGTTCGCCCGCTCGATCGAAGGCGCCATGAACACCACCTCCATCAACGCGCTCGTGGACCCCGACAGCCGGTTGATCACCTACAGCAACGAGGGGCACCCGCCGCCCGTGCTGCGGCACGCCAACGGCGAGTGCGAACTCCTGAACCAGGTCCTCGACCCGCCGCTCGGCGCCCGCCCCCAGCACGTCCCGTGCTCGCAGGCCGGGCACCCCTACCTCCCCGGCGACACGCTCGTGCTCTACACCGACGGGCTGATCGAGCGCCGCGGCGAGGACATCGACGTCGGGCTCGACCGCCTCATCGCGACGCTGCGACGCCACCGCACCCGCGACCCGGAACTCCTCGCCGACGCGCTGATGTCCGAACTCGGCGTCGGCAGCGGCCTCGCCCGCGACGACATCGCCCTCATCGTCGTCGGGCTGTGACCGCCGCTCGGCGCCGGCGCTTCCGGATCACCGGCGTTCGATGAGATCGCGGGCGAGGTGGTGCTGGGGCGGTGCCGAGGGCCGGGTCAGGGCCCCGCAGGGACACGGGTCTGCTGCGAGAGAAAAACCCGGACGCGGACCCATCCGCGCCCGGCCCGGCTCCGAATCAAGGACGTGGCAGGGCGGCCCGGCACCGGTCGCGTATGCGGCGCCGGGCGCCCGCCACTCCCGCCCGATTGAAACGGAGTCCGAAAATGTCCACGCAGCAGACCCAGACCCGCGGCCGCGCACCGGTGCAGATCGTCACCTCGGTCGTGGCCCTCGTGTTCGCCTTGGTCGGCCTGGCCGGCTTCATCCCCGGCCTCACCACCGGCCTCGACTCGATGTCGTTCGCCGGCCACCACTCCGAAGCTCTCCTGCTGGGCGTGTTCGAGGTGTCGGTGCTCCACAACATCGTCCACCTCCTGTTCGGCGTCGTCGGCTTCCTGATGGCCCGCAGCGCCTCCGCCGCCGTCACCTACCTGGTCACCGGCGGCGCGATCTACTTTGTGCTGTGGCTCTACGGCACCCTCATCGACCTCGACTCCGCGGCGAACTTCGTGCCGGTCAACGACGCCGACAACTGGCTCCACCTGGGCCTGGCCGTCGGCATGATCGCGATCGGCGCCCTCTTCGCCCGCGCCGCCAAGGCCGCTCGCTGAGCCGACCGCAGCGGACGCGTCAGCGCCCGGGCGCGTCCGCCGCGAGCTCGGGGTAGATCACGCTCGGGTCGGCGCTGAGCACGGCCTTGAAATCCCGGGAGACCCCGTCCGCCAGGACTTCCAGTGCGCCCGATTCGATCCCGTCGAGGCCGGCGCGGACCACGTCCGCAGGGTCGGCCTTCACCGCCGGGATGTCCTTGAGCATGTCGGTGTCGACGCCGCCGACGTGCAGCCCGGTCACCTGCGTCCCCTGCGCGGCCAGCTCGAGCCGCACCCCGTTCGTGAGGCTCCACGACGCCGCCTTCGCCGCCGAGTACGCGTGCCCGAGACCCGCCGAGCGCCACGACAGCACCGACAGGATGTTGAGGATCGCGCCCCCGCCGTTCGCACCGAGCACGGGCGCGAAGGCCCGCACCATGTGCAGCGTTCCGAAGAAGTTCGTCTCCATCTCGCTGCGGATCGCCTCCTCGGGGCCGGAGACGAGGTTCGCGAACGTCGCGATCCCCGCGTTGTTGATCACCACCGTCGCGTCCGAAGCGACCGCCGCGGCCGCCGCGACCGACGCGGGATCGGTGATGTCGAGCGGCACGACCTCCACACCGGGAAGGTCGACGGCCTCCACCCGGCGGGCGCCGGCATAGACCTTGGCCGCGCCGCGTTCTAGGAGTTGCCGCGCGAAATGGCGGCCCATGCCGCGGTTGGCGCCGGTGACGATTGCGATCGATCCTTTGATGTCCATGCGGTCGACGCTAAAACCTCACGCCGGCGTCAGAGGCAAGGAACCGTGGCCGAGGCCACAACGACGGGAAGGATGCGGATGCGCATCGGGGAACTGGCCGAAGCGACCGGCGCGACCGTGCGCGCCCTCAGGTACTACGAGGAGCAGGGCCTCCTGCACCCCGAACGCACCCCCAGCGGCCAGCGCGTCTACACCGACGACGCGGTCGCGCAAGTGCACTGGATCCGCGCGCTCCTCGCGACGGGCCTGCCCAGCAAGGCGATCGCCAAACTCCGCCGCTGCCGCGGCGCCGACGAGGTCACGCCCGAGCAGCGCGCGGTCGTCCACGCCGAGCACGCCCGCATCGAAGCCGAGTACCAGGCCGCGGCACTGGCCCGGGACCGGTTCGCGGCCGTGCTCGCGTTCATCGGGGAGCCGCCCGCCCGCTGAACCGCCGCGTTGCGCACGGTGTGCGCTAGGGTGTGGCGCATGAGTGAGGCGATTCCGTCGGTGTGGGTGCGCGAGGCGAAGGCGCCGGGTCTGAGCCGGGACCGGATCGTCGCCGCGGCATTGGAGCTGCTGGACGCGGAAGGCTTGGGCGCGTTGAGCATGCGCTCCCTGGGCAAGCGGCTCGAGGCGGGCGCGACCTCGATGTACCGGCATGTGGCGAACAAGGACGAGCTCATCGAGCTGGTCGTCGACGAGGTGTACGGCGAGGTCGCGGTGCCCGGCGCCGGCGAGCCGTGGCGCGAGGGGGTCGCGGCCGCGGCCGGGAGCCTGCGGGCGATGGCGCTGCGGCACCCGTGGGTCGCCGGGGTCCTCGGGCAGGTCGGGCTCGCGTACCTGGGCCCGAACCTGGCGGCGGTCGCGGAGCGGATGCAGGCGCTGTTCCTGGCGGCGGGGCTGCGTGATCTGGAGGCGCAGCAGGCGATGGCCGCCGTGACGTCCTATGTGGTCGGCACGGTGACGAGCGAGACGGCGTGGCTCGCCCTGGTCGCCCGCAGTGGGCGGACCGAGCAGGAGCTCGTCGCCGACCTCCAAGCCTCGCAAGCGCATCTGAACGAGACGCCCGCCGCGCGGGAGTACGTCGACCCGGCCGCGTTCCGCGAGGACGGGTTCGCGTTCGGCCTCGCGCTGATCCTCGACGGGCTCGAAGCCCGTTTGCGCGGAGCGCGATAAGGGAAGGCACCAGAGCGGGCGGTCGCATCGGCGCCGCCCGTTTTCGCTGCACCGCAACCAGAAGGGAGGGGGCCTTGCGGAAGCCGACGCCTCATGAGTACAGTGTTCGCATGAGGCGCACAGTGTGCGCACGAACTGAGGAGCGAACATGACCACCACCACCGACGCACCGCACACGACGCGAAAGCCACTGCCCGCCCGGATCCTGCGCGCCACACTCCGCGCAGGCACCTGGACCGTCGCCGTCCTCGTACTGCTCATGGCGATCGCCTTCTTCGGCGCGCCCCTGCCCCTCGGACCCCTCGAAGACACCACCAGCGTCATCGCCATGCTCGTCCCCTGGTCGACCGGACTCCTCCTCGCCTGCACCGCACTCCTCGCCGCAGCCGCAGTCCTCGCCCGACGCCGCCGCGCCCTCACCGCCGCCGCCGCGCTCGCCGCCCTCGCCGCCCTCGGCATGACCGCCACCCCCTGGGCCGCCACCGCCGCCCAAACCGACGTCAGCTGGAGCGCCTACTTCACCGCCCCGCCCGCAGCCGAACCCGACGCGACCGCCACCTACGCCACCATCGACGGCCACGACCTCGACCTCGACGTCTATCTCCCCGAGCACACCGCCGGCCCCGCCCCCGCCGTCGTCTACGTCCACGGCGGCGGCTGGTCCAGCGGCGACCGCGACGACAGCGCCCCCTGGCAGCAATGGCTCAGCGACCAGGGCTACGCCGTCTTCTCCATTGACTACCGCCTCGCCCCCGCACCCCGCTGGGAGGACGCCGTCGGCGACGTCAAATGCGCCCTCGGCTGGGTCCGCGACCACGCCGCGACCTACGGCGCCGACGCCGCGAACGTCTCGATCGCCGGCGACTCCGCCGGCGGCCACCTCTCGATGATGGCCGCCTACACCGTCGGCGACCCCGCGCTCGCCCCCTCCTGCACGGTCGACGAAGCACCCGTCGCCGCCGTCATGAGCTGGTTCGCCCCCACCGACCTCGCCTCCCTCGAAGCCGACTCCGACATGCCCGACAGCGCCCGCGGCTACCTCACCGCCTTCCTCGGCGCCGGGCTCACCGAGGAACCCGGCCGGTACGAGGCCGCCTCGCCGCTCACCTACGCCGGCCCCGGCCTGCCCCCGACCATGATCGTCCAGGGCGGCGCCGACCGGCTCGTGCCGCTGGAGCAGGGCGCGGCGCTGGCCGACGCCCTCGAGCGGGCGGGCGTGCCCGTCGCCGCGGTCGACCTGCCCTGGGCGCACCACGGCTTCACCGGCCAGTGGGGCTCGTGGGCCTCGCAGGCGCTGCGGCCGGCGGTCGTCGACTTCCTCGCCGAATATGCGCGCTGACACCGCGGCGCCCGCACGGCACAATGGGTCGATGCGCACTATCGGGCTGATCGGCGGGATGTCCTGGGAGTCCTCCGCCGAGTACTACCGGCTCATCAACGAGGACGTCAGGACCCGCCTCGGCGGGCAGCACAACGCCCGCAGCCTGATGGCGACGGTCGACTTCGGCGAGATCGAGGCGATGCAGCGGGCGGGGGACTGGGACGGCGCGGGGAAGGTCCTCGCCGAGGCGGCGAAGGTGCTCGAACGCGGCGGCGCCGACTTCATCGGCTTGTGCACCAACACGATGCACCGGGTGGCGGACCGGATCGAGGCGGCGGTCGCGGTGCCGTTCGTCCACTTGGTCGACGCGACCGCGGACCGGATCCGGGCGGCCGGGATCGACCGGGTGGGCCTGCTCGCCACGAGGTTCACGATGGAGATGGGCTTCTACGCCGAGCGCATGGCGCGCCACGGGATCGAGGTCGCCGTCCCGCCGGCCGAGGACCGCGCGGTCGTCCACGAGATCATCTACGGCGAGCTGACGCTGGGCGTCGTGACCGACGCGTCCCGAGACGCCTACCGCCGCATCATGGCCGACCTGGCCGCGGCCGGCTGCGCGGGCATGATCTACGGCTGCACGGAGATCACGCTGCTGGTCGATGAGACCGACACGACCGTGCCGGTCTTCGACTCGACCCGCATCCACGCCGAGCGCCTCGTCGACCTCGCCCTGGCTTGAGCGCGCTTCGCTGAACGGCCGCACCGACCGGTGACCCGCCCGGCCGGAGCGGCGCTGGGCTCCGGAATGTCGAGACTGGAGCGCGCTAATGCGAAAAGTTTCTGCAATCGGTTGCATCAGAGGTATTGACCCTGGGAAAGCCCTTTCCTTAAACTCATTGAAGTATTTCGATCTCTACTCAGTGAGGGAGAGCTCCCAGATGAGACGAACAGTCGCACGTAGACTCGCCGCGGTGCTGGCCACCGCTGCCGTGGTCGCCGCGGGGGTCGCACTGTCGATCACGCACGCCTCGGCGGCAACCGGCGGCGTCACCGGTTACGCGACCCAGAACGGCGGCACGACCGGCGGCGCCGGCGGCGCCACCGTCAAGGCCACCACCGGCACGCAGATCAACCAGGCCCTGTGCAACCGCGCCAGCACGAGCACGCCGATCATCATCCAGGTCGAGGGCACCATCAACCACGGCAACACCGCCGACGTCTCGGGCTCCAGCTGCGACGTCGGCAGCACGCTGATCGACCTCAAGGGCGTCAGCAACGTGACGATCGTGGGCGTGGGCGCCGGTGCCGTCTTCGACCAGATCGGCATCCACATCCGCGAGTCCAGCAACATCATCATCCAGAACGTCACGATCAAGAACGTCAAGAAGTCCGGCTCGCCCACCTCCAACGGCGGCGACGCGATCGGCATGGAGTCGGGCGTGCGCAACGTCTGGGTCGACCACACCACCCTCGAAGCCTCCGGCGGGGAGGCCGAGGGCTACGACGGCCTCTTCGACATGAAGAACGACACCAAGTACGTGACGCTCTCGTACAGCATCCTGCGCAACTCCGAGCGCGGCGGCCTGGTGGGCTCCAGCGAGACCGACCTGACGAACAGCTTCATCACCTACCACCACAACCTGTACCAGAACCTGAACTCGCGGGTGCCGCTGCTGCGCGGTGGCACCGCGCACGTCTACAACAACCACTACTCAGGGATAGTCGAGTCGGGCATCAACTCCCGCGCCGGCGGCAAGGCCAAAGTGGACAACAACTACTTCGAGGACTCCAAGGACGTCCTCGGCACCTTCTACACCGACGAGCGCGGCACCTGGCAGACCAGCGGGAACATCCTCGACAACGTGACCTGGTCGGCCACCGGCAGCGAGAACTACCCGGCCGGGCCGAGCATGCCCTCGACCACCACGATCAGCGTCCCGTACAGCTACCAGCTCGACAACGCCTCGTGCGTCCCGAGCGTCGTGGCGAAGACGGCGGGCGCGAACAAGGGCAACCAGGTCTCGGACGGCAGCTGCAACGCGCAGACGCCCTCGCAAAGCCCCTCGCAGACGCCGTCGCAGCCCCCCACCGCCCCGACCACCGGCCCGACTGACCCCGGCACGTCCAACCCCCCGGGAGGGACCAACCTCAGTCTCGGCGCCGGAGCGGACGGCTCCAGCAAGGCCGACGGCACCAGCTACGGCAACGTCATCGACGGCTCGATGAGCACCTACTGGTCGCCGAGCGGCACCACCGGGCGCGTCTCCGTGAAATGGAGCAGCGCCAAGACGATCGACACGGTCAACATCCGCGAAGCCGCCGGCTCGGAAGGCACCATCGACAACTGGCAGGTCGTGGACAACGTGACCGGCGCGGTGCTCGCCTCCGGGACCGGCGCCGGGGTGATCTCCTTCACCGCCGTCGCCACGACGAAGATCAACTTCGTGATCACGAGCGCGAGCGGCACGCCTCGAGTCGCCGAATTCGAGGTCTACGCCTAGCCGCGTCGCCCCGCGCGGCCTCCCAGCCGCGCGGGGTGGCCCGACCCACCCTCCTAGCATTGGCCCCGTGACCTGCGGATTTGATACAGTCGCCGGAGTGCTCACGGGGCCTTCCGTGCGCGCGGATTCGGGGGAACGGTGAACCAGGACGAGCTCGACGCGCTGCCGCTCGCAGGACGCGCCCGCTACGCCGTGCTCGGCGTCCTCCAAGAGGCCCAACGCACCCGCATCGACTGGGTCGACGCCGCCTCCGACCTCGAAGCCGCCTCCGCCGACCCCGACTGGCCCGCCGCCCTCGCCGGCGTCTTCGACGAACTCGGCGGCGACGCGGCCCTGCGCGCCTGGGAATGGGGCTGGATGCCCCGCGAAGCCATGAGCGCCTTGCGCAAATCCCTCAGCGCCGAAGCGATGCGAGCCGGCGCGATCATGATGCGCGGCCAACTCACCCGCTACCACGACCACCAGCTGAGCGACCGCTGGCTCGCCCACCGCGACGAACTGGCGGACACGGTCCCCCACGCGGGCATGGCGAAAGCGAGCCACGGCCTCGGCCGCTGGGACCGCATCGTCCTCTGGGGAGCGACCCTCGAAGCCCTCCAGCTCCTCAACACCCTCCCCAAGATCCCCAAGGTCGAACCCCTCCCAGGCGACCTCCGCATCACCCACGGCATCGGCATCGCCGAATCCTCCCGCGTCTACGAGAAGATCCGCGCCCTCCTCGCCAAAGCCGAGTCCACCGACTCCGACGCCGAAGCCGAAGCCTTCACCGCCAAAGCACAGCAACTCATCGCCCGCCACAGCATCAACGAAGCGCTCCTTTCCGAAGCCGGCCAAGGCAAACGCGAACCCGAAGCCCTCCGCGTCATCATCGAGCGCCCCTACGAGCAGCCCAAATCCGAACTCCTCGCCCAGATCGCCGACGCCAACCACTGCCGCTCCGTCTACTGGCCCGACGGCGGCTTCACCACCCTCATCGGCGACCGCGCCGACCTCCGCTCGGTCGAACTGCTCTACAACTCCCTGCTCGTCCAGGCCACGGCCGCCATGACCCGCGTCGGTTCGATCGCCGCGAAGCGCGGCAAGTCGCAGACCCGCTCTTTCCGCCAGTCCTTCCTGGCGTCCTTCGCGATGCGCATCGGCGAACGCCTCCGCGAATCCGCCGCCGACACCGAACGCGAATACACCGCCGCCACCGGCACCGACCTCGTCCCGGTCATGCGCCAACGCGACGAACGCGTCGACGCCCGCACCACCGAACTCTTCCCCCGCCTCAAACTCGGCCGCGGCACCCGCATCACCAACTACGAAGGCCACATCGCCGGCCTCGAAGCCGCCGACAAAGCCCGCCTCACCGCCCCCGAACCCATCACCCGCCGCTGAAGACCACAGGTCAGACCAGCCGCTCGGCGACTTCGAGATATGCACGGCCCCAAGCCGCCCCGAACTCGAGCACGTACAGCCCGGTCGCCACGCGCTCAAGGAAACCCCACTCCCAGATCGCGTCGCCGTCGAGACCGCTGTACTCGGCGAGCAGACCGCACCGGCGCCGGACCAGCGACCGCGTCGAGCCCCCGAGGAACTCCCCGGCCCCATCCCGCAGCACGACGCCCAGGTCGTAGGCCGGCTCCGCGACGAACGCCTCAGGATCGACGAAGACGAAACCCGACGCCGCGCCCGCGCGCGGCGAGCGCACCCGCATCGCGTTGCCCGCGTGCGGGTCGCCGTGGACGGCCACGCACCGGTCCTCGCGGTAAGCGGCCGCGCGGCGCTCGGCATAGCGCAGTGCCGTATCGACCACCTCCCTGGAACAGGGCCGATCCAGCCCCCTCCAAGCACGGTCGATCAGACCAGCCAGATCCCGCGCCTTGGAGGCCCCGGTCTGCGCCGGAACGGTGCCGGGCAACTCCACCTCCCAAGCCTGCCGCAGCGTCGCGCAGACAGTCGCGACGACTCGCTCTGCCGCCCAACCGAGCTGACCCATCGACGGACCCAAAGCCTCCATCAGCATCGCGTTCCGACCCGGATCGGCGGCGAGCAGCCGCGCATAGCCGCGACCGGCCGCCTGTTCGAGCCGCTGGATCTCAGGAGCCGCCCAGAAATGGGGCAACGCCAGTTTCAGCACGGCATCCTGACCATCGGCCGTACGCGCATGCGCGACATAGGAAGCGGTGCCGCCGGTGATCGGCTCGCCGACCGCGATCGACCACTGCCGCTCCATGCCGGCGATGAGGTCGTCCAGCCCTTCCAGCCAGGACAGTCCGGGCTCCCCCAACGACTCGGCTTTGGCGCGAACGAGCGGCGGCACCGCCGCAGAAGTGTGCTCCATCGGATCGATACTCGACCCCGGCCGCGCCGCCGGTCAAGCAGGTTGTCAAGCGCTGGCGACGAAAAGGCCCCCGGCACTCGGTGCCGGAGGCCGTTTCGACTAGAGCCGGCGCATCGGCCGCTGCCTTCGGTTCGCGTGCAGGAGGTCGCAGTGGTCGAGGCGCCAGCCATGCCGGGTCGCGCGGAAGGTGAAGGTCATCGCCTGGTGCGCAGTCCCGTTCTCCACCATCGCGACGATCTCGGCCGTATCCAGCGTCGGGCAGTCGGCCCGCACCACCCGCACCTGCTTGAACCGCGTCGGCACCCGCCGCCGCACCCTCGTGAACGCCAGCCACCCGGCGTCAGTGGCGAGCAGGCGGGCCTCGGCGGCCGACTTGCGGCCGGTGAGCACGTTCAGGAAGAAGGTCGAGTAGGAGACGGCCTGACGCGGCGAAAGTCGAATGGTCCCAACGGGGAAGTTCTTGGGGCACATGGTGTTTCCTCCATAATTCGATCGGTGGGATCGGATTCAGGAGAGAATCTATGCATCACTTTAGGTGAAGTCAACAACACGATTCGTGATTGCGGGCCGCTGCGCGCCGCCGATTTGTAGACCTCGCACGATTTCACCTGGCGAAGCGCCGCCACGTAAACGACAAGCACGCGGCGGTTAGAAAGACGCTATTGACGATCCCTACAAAAAACAGGAATATCGCGCCGGCCCGCCCGGGCCTGTCGCCCCGCACCGAAAAGGCCGGACCGGCGAACGCCGGACCGGCCCCTTCAATGAGAGGTGCAATCAGCCCTTGATCGCGCCAGTGAGGACACCGGACGTGAAGTACCGCTGCAGGAACGGATAGACGATCAGGATCGGGAGCGTAGCCAAGACGATGACCGCCATCTGGAGGGTCACCCCCGGAGGCGGCGGCTGGTCGGGCGAGACCACCGCACCCGGAATGGCCACACCGGCCAGAACGTACTGCTGAAGCACGACCTGAATCGGCCACTTCTCGGCATCGTTGATGTACAGCAACGCATTGAAGTAGGTGTTCCAGTAGCCGACCGCGTAGAACAGGCCCATCACCGCGAGCACCGGCTTCGACAGGGGCAGCACGATCTGGAGGAAGATCCGCCACTCGCCCGCGCCGTCGATACGGGCCGCTTCGATGAGTTCCTCGGGGAGGCCTTGGAAGAAGTTCCTGATGACGATCATGTTGAACGCCGAGATGAGGCCCGGGATGATCAGCGACCAGGTCGAGTCAAGGAGACCGAGGTACTTGATGAGCATGAAGTTCGGGATGATCCCCGCGCCGAAGAACATGGTCGCAAGGACCATGATCAGGACCGCCTTGGCGCCCGGGACCTGGCGAGTGCGGGCCAGACCCCAAGCGAGCATCGAAGTCGCCGCGAGGGAGAGCAGCGTGCCCACGATCGTAATATAGAACGAGTTCAAAAGGCCCTGAGTGACCGTGCCGCCGTTGAAGATCGCGCGGTACGCGTCCAGCGAGAACTCGGTCGGGAACACCACCCCGGCGCGCGCCTGCGCCGGGGCGGCGAAGCTCATCGCGATGACATAGACCAGCGGGTAGATCATCGTGATCACGATCAGCACGATCACGATCGCCTTGACCGCCCGGACCCAGATCGAAGGCGGACTCATCCACGGCGGGAGGCCCGTGCGGCTCTTCGCGAGTGTCGTCATCAGAAGATCCCCTCTCCGCCCATGCGCTTCGCGAGACGGTTCGCCGACAGCACCAGGATCGTGCCGATGACCCCCTTGAGCAGGCCCGCCGCCGTCGCGACACCCCACTGGCCACCAAGCACACCGCGGAAGTAGACGAACGTGTCCAGCACCTGCGCGGCCTCGGCGCCGACCATCGGCTGCTGGAGCAGCAGCTGCTCGAAGCCGACCGTGAGGATCGACCCGATGTTGAGAATGAGCAGCAACGTCGCGACCGGGACCAACGCTGGCAGCGTGATGTGCCACGTGCGCTGCCACGGCGTCGCACCGTCGATCGCCGCCGCCTCATAACGATCGGAAGGAATGCCCGCGATCGCGGCGAAGAAGATGATCGTGCCCCAACCGACGTCCTTCCACATCCCCTGCGCGACAACAAGAAGCTTGAAAGTGTCGGCGTTCGTCATCGCGTCGAACCCCGGCATTCCCATCCCGTCGAGGACACCCGCGACAAGACCACCGCCACCCAGCACCTGCTGCCACACCGAAATCACGATCACCCACGACAGGAAGTGCGGCAGGTAGACGATCGTCTGCACGAACCGCTTCACCCTGTCGGAAAGCAGCGAGTTGAGCAGCAGCGCGAGCGCGATCGGGGCCGGGAACGCGAAGACCAGCTGCAACACCGCGATGATGAGCGTGTTGCGCAGAGCCTGCAGGATTTCCGGATCGGTCCAGATCGCGTCGAAGTTCGCGAAGCCCACCCACGGCGAGCCCTCGATCCCGCGGAACGGCGAGTAGTCCTGGAACGCGATCACGTTGCCCGCCATGGGCACGTACGCGAACACCAGGAAGAACAGTGCCCCCGGGACGATGAACGTGTAGGACCAGCGCTCGCGCCAGATCCTTTGGCGCAGCGTGGTCTTGCGCTCGGGCGCGGAAGGCCCCGAGGCCCGCTCAGCGCGGGTCTCGGGGCGTGCGGCGGTTTTCACGCTCACTTGCCGGCGTCCTTGAGGGCCTGGGTGTACTCGTCCTTGACCTGCGTGCCGCCCTGCGACATGTAGTTGGAGACGAACGACTCCAGGTCGTCGATGCTCTCGCGGCCGGTGATGACGCCGTTCTCGAAGTCGGTGAGGAGCTGCTTGAGCTGCGCGCCCTTCGTGATGAACGTCTGCGAGGCGCCCTCGAGGCCTTCGAGCGGGCGCACGATCGAGTTGTGCGCCATGGCCTCCACGACCGCGACGAAGGAGTCCGCCCACGGCGCCGCGTTCGGGTGGATGCGGTACGAGTTGTCCCCGGAGGTGACACCGACGTACTGGACGCCCATCTCAGGCAGGTTGTCGGCGTTGGGGATCGGGATGCCGTGCTCGTCGAAGTCGAAGTTGCGGCCCTCGATGCCGGAGTTGACGAAGAGGTGCTCCTCGGAGCCGTACGGGGCCGAGAAGTAGTCGAGGACGTTGAGGATCTGGGTCAGCCGCTCCTCGTCCTCGGCCGCGGCGGCCGAGACGCAGGTCGAGCGGCCGTAGGGGATGTTGCGGACGACGAGCTGCGACGAGCCGTCGAAGCCGGGCATGTCGAAGAAGTCGAACTTCGCACCCGGCAGGTCCGCCTCCCACTGCGACATGCCGGCCGCGCCGATCGCGGCGCCGACGGCGTCATAGCGCAGGGCCGCACCGGAGACGATGTCGGTGGGGGTGGGGGACATGGAGACCGGGTCGAAGACGCCCTCGGCCCACGCGCGGGCGAGCCATTCGAGCATGAGCCTGTAGTTCTCGGTCTCGATCATGTGGACCAGGTCGCCGTTGTCGTTGTGCTGCCATTCGGGGCCGGTCTTGAACAGGCGCTGGAACATCAGGGCCTTGTCGGGCGCGTACTGGTTGAGGCCGTACACCTTCTGGCCGCCGGGGCCGGAGCCCAGGGCCGAGACCTCCTTCAGCATGGTGAAGAGCTGCTCGGCGTCCTTGGGGGCGCGGCCGATCGAGGTCTGGTCGACGAGGTCGGCGCGCATGACCGGGAGGTTGGTGAGCGCCCAGACGGTCGAGGGGATCTGGTAGATCCGCCCGTCCTTGAGGCTGGCGCCCCAGATCTCCTCCTTGCGCGCCGCCAGGTTGGGCCACTTGAGGATGTTGTCGCCCGAGAGGGTCTCGGAGAGGTCGGCGAACGCGCCGTCCCGGATGCCCTGCAGGTTCACCGCCGACTGGTCGTTCACGAAGACCAGGTCGGGCACCTCGCCGGAGGCGAGCATGGTCGCGAACTTCTGGTCGAAGACCGGCTGCGGGACGAACTGCGGCTCGAAGCTGACGCCCAGGCGCTCGTTGAGCTCCTGCCAGTAAGGGTTCTCCTCGAGCGGCTTGGACGGGTCGCCCCAGGTGAGCTGGAAGCTGGTGACCGTCCCGCCGGAGGCCGGCTCGCGGTTGACCGACTTGAAGTACGTCTGCACCTGCTCGGTGTAGACGCTCTCCATGCCTTCGGTCTCGGTCGCGTAGAACGGCTGGACGTCCAGCTCGGGCGCGGGCTGGTACGTGGGCATGTCGTAGTCGCCGCCGGCGGAGCCGCCGGCGTTCTCCGAGCAACCGGCGGCGGTGGCGCCGACCGCGGCAGCGGCTCCGGCGGCGCCGACCGCGCCGAGGAACTTGCGGCGAGTGAAATCGACCATGAGGGGCCTCCTTAAATCAACGTTGATGCAGGGGTGAGGGATGTGGCTGGTGTGAAGGTCATGGCGGCGTCCGGTGGCGGTGGCCTGTCGGGTACCGCTCCAGGTCGTCGGGGAGATAACGGTATCATCGGCTATGGAAATGAGTCAATGCCTGACGTCTCGGAATCTCGGTTCTCGGCGTTTTCTGTTCGGTTGCCGCGCAACGTATTCGCAGTACGATGCGATTTCGATACCTAATCCAGCGGGCGTTCGCGGGGCCGTGATCGATCGCGATGTGAGCAGATAGCGGTTTCTATTCCTTGCTCAAGCCTGCCTCCACAGCGTCTCGTGGTCCACGCGGTGCAGCAGCGGCTCGCCCGCGACGTACCGCTCCGCGTCCTCGACCATGAACCGGCCCATGCGGGAGAGCTCGTTGCCGTGGGAACCGGCCACATGCGGGGTGAGGAAGACGTTCGGGAGGTCGTAGAGCGGCGAGTGCGCCGGGAGCGGTTCGGGGTGGGTCACGTCGATGACCGCCGAGAGCCGCCCGCTGAGCACTTCGACGGTGAGCGCGTCGGTGTCGACGAGCTTCCCGCGGGCCGTGTTCACCACGACGGTGCCGTCCCGCATGAGGGCGAGGCGCTCGGCGTTGATGAGGTGCTCGGTCTCGGCGAGGTCGGGGGCGTGGACGGTGACCACGTCGGCGCGGGCCACGAGCTCGTCGAGCGGCACGAGGGTCGCGCCGAGCGCGGCCGCCTCGGCCTCCTCCACGTACGGGTCGGCGAGGAGGACCGTGAAGTCGAAGGGGCGCAGCAGCTCCGCCACGCGCCGCCCGATCTTCGAGGCGCCCACGATCCCGATGGTGCGGCCGAAGTTGCCGACACGAGGGTGGATGTAGCCGAGCGTGAAGGTCCGGTCCTTGCGGAAGTCCTCGCGCAGCCCGAAGACGCCCTTGCCCGCCATGAGGATCGAGGCGAGCGTGTACTCGGCCACCGGCAGCGCGTTCGCGCCGGCCGCGCTCGAGACGGTCAGTCCGCGCGTCCAGCCGCTCTTGCCGATGATCCACTTGACCGTCCCCGCGGCGTGCAGCACCGCCTTGAGGTTCGGCGCCCCGGCCAGCACTTCGTCGCTCAAATGCGGTGCGCCCCAACTGGAGACGACGACCTCGGCCTCAGCCAGGGCCGCCTTCGCGGCGGGCTCGGTGAAGTCCCGGGCGATGAGGTCGGGGTCGAAGTCGAGCGCGGCCGCCAGGCGCCGCATGAGCGGTTCGGGGAAGAGCTGGTGGAGGAACACGGGGTCCATGGCCAGGAGGGCTCGCGGTCGGTCTGCCACTCGGGGTCCTTCGGGGTCGCCGGATAGATATCGGTTTCTAAGTTAGATCTCGATTCACGGTTTGTCGAGACCTCCGCATCGACCAATCCCGATCGACCATGACGCCGAGCGCCGAAGATCATCATGATCATCCTGGTAGACAAGGTGATAGAACGAAATGTCGATCTCGCGGCCGGCGGTGGCGAGGCCGCAGCGGGCCCAAAATCTAACGGATAACGTTATCTATCTGAGCCTTGATTCTCGTCTTCGCAACCGCTATCGTCCGCATAGACGGACACCGATATGCAGCCCCCGCCCCGCGGCCGGCCGCGCCGACGTCCGGACCCCCGCATCGGCGGCGGACCCGGAAGGCCCCCTTCGAAAGGACTCCTGCAATGACGCAAGTCGGGCATCGAACGCGGCCGCGCCTCACGGCGCTCACCGCCGCGCTCGCCGCAGGGATCGCGATGGTCGCGGTCCCGCCTGCGGCGCAGGCCGAGACAAGCTACGACGACCTGCTCACGGCGCACGTCGTCGAGATCAACGAGACCGTGAGCGACGCCGGGTTCGTGCACCCCGGCGTGGGCCTCTCGGCCGACGACCTCCGCAACGCCCAGGCGATGGTCCGCTCGAACCAGGAGCCCTGGGCCTCCTACTTCGACGCGATGACCCAGGTGACACCCTGGGCCGCACCGGGTTACACCGTCGACAACATGGTGCGCGGCAAACCTGACGTCCCCGTCACGGACACGTTCACCCAGGGTGGCATGCGCAGCCGCCTCACCCGCGACTCCTTCGGCGTGCTCACGCAGGCGCTCATGTGGACGATGACCGGCGACGAGGTGTACCGCAAAGGCGCCATCATGGGTCTGCGCACCTGGTCGAACATGAAGGCCGACGGGTACGCGTACTTCCCGGACGCGCATATCCACACCGGCAAGCCGCTCTCGCAGTTCCTCATGGCCGCCGAGATCATCCGCGCCACCGAACCGGTCGCCGACGACACCCCCGGCGCGCACGACGGCTACAACGTCGAGTGGAGCGCCGAAGACGACGCCAAGCTGCTCGGCAACCTCGCAGAGCCGATCGTGAACGTCTTCAACTTCTCCAACGAGAAGTGGATGAACCAGCACAACTTCGGGCTGTACGGCCGCATCGCGACCGCCATCTACGCCGACGACGCCGAGGGCTACGCCAAGGGCGTCGAATGGTTCACCGTGAACTCCACCTTTGACAATTACACGAGCGGCAGCATGGCCGCCCAGTTCCCCGCCATCGCGGCCGACGACCCCCTCAACCCGTACGGCTACGACTTCGTGCAGCTGCGGGAGATGGGCCGCGACCAGGCCCACGCCGAATGCAACATCGACAACTTCGCCGCGCTCGCGCGCTTCCTCGACGTGCAGGGCACCAAGGTCGACCCCGTCGCCGGGACGGTCTCCACGGCCGACGACGCGGTGACCGCGTACGGCTTCCTCGGCAACCGACTGCTCAAGGGCGCCGACGCCTTCGCCGGCTTCATGATGGGCGCCTGGACGCCCTATGTAGACGAACGCGACACGGGCGGGGCCATCTCCCAGGCCTACCGCGGCCGCATCTTCAACGCCCTCTCCGAGCTGTACTACCAGTACACGTACGTCGAAGGCGTCGACGTCGAGGCCGAAGCCCCCTGGCTGGCCGAGCTCCACGCCCGCATGGACGGCCCGCTCTACCAGTACGGCACCGGCACCGCGAACTTCTGGGCACCGGGCGACAAGAGCATCGAATACTGGGTGGCCTTCCCGCAGGAGATCACCGGCACCGAACCGCGCCCGGCCGCCGACACGGCCCTCACCTTCGGCAACTACGGGCTCGCGCTCGACGACGGCACCGCGATCACCACCGAGGACGGCCACGCCTTCGCGCGCGCCACCGCCGACGCCGACGGCACCACCAGCGTCATCAGCCGCGTCATGTTCCCCGGCAACAGCCGCATGGGCGTGCTCGTGCGCACCGACGGGCCCGCGACCCTCGAGGTCCTCGACAAGGAGGAGCCGAACACCGCCAACCCGGACGAGACCGCCGCGAAGCTCATGGCGAGCATCGAACTGCCTGACACGCACGGCGAATGGCGGTACGTCACCTACCCGGCGGGCGGCCTCAACACCCACTTCTTCCGCGTGAAGGGCGACGGCACGACCGTCGACCTCGACAAGCTCATCTTCAACGCGCAGACCGCGCTCACCCCGCCCGTCTTCGAGCAGACCCGCGACCGCTACTACCTCTGGGCCGGCAACGAGGCGAGCTTCGACCTCTCGGCCGCCGACACGGGCGGATCGGTCGCGTACACCGCCGCCGGCCTGCCGCGCGGCGCCAGCCTCGACGCCGCGACCGGCACGCTCACCTGGAAGCCGGACGACCGCCAGCGCGGCGTCCACCAGGTGCAGGTCGTCGCCGACGACGGCGAGTCGATCACGGCCCGCACGTTCGAGCTGTCCGTCGCCCGCAACCGCCCCAAGATGATCGAGGCGGCGGTGGCCGACGGCGTCGACGCCGAGGCCGTCTACACCACCGTCACCCGCGAGCCCTACGAAGCCGCGCTCGCGGCGGCGAGGGACGCCTCCGAGTCGGGCACCGACGCGGCGTTCCGCACCGCCTTCGAATCCCTGCTGGGTGCCATCGAGAAACTTTCCCTCCTCAGTGGACGGCTGCCGGACGGCACGCTCGACTACACCGGTATGGTCGTCCCGCAAGGCATCTCGACCGGCGGGCTCTACGCCCTCGCCGACGGCGACAACACCAGCAGCTTCGGTGATGTGCGCCTGGGCTCGGTCACGCTCGACTTCGGCACCCGCTACCGGGTCGCGGTCGACGAGTTCGACTTCCGGGCCCGGTTCTCGTTCCCCATGCGCTCCGAGGGCACCAACGTGTACGGCTCGAACGACGGGCTGGCGTGGACGCTCCTGACCGAGCGGGACACCGCGAACACCAACGACTGGGAGTCGATCCCGGTCGTCGCCGACCAGCGCGGCAAGGAGTGGCGCTACCTCAAGCTCCAGGTCGACAACCCGGGCGTCCCGATCGACCCGGCCTACCCGGGCCTGTGGTCCATCGGCGAGTTCCGCATCGGCGGCGACCGCGTCGAGGTCCCGGGCACGATCGACACGCTGACCGTCATCTCACCGGACGCTCTGGCGGGCAGGGTGACCGCGGGCGACACCGCCCAAGTCGCCTTCACCAGCCCGGAGCCGATCAGCGACGTGACCGCCGCGATCGGCGGCCAGAACGTCCCGGTGACCAGCGCTGACGGCCGGTCGTGGACCGGTTCGATCGAACTCGGCTCACTCACCGGCAGCGGCCGCCTCGACCTCACCGTCGACCACACCACGGCCGACGGCGACCAAGCCGCCACCGTGCACGGCTCGACCGACGGCACCGCCCTCTACGGCTCGGACGAAAGCAATCTCGTCGACCTCGCCGACGCCCAGGTGATCAAAGAGGACGGATCGCCCGACGCAACGAAAGCCGCGCAATCCACTTTGATGCTCGACGGCAACGCCGCCACCTTCAGCGACGTGGCCGCCGTCGACGGCGAGTTCCACCTCATCTGGGACTTCGGCGAAGGCGCCGAGGTCACGGTGGACCGCGCCGACTTCCTGGCCCGCCAGGACAACAACGGCCTCGTGCGCATGGACGGCCAGGTCCTCCAGGGCTCCAACGACCTCCAGCACTGGACGACCCTGACCGACCCGACGTTCAAGACGCTCTCGTGGCAGCACCTCCCGTCGCAGAGCGACGAAGGCTTCCGCTACGTGCGCATCGCGAACAACGTCCTCATCGACGTCGCGGAACTGCGCCTCTTCGGCGCGGTCTCGTACGACCTCGACCCGATCCTCGCGCGGGCCGGCGCGGTCGACCTGGCCGCCCACTCGCGCGGCTCGGCGATCCTGTTCACCCGTGAAGTGGAGGCCGTGCGAGCGGCCGCAGCCGAGGCCGGCGCCGACGAATCCGCGCTCGCGCAGCGCCTCCTCGACGCCTGGTCCCTGCTCGAGGATGCCGCGACCACCGCCGCGGCACCCCTCGACCAAGCCTGGGTCACCGCCAGCTCGGCGTCCTGGGACGGCACCAGGAACGCGGCCGCCAACGGCTGGGCCATGTTCGACGGCAACACCGCCACGTTCACCGACACGACCACGAAGAACGGCTGGGTCTCGGTGATCCCGGGCGACGGCACCGCCTTCACGGTCGAGGCCGTGAAGTACCACCCGCGCAGCGGAGCGGTCTCCCGCGCCAACAACGTGTCCCTCCAGGGCTCGAACGACGGCGGCGCCACCTGGACCACCTTCGCCTCCACCGGCATCGCGGTCGCGGGCTGGAACACGGTCACCCTGACCGCACCGGTCCGGTACGAGGCCCTGCGCGTCAGCGGCGCCGACGGGTACACCAACTTCGCCGAGGTGCAATTCCTCGTCTCGGCGATCGACAAGACCGGCCTCGACCTCTACCTCACCGAAGCCGGGGCCCTGTCCGAATCCGACTGGACCGCCGACTCCTGGACCGCCTTCGCCACCGCCCGCGACGCCGCCCAAACGGTCGCGGACGACAAGGGCGCCACTCAGGAAGAAGTCGACGAGGCAACCGACGCCCTCGCGGCGGCCACCGCCGGCCTCACCAAGCCCTAACTGCTCGACACCAATGAGGACCCTCGGCCGCAACTGCGGCCGAGGGTCCTCGCCGTCAGCCCGCCTCGTGTAGCTCCTCACCGAGGGGCGTGGAGGTGCTCGTGCAGTTCCTCACCGAGGGGCGTGGTGGGCGATAGCATCGTGCGGTGGACTCGTTGTGTGGGCGGGGCGGCCGGGCTGGTTTGTCCGGCCGCCCCCGCCTGCTCCCGCGGGAGCGAGGGGCGGTGGCGCCTGGCGGGGACCGCGCGCGGGTGGCTTCCCCCGCGCGGTCTCGGTATGGCGACGTTCGCGAATCCCCTTGTGTCGCCGCCATCCCGCCGGTGCCAGATAGCTTTTTTGTCTCAAGGCTGACATGTCGTGTAGTTGCTCGGCAACAGAAAGTTTCTGGCTGTGGATAACGTCCGGCGGCTGTGCCGCAGCGCTCATCGCGGCCATGTGGACCTCGGCGGTCGCGCGGCTGGTGACGGCGGTTGTTCGGCGCATACCTCTACGATGTCACCGGTAGTCGCAGAGCGGCAACGACAAGTTGCTTGCCTGTGGATAACTTCGAGGGCGGGGCGGTGAGTCGTTCGTGAATCCGGGTGCCGTGGGCTGCAGCGCAGTGCTGGGTGTCGCGACCTTTGCGGTGCTCTTGAAGCTCCACCTCGATGCCCGGTCGGCGCGCACGGAGCGTGCAAAGAGCCTCAGCGAGGCGGCTGTGGAGTCCTCGCGCGGGACCGCCGCGGTGGCGTACGCCTTGATGGCGGCCGGTGCAGCCGTGGCGGCCGCCGGTGTCGCGCTCGTGCTCCGCGACGCCTGGGAAACCGCAGGCGCGGCCACCGTCGCCGCCGTCCTCGGCGGACCCGCGGTCTTCCTCGTGGGCGACTCGGCCCTGAACCGCGCCGTCGGCGGCGGGATCGCCGCCTCGCGGATCGCGGCCCTGGTTTCCTTGGCCGTGCTGGCGCTCATCGGGTTCGCGCTGCCCGCGCTGGTGCTCGCGGCCCTCGCCTTCGCGGTGATGCTGGTGCTCCTGCTCGCCGCGTCGGGCTGGTTCCGGCTGCCTTCCGCTAGCGTGGACGACGATACGAGTTGAACCGCATCGCCGGCTCCGGCGAGACGGTGAAGCCCAGCTCCTCATAGAGTCCCTGGCCCTGATCCGACGCGAGCAGTTCCAGGACCTGCACGTTCTGGTCTTCGAACCAGGCCAGGAGCGCCTGCGTGCACACCCGGCTGAACCCGCGCTTGCGCCACTGCGGATCGGTGACGACGTTGAAGATCCACCCGTAGCGGCCCGTCGGGTTGAACGGGCCCGGCAGCCGCTCGCTGATCGTCCCGACCGCGCACGCGGCCAGGCCCTCGCCCTCCGGCGCGTCGATCACGGTGATGCCGATCGTGGGCTTGTCCTCGCTCATGCGCCGCCGCAGGACCTCCATGGTGGCGGGCTTCCAGCTCTCGTCGGACATGTCGATCCAGTGCGAGTGCATGACCTCGCGGAGGCGGACGATCTCGGGGATGTCGTCGATTTCGGCGTGGCGTGCGTTGGTCATGCCGGGAGCATACGGGCGCGAAGGCCCCGCCGCCCAGCCCGTTTCGCGGGTTCCCTCGGCGCGCAGAACGTGCCATGATGTGGTCTATGTCCCACCGCCCCAAGGACCTCAGTCCCGAACAGCTCCGCTTCCGGCCGCAGGGGCCGGTGCGCTGGCTGTCGCCGCGCACGCTCCTGGACACGAGCATGCGGTTCGGGCTCGCGCGCGTCTTCGGCGGCTATGTGGACAAGCGCGAGATCATCGGCGGCCGCCCGCAGGGCGTGTACCACCACGCCGACCGGGACGAGCTGTGGATCGACTACGTCGCCGACATAGGCGACGGCTTCAACGCCACCTACTCGATCGCATACCTCCTGGCCCAGGACAGCATCGAGGTCGGCGGGGAGGTGCTGCCGCGCGGGTCGGTGCTCGTCATGGGCGGCGACGAGGTGTACCCGGCGGGGGACTGGCTCGAGTACGAGCAGCGCATGAAGGGCCCGTACGAGGCGGCGAACCCGGCGCATCCGGTGTCGCTGTACGCGATCCCGGGCAACCACGACTGGTTCGACGGGCTCACCGCGTTCGCCCGGCAGTTCACCGAGGGCCGCTCGGTGGGCGGGTACAAGACCGCGCAGAAGCGGTCCTACTTCGCGCTCGAGCTGCCGCACCGGTGGTGGCTGTTCGCGGTCGACGCCCAGTTCGACACCCACCTGGACCAGACGCAGATCGAGTACTTCCGGCACGCGGCCGAGCGGATGCGCGAGGGCGACCAGGTGATCCTGTGCGTGCCGCAGCCGTCGTGGCTGTGGACCGAGGACGACCCGCGCTCGTTCGACCGGATCGACCACTTCATCCGGGACGTGGTCGCCGCGCGGGGCGCGCGCGTGCCGCTGGTCGTCACCGGCGACCGGCACCACTACGCCCACTACCAGGAAGTGGACGGCTCCCGCCATCTCGTCACGGCCGGCGGCGGCGGCGCGTACCTGTCGCCGACGCACACGCTGCCGGAGGAGCTGACGGCGCCGCGCAAGTCGGTGCCCGAACCCGATGCGCGCGAACGGGACTACCGGCTCACGAAGGAGTACCCGTCGAAGGCGAAGTCGATGGGGTACGCGTTCGGGATCTTCGCGCGCCTGCCGTGGCTCAACCGCGGCTTCGTGGCGCTCATGGCCGTGGTCGGCATCATCGCCACGGTGTCTATTCTGGAGGGCACGGGCACGTTCGTGGCGGTCACCGCGGTGCTCCTGGCCGCCGGGGTCGGGTTCGCGCACCCCGGCCCGGGCTCGCGCACCTCACGGCATTACATGCTCGGCGGCCTGCACGGCCTCGCGCAGGTCGCGCTGTGGTGGAGCGGGGCGCAGGCGATCACCATGCTCGACGACGTGAACCTGTGGACGTACCTGGCGTACCTGCCGGTCGCCGGGCTCGTCGGCACCTGGCTCGTGGGGCTCTACCTCGTCGTGGCGAACCGCGCGGGCGTCAACGCGAACGAGCTCTTCGCGGGTCTCAACGTGATCGACCAGAAGTGCTTCCTGCGCATCAGGGTCGCCGCCGACGGCGTCACCGTCTACCCGATCGGCCTCGACCGGGTCGGCCGCCGCTGGGTCGCCGACCCCGAAGGGGGACCGAGGGCCTCGTTCGTGAAACCGGTCGACCCGCTCAAACCGCGCCTCATCGAACCCGGCTTCGCGGCCCTCCACCCCGGGCCGCGCCGCGAGGAGCTGCCGCCGCAGAACCCCATGCGCCGCCTGGTCGCCCAAGCCAACGAGTGGCTCCGCGGCGACTAGCCCCGGCCGTCCTGCCCGGTCGAGCCCCTGCCGAACTCGGGTTCCGGCGGCGTCTCCAGGGTCGCGTCCGGGCCGTGCCCGCCGCGGCCCATGAGCCGGTGCAGCGCCGGGCTGCACACGGCCAGGACCACCGAGGTGAGGATCGCGAGCCCGGCGAGGACGTAGAAGAACGCGGCCTCGCCCACCCGCGGCACCAGGAACGCGAACGCCTGCCCGCCCAGCGGCGTGCCCACGGCCGGCCCGAGGAACCACACGCCCATCATCTGCCCCTTGAGGTTCGGCGGCGCCAGCTGCGTCGTCACGCTCAAGCCCACGGGCGAGACGCACAGCTCGCCGAACGTCAGCAGCAGGTACACCCAGGCCATCCAGCCGAGCGCGACGAGCGCGCCGTCGTCCGCGCGGGTCTGCAGCCAGCCGAGGAACACGTACGAGAAGCCCACGAGGAACACGCCGATCGCGAACTTGTACGCCGTCCCGAACCGGGTGCCGAGCTTGAGCCAGAGCACGCCGAAGACCGGCGAGAACACCAGGATGAAGATCGAGTTGAAGTTCTGCACCCCGCCCGCGGGCAGGTGGAAGCCCCACGAGTCGAGGTCCACCGAGTTCGACGCGAACGCGGTGAGCACCGAGCCCATCTGGAGGTACAGCATCCAGAACACGACCGAGGCGATGAACAGCCCCACATAGGCGCGCAGCCCCGCCTTCTCGGCGGGCGTGATGCCCTTGGCCTCGCCGAAGATGTACACGAAGTACCAGACGGCGGCCGCGATCGACAGGCCCGTCACCACAGTGGGGACGGTGGCGAGCGTGAGCGTCCCCGTCCACGCCCAGACCGCGATCGCCACCGCCGCGATCGCGAGCGCGACGACGAGGATCTTCCGGGTCTGCCGCTGCTCCGCCTCGCTCAGCGGACGCGCCGGGCCGATACCGGCGTGCGTCAGCCGCGGCCAGCCGCGCACGTACCAGAGCAGGCCGAACGCCATGCCGACCGCGGCCGCGCCGAAGCCGAGGTGCCAGCGGTCGTCTCCGGCCAAATACGGGGTGATGAGGATGCCGAGGAACGCGCCGAGGTTGATGCCCATGTAGAACACCGAGAAGCCCGCGTCGCGGCGGGCGTCGGTGTCGCCGTCGTAGAGCTTGCCGACCATCACCGAGATGTTCGGCTTCAACAGCCCCGAGCCGGCGACGACGAGGAACAGCCCGAAGAACACCATCGCCGGGTTCTCGGCCGGGATCGCCATCGAGAGGTGGCCGGCCATGATGATGATGCCGCCGATGAGGACGGCGCGCCGCGGCCCCAGGACCCGGTCCGCCAGCCACCCGCCGGGCAGCGCCGTCAGGTACACCAGGCCCGAGTACAGCGAGGCGATCGGGACCGCGACCGTGTCCGGGAGCCCGAGGCCGTTCTGCGCCGTGTCGGCGACGAGGAAGGTGAGCAGGATGCCCTGCAGGCCATAGAAGCTGAACCGCTCCCACATCTCGGTCCCGAAGAGGACGGCCAGGCCGCGGGGATGGCCGAAGAACTGGCGATCGCGGCCGACGGGAAGCGTTTCGCGGTGGGACATCGGCGCTCCCAAGGTGCTCGTCTCGGCGCGACGTGCGCCGATACCTGCGTACCGTAGTGGCTCCGGCGGGACCGGGCGGCCGAATGCGCGAACGTGTCATCCCCGAACGGATGCGTTGCGGCCGTTTGTCTGATATGCACCGATCACTGGTCTACGATCCGCCCTATGAGCGACGATCCATACTGGAACTCCGGCCAGGACGAGCCCTCCGGCCGCTTCTCCGGCGGCGACCCCCTCGTCACCGACACCTTCGAACGCTGGTGGCACGCCTCCATGGACGTCGTCCAGCGCTCCTGGCGCACCGTCGGCCTCATCCTCCTCATCGGCGTCGTCCTCCCGCGCTGGGTCGTCGGCGCCTACAACAACACCGTGCGCACCCCCGACCTCGACATGACCCGCACCGAATGGGGCACCGTCGTCAGCGAGTACAGCCCCGGCGTCGCCGTCGGCGTCATCGGCGCGCTCCTCTCCCTCGCCGCCCTCTACGTCGCCGGCTCCGCCGCGCTCGCCGCCGTGCGCACCGCCGCCGCCGAGGCCGCGGGCGGCTTCCTCGCCCTCGGCGAGGCCTTCTCCTTCGGCTTCAGGCGCGGCGGCACGTTCTTCCTGTGGCTCCTGCTCGCCTGGCTCACCGTCGCCGTCGGCCTCGTCCTCTGCGTCCTGCCCGGCCTGTGGGCGATCTTCGCGCTCAGCCTCATGGCCCCCGCCGCCGTCTTCGAAGCCCGCCGCAGCCCCTACGCCCGCTCCATCCAGCTCACGCACTCGGCGTTCTGGCCCGCCCTGGGCCGCATCATCATCGTCGTGCTCGTCGCCGTCGCCGCGAACCTCGTCATCGCGCTCATCGGCGCGCTCCTGGCCGGGCTCTGGCACGGCGTCTTCGCGCCGTGGCTCGCCACCGTCCTCACCGTCCTCACCGAGGCGGTCATGGCCCTGCTGCTGCTCGTGCCGATGATCTGGATCGTCGCCGCGTCCCTGTGCTCCTACGCCTGGCTGCGCGGCCGCACCGAATCGGTCTCCGCCACCTCGCTCTCGGCCGAGGCCGCGGGCGTCGCCATCGACCCGGCCGAACCCGGCGAACCCGGCCATCCCATGCCGAACGAGTAGACCGCACGACCGAGGCCCGGGCTCGCGCCCGGGCCCTCTTGGTCTTCACCACTTGTTTCGCGCCCCGGATTGGCACTCTCAAGGCGAGAGTGCTATACCTGGATCTGGCACTCGCGGCTGGCGAGTGCTAAACGCGATGAGGTGGTCGAGCCTCCAGAGGTTCACCGTCGCGGGAATGCCGCCTCACCGTCGACCACGAACGTTATCCGAAAGGAAGCCATCGACCATGGCGAAGATGATCGCATTCGACGAGGAGGCTCGCCGCGGGCTCGAGCGAGGCATGAACACCCTCGCCGAAGCCGTCAAGGTGACCCTCGGCCCGAAGGGCCGCAACGTGGTGCTCGACAAGAAGTGGGGCGCCCCGACGATCACCAACGACGGTGTCTCCGTCGCCAAGGAGATCGAGCTCGAAGACCCGTACGAGCGCATCGGCGCCGAACTGGTCAAGGAAGTCGCCAAGAAGACCGACGACGTCGCGGGTGACGGCACCACCACCGCCACCGTGCTCGCCCAGGCCCTCGTCAAGGAAGGCCTCCGCGCGGTCGCCGCCGGCGCCAACCCGATCGCCATCAAGAAGGGCATCGAGAAGGCCGTCGCCGCCGTCGTCGAGCACCTCCAGTCCACCTCCACCGAGGTCGAGACCGAGGAGCAGATCGCCTCCACCGCTTCGATCTCCGCCGGCGACGTCACCGTCGGCGCCATCATCGCCGAGGCGATGGAGAAGGTCGGCAAGGAAGGCGTCATCACCGTCGAGGAGTCGAACACCTTCGGCCTCGACCTCGAGCTCACCGAGGGCATGCGCTTCGACAAGGGCTACCTGTCCGGTTACTTCGTGACCGACCAGGACCGCATGGAGGCCGTGCTCGAGGACCCGTACATCCTCGTCGCCAACCAGAAGATCTCCGCGGTCAAGGACCTGCTCCCGACCCTGGAGAAGGTCACCCAGACCGGCAAGCCGCTCCTGATCATCGCCGAGGACGTGGACGGCGAAGCCCTCCCGACCCTCGTCGTGAACAAGATCCGCGGCATCTTCAAGTCGGCCGCCGTCAAGGCCCCCGGCTTCGGCGACCGCCGCAAGGCCATGCTCGGCGACATCGCCATCCTCACCGGCGGCCAGGTCATCTCCGAGGAGATCGGCCTCAAGCTCGAGAACACCGACCTGTCCCTGCTGGGCCAGGCCCGCAAGGTCGTCATCACCAAGGACGACACCATCATCGTCGACGGCGGCGGCGAGGAAGAGGCGATCCAGGGCCGGATCAACCAGATCCGCGCCGAGATCGACAACTCCGACTCCGACTACGACCGCGAGAAGCTGCAGGAGCGCCTGGCGCGCCTCGCCGGCGGCGTCGCCGTCATCAAGGTCGGCGCGGCCACCGAGGTCGAGCTCAAGGAGCGCAAGCACCGCGTCGAAGACGCCGTGCGCAACGCCAAGGCCGCGGTCGAAGAGGGCATCCTCGCCGGCGGCGGCACCGCGCTGGCCCAGGCCGGCGCGATCGCGTTCGACAAGATCGAGGCCGAGGGCGACGAGGCGACCGGTGTCGAGATCGTGCGCCGCTCGCTCGGCGCGCCGCTGCGCGCCATCGCCGAGAACGCCGGCCTCGAAGGCGGCGTCGTGGTGGAGAAGGTCCGCGACCTGCCCACCGGCCACGGCCTGAACGCCGCGACCGGCGAGTACGTGGACATGCTCGCCGCGGGCATCCCCGACCCGACCAAGGTCACCCGCTCGGCGCTGCAGAACGCCGCGTCGATCGCCGCGCTGTTCCTGACCACCGAGGCCGTCGTCGCCGACGCCCCGGAGAAGGAGTCCGCCGGCGGCGCGCCCGACATGGGCGGCATGGGCGGCATGATGTAAGCAGCCCTTTTCAGGGTCGCTTGCTCAGGCCGACTGAGTACTGCGAGGGAGGACCGCTCACTGTATCGTGAGTGGTTCTCCCTTTCTCTGTACTGGCTGCAGTGCAGACGGCGTAGCCCGCTGCGCGAGCGCGGCGTACCGCCCCCTCCAGGGGCGGTATGCCGCGTCTGGACGCGCGTCCCTGCACTCTTTCGGGTGACACATCTCCTTACGACGGTAAGCACCGGGGTTTCCTGTCGGACCCCGCGACACGCTTGAGCAGGGGACGCCCCCCTGGGAGGGCGGTGGACCGCCCGGAGCCGGGACGCCGCTCGAACCGGCTGCGCCCCAGCGGATTCCAGCCCTTCACAGACCGTCCGGGCCGGGCTACCCTGAGGCCGTGCCCCCCGCACCCCGCAGCGAGAACCGCCTCGCGGCCGCCGTCTTCCTCGCGGTCGCCCTCCTCGGCCTGGGCGCCGCCGCGTTCCTCGCCGGCATCACCGCCGAGAGCCGCGCCCCCGACCCCCCGACCGGCGACACGACCACCGCCTTCGCGCCCCCCGCCCACCGCGACACCGGCCCCGCCGTCCTCGTCTGCCCCGCCGACCCCGAGACCTTCGCCGCCGCCAACGAAGGCGTCAACTACAACGACCGCATCAAGAACGAGCAGCACTACGAAGCCTGCCTCGCCGGCGGCCACCACGACCTCGCCGCCGCCATCGCCGCCGCCGCACCCGACGCCCGCATCCTCGTCCTCCCCGGCACCTACGACGTCGACGAGACCATCACCGTCGACGGCCGCACCGGACTCCAGATCGAAGGCCTCGGCGACACCCCCGACGACGTCCACTTCACCGCAGGATTCAACGCCGACACCGTCTTCGAAGCCCGCGCCGCCGACGGCCTCCACCTCAGCGGCATCGCCTTCGGCCAAGCCCGCGACACCGCCCTCCTCCTCACCGGCACCACCGGCGCCACCCTCGACCGCGTCGCCGCCGCCCAGACCGGCGCCTACGGCCTCCGCATCACCGACGCCGCCTCCATCGCCCTCACCGGCTGCCGCGCCGAAGCCGCCGACATCGCAGGCATCGCCCTCGACGGCGTCGACGGCGCCGTCACCGGCTGCGAAGCCACCGGCAACCTCGTCGGCCTCCTCGCCACCGGCGGCGACGCCCTCGACCTCACCGAGAACCGCCTCCACGCCAACACCACCGGCCTCGCCGTCACCGGCCACGACATCGACGTCACCGCCAACCTCGTGCACGGCAACAACACCGACCACTACGACCGCCTCGGCACCCCCGCCTGCGGCCCCCTCGCCGACCGCGACTGGACCGCCGGCATCTGCCCCGGCCGCACCTACCCCTCCGGCATCGGCATCCTCATCACCGACGGCGTCGACATCGACGTCACCGAGAACCGCCTCTGGAACCAGCAGTACGCCGCCATCGCCACCTGGGGCAGCCCCGGCCTCGAAGGCGACGGCGGCGACCGCAACCGCTTCACCGCCAACACCTTCGGCGTCCGCGACGACGGCCAGCGCCAGCGCAACCGCCTCGACCTGTGGTGGGACGGCGTCGGCGCCGGGAACTGCTTCGCCGAGCCCGACGCGTTCCGCACCGCCCCCACCGCCCTGCCCGCCTGCGGCGTCGTCTCCGAGCCCTCCCGCCTCCTCGCCGACCCGCTGCGCGCGGCGAAGCTGTGGCAGTGCGGCATCGGCGACACCGCCGCGGGCGTCCCGGCCGGCTGCGACTGGCTCGGGGCGCGGTTCACCGACCGGCTCGAGTTCCAGGCCGCGGTGGCGTTCGCGGCCGGGCTGCTGTTCCTCACCGGCGCGGGCTGGCTGGCCGCGGCCCGCACCGACGACCCGCCGCGGGCGGGCCGGATGACGTTCTCCGCCTTGGCGACCGGCGCGGGCGGGCTGCTGCTCGTGCTCGCCGTCTGGTCGGGCCGGGCCGACTACGAGGCGCTGGCGGTCGGCCTGTGGGGGTTCGGGTGGATCCTGGCGGGGCGGTCGTGGCGGCAGTGCGGGATGCCGGTGTTCGGGCTGTTCACGGGTTTCATCGGGGCGACGGCGGTGCTCGACGCGATCGACCGGGCGGTGTGGACGGTGCCGTTCGCTCCGGTCTCCCCGGCGTGGTGCTGGCTCGTTCTGCTTCCCTTGTGGACGCTGGTGGCGCTGGGGCTGGCGTTCGGTCCGCGCCGCCGCGAGCCCGAGCGGCCCCCGGTGGAGCGCACGCCGGTGACGGCGCCGTCGCACGACCGCTTCGACTGGTGACGCTCGGTCGCGTAACCTTGCTCCATGACTTGGACCTGGAAGCTCGAAGACGCCGACGGCAATGCGATCGACACCCCCGACAGCGACCTGGGCAGCCAGGGCGACGCGGAGTCGTGGCTGGGCGAGCGGTGGCGCGACTTCGCCGACCAGGGCGCGACGGCCGCGATCCTGCTCGAGGACGGCCGCCAGGTCTACCGCATGGAGCTCTCTCCGGCCGAGGAATAGCGGCGCCGCGGCGGGTGCCCCGCCGCTCGCGCGTCGCCGCGTGCGGCCGGCCCGTAATAGGCTGGGCGGCGTGACCGACGCTGGCTCCCTCACTCTGACCGCGACCCGCGCGAAGGCCGGGCTCGACGCCCGGCGCGGGATCGTGCGCCTCCACCCCGAGGCCCTGACCGCGCTCGGCCTGCGTCCGGGGGACGCGGTCGAGGTGACGGGGCGGCGCGCGACGGCCGCGATCGCGCTGGCCGCGGACCGGTACGCGTCCCGGCGGGCGCTGTACGCCGACGATCTGACGCTGGGGAACATCGGTGCGCGCGACGGCGACCCGGTGCGGCTCGCGCCGGTCGACCTCGTGGCGGCGGACCGTGTGGTGCTGTCGGGTCCGGCGTCGGCGGTGGCCGTGGTGGACCCCGACACGCTGCGGCTGGCGCTGCTGTCGAAGGTCGTGGGCGAGGGCGACGACGTGTCGCTGCTGCCGATCGAGTTGGGGGACGCGCAGCGCGAGATCGTCGCGGCGACCCGCCGCACCCTCAACAACACGCTCGGGATCGGCTGGACCACGATGGTGCTCAACGTGGTCGAGGCCAGTCCGGCCCATGGCGCGATGGTCACTTCGGACACGCGCGTGGAGTGGGCGTCGGGGGTGCCGGCCGCCGTCGAGCTGCCGCTCGAGTCCGGCCGGGTCGCGAACCGGGGCCGCGCCCCGATGCCCGCGTCGTACGCGGCCGGGGAGGTCGCCGAGGTCCGTCCGCGCGCCGAGGCCGCGGGCCCGGTGCGGGCGCGGCCCGAGGCGCAGCCGGGTGTCGCGCCGATCCCGTACGAGGAGCTGGCCGGGGCGAAGATCCCCGCCGAGGAGCTGCGGGAGCTGCTCGACCTCGGTTTCAACCACCGCGAGGTGCTCAAGGTGGTGGGCACGGACATGGCGCTGGGCGTCCTGGTCTCGGGTCCGTCGGGCACGGGCAAGGCCACCGTGGTCCGCTCGGTCGCGGCCGCGGTCGGCGCGCGCGTCAGCGAGGTCTCCGGGCATGACCTGGCCGCGCTCGAGGCGAACGCGGCGGCCGACCGGCTCCGCGCGGCCGTCGCCGCCCTGGACGTCCCGGGCGTGCTGCTGGTGCGCGGCGTCGAGGCGATCGCGCCGGCGGGGAAGCGGACGTCGTTGGGCACCATGTTCGCCCGGCTCGTGGACGAGGTCCTGGAAGCGCCGGGCGAGCACGCCGTGGTGTGCACGACCGCGCGCGTGGAGGACGTCGACACGGCGCTGCGCTCGCGGCTCGAGCACGAGGTCGTGGTGCCGATGCCGGACGCCGACGCCCGCCGGGACCTCCTCGTCTACTTCACGCGCGGCATGAAGGTCGCCGAGGACGTGAAGCTGGAGTCGGTGGCGCACCGCGCGCCCGGTTACGTCGCCTCCGACCTGGCGGTGATGGTCCGCGAGGCGGGCGTGCGGGCCGCCATGCGCGCCAAGGACGGCGGCGCGACCGCCCTGCAGGTGACGGACTTCGACGGCGCGCTCGAATCGGTGCGGCCCACGAGCATGTCGGGCGACGCGGTCGAGCTCGGCGGGCTCACCCTCGCCGACGTGGGCGGCATGGAGGACCTGAAGCAGACCCTCACCGAGACGGTGCTGTGGCCGCTGACCTACCCGGACGCGTTCACGCGCCTGGGCATCGAGGCCCCGCGCGGCATCCTCCTCTATGGGCCGCCCGGGTGCGGGAAGACGTACATCGTGCGGGCGGTCGCGGGCGAGGGCCACGCGAACGTCCTGAGCGTCAAGGGATCCGAGCTGCTGAACAAGTGGGTGGGCGAGTCGGAGAAGAACGTGCGCGAGCTGTTCCGCCGCGCCCGCCAGGCCAGCCCCACCCTCATGTTCTTCGACGAGCTCGACGCCCTCGCGCCGGTGCGCGGGGCCGGGACCGACGGCGGCACCGCCGACCGCGTGGTCGCCGCCCTCCTCACCGAGCTCGACGGCGCCGAGTCCCTGCGCGACGTCGTCGTCGTGGGCGCCACGAACCGCCCCGACATGATCGACCCGGCGCTGCTGCGCCCCGGCCGCCTCGAACGGCTCGTGTACGTGCCGCCGCCCGACTCCCAGGGCCGCGCGGACATCCTGCGCGCCAACGCGAAGAACGTCCCGTTCGCCGACGACGTGAACCTCGACGAGGTCGCCGACGAACTGTGGCTCTACTCGGCCGCCGACTGCGCCGCGCTCGTGCGCGAGGCCGCGCTCACCGCGATGCGCGAATCCCTCGACGCCAGCATCGTCACCGCTGCCCATGTGGCGCAGGCGATGGAGCGCGTCCGCCCCAGCCTCGACCCCGAGCAGCTCGAATACCTCGAGAACTACGCGGGCAACCGCGAGGGCTGACCGGTCGGCGCTCCGTCGGCGCGGAGGGCCGCGCGGCCCCGAGGTTCGCCGCGTTTCGCCTCGTCACCGCGCAGCGGGGCGGTGAGGTCGATACCACGTGTTACCATCAGGCGCATGAAACGTGCGCACAATATTCTCCTCGAGGACTCCACATGGGCGAAGGCGGCCGCCAGCGGCAACGCCTCCGCCTTCATCGCCGACGCCATCGAAGCCGAGTACCGCCGCCGGGTCGACGAGGACACCGATGTCGTGATGCGGCACTTCACCGAATCCGGGGCCGGCGCGCAGTGGGCGCAATTCGCCGCCGGGCAGACCGGTCTCGCGCCGGAGGCCTTCGGTTCATGAGTGTCCGCCCCGGGCAGGTCTACGCGTTCCCTCGGCCGATGGGCAACCCCGACCAGCTGCTCGTCGTGCTCTCCGACGAACGGTCGAACCTGCGCACCGGGTACGCCGTCGCCTGTCCATTCGCCGAAACCGGCGCTGTCGGAGGAAGCGAGGCGGGATCGCTCTTCCATTCGCTCAGCCCGTCCCCCGGCTTCATCGCCTGGCCGGTGGCGATATCGGTGCTGACCTCATCGTGCGTCGATCTCCGAGGAGAGGTCGAAGCCGGGACGCTTGCGGCCGCGCGAGCCGCGACGGCAGCCCGCTTCACGGACTGACGCCGTCGGCGGCGCGGCAGGGGCCGGTCGACCGGGTCTCGGCCGACGAGGAGGACGTGGAGCGCGCCGAGTTCACCGACCTGCGCGACCGCATGGAGGGGCTGCAGCGGCGGCTGGAGGAGATCCGGGCGATCCCGCTCGAGCGCCCCGGCGGTCCCGCCGCGCCCGTGCCCGAGTCCCGCGCCGCGCCCGGCGCGCGGCGGTGACGGCGCACCGCTTCGTCCGCTGTTCCCCCATTGTTGGTGCGGCCGTTACCGACACGCACTAGCCTGCGCGGTGGCGCGCCAGCGCGGCCCGCCGCACCCCGCCCGGGAGGGAAGCCCATGCGACTGACGCGACTGCTGCCCGCGAGGCTGCGCCGCCGCCTCCGCGCCGCCGTGCCCCGCGACGCCCACGGGCCGCTCCCGGCCTCCGCGGAGTTCCTGCACGTCATCGCCACCCGGCACGGCATCGGCGTGTTCGACGAGCAGTGGTTCGCCTACCGGCAGCTCCTGCTCGAGCAGCTCACACTCGCCTCGCTCGACGCCCAGTCCCACCGCGACTTCGTGTGGTACATCGCGATCGACCGCGACATGCCGCCCGAGGCGCGGCGGCGGCTCGACGCGCTCGCCGCCGCGCGGCCGTGGATCCACTTGGCCGAGACCGAGCTCAAACGCGACTTCGTCCCCGACCTCGTCGCCTGGACCCGCGAGGAGGCCCGCGCCCGCGGCAAGGGCTGGGCGCTGACCACGCGCCTGGACGACGACGACGCGGTCCACCGCGACCTCGTCGGCCGCCTCCACGAAGCCGCCGCCGCGTACCTCGCCGAAGGCCGCGCCGCGCCCGCGATCCTCTCGCCCACGTTGGGCTGCAACTGGGTCCCGGCGGAGGCAGCGGGGCACCGCACCTACCACCACAGCCCCTCGATCGGCCTCAGCCTCCTCGAGCCCGCCGCGCGGGCGCTCAGCGTCTACCGCCGCAACCACTCCACCCTCGCCCAGAAGCTCGTGCCCACCGGCGTGAGCGTCAGGCACATCGACGGCGAGACCATGTGGTGGCTCTACGCCCACACGGGCCTGTCCGACCAGCAGCGCGAAGGCTCCGAGCGGATGTCCAAAGTGGCTGACCATCCGAACGCGGTCGCACTGGACGCCGACGCGCTCGCCGAATTCGGGATCACCGCCGAGGGCCTGCGGCTGCTGCGGCGCACGCCCGAGCCGCAGCCGCACGAGACGCTGCACCTGCTCAACCGGCGCGGCCTCGACGTCGAGCAGGAGATCCACGACCTGCGCGAGGCCATGTCGCGCGGCGGCGACGGCGACGCGGCGCTGCGCGAGAAGATCACGCGCCTGCACGCCGAGCGCCGCCGCATGCACGAGCGGCTGATCCGCTGAGTCGCGGCCGTCCTAGGAGAGCTTCTTCTGGTAGACGTTCTCGTGGCAGACGAGCCGGTAGCCGACCGATTCGTTGATGGCGATCATGTGCTCGTTCGACACGGCGTTCCCGGTCCACACGTAGCGCATCTTCGGCCGCCACCGGCGGACCGCGCGCTGGTTCGCGATCTTCAGGAGCGTGCCGAGCCGGTGGCCGCGGAATCGCGGGTCGACGATCGTGTCGCCTTGGTGGCAGTGCTCCTCGGCACCGGCTTCGATGACGATCTCGGTGAACCCGGCGACCTCGCCGGTCTCCTTGCGCACGGCCGCCGCATGGAGGTGCAGTTCGCCGCGCAACCGGCGCATGTCGGCCCAGCCGCGGATGCGCTCGCGGTCGATGGCCGCCTCCTGGAGGTCCCACTCGCCCAACGGCATGTCGGTGTACATGCGTCCGTGGAGGTACGCGATGCCGTCGATGATCCGCTCGGGCGGCAGGCCCGTGAACGGCACGATGTCGAAGTCCGCGGCCTTCGCCGAAGCCTGGTCCCAGAGCCGGTCGAGTGCTGATTCGTCCACGGTGTCGAGGTCGACCGCGCGGATCGCGCAGCCCAGGGACATGGTGTAGCCCTTGCCGACCGCCCACGCGGGGCCGACCGCGCTGATGCCGGGCGCGCCGCCGCCGGGCATCGGCAGCCACGTCGAGATCGCGCTCCGGCCCTCTTCGACGGCGCGCTCCTCCAAGTGGCGCAGCAGGGCCGAGCCGACGCCGCGGCGTCGCTCGTCCGGGTGCACGCCCAGTTCGAAGTACACCGCGTGCGCGTTGTCCAGCAGCGGCAGCGCGAGGTCGAGATGGCCGAGGACCCGTCCGTCGCAGACGGCGATCCAGCGTTCCCCCCGGGAGTCGCCCCGGCTCACCAGGATCGAGGCGATCACGTGCGCGGGATTGAGGGGCCTGGTGCCGACGTGGTCGTGCGCGTCGATCGCCTCCATCACCGCGAGGCGGGCCCGGACTTGCGCGGTGTCGCCCGGATCGAGCGGCACGATGTCGAAATGCGTCATGGCCCGAGTCTGGCGGAGGCCCCTGCCACAGGCAAGCGCATTGCGCGCGCATTCGCGCGGAAAGGTTTGGGGGAGCGGCGATCCGGGTAAGCATGCACCGGGGGACGGGCCGCAGGCGCAGGCGAGACCTGTCGCGCGCACTAGGGGGATTGGTCGGGAGACCGCAGTTCCTGACACCGGCTGGCGCTGCTCGACACGTTCTAGCCCCAGGACTCGCAGTCAACCGGGTGAGTGGCGACAGGACGTCTGCGGCCTCCCGCAAGAAGAATTCTTGCTTATTCAGTGAATAGGGTCAAGACCCGACGAGCGATCAATTTCTGTCGGGTACCCGACACATCACTTCACAACGGTCACACTGAGTGATAATTTCAGGAGTTCGGAAAGCGTTTTACAAGTCCACTTTCCGCAATCACCCACTCCACTCAGGACTCCAGAAGTCCCGCTTCCTTCGCCGCCTTCAACGAAGGCTTCACCGTGTGCGTCGGCCCCACCAGGGACGACACCGCATCGAGGGTTTTCAGTCCTTCACCGGTGTTGTAAATGACGGTCTCGGCCTCCGGGTCCAACTGTCCGGACTCCAGAAGCTTACGGAGCGTAGCGACGACCACGCCGCCGGCCGTTTCAGCGAACACGCCCGTCGTCGAGGCGAGCAGCCGCACGCCCTCGCGGATCTCGTCGTCGGTCACCTTCGCCATCCCGCCGCCCGTCGAGCGGCACGCCTCGATCGCGTAAGGCCCCGCCGCCGGGTCGCCGATGTTGAGGCTCTTCGCGATGCCCGTCGGCTTCACCGGGGTGATCACATCGGTGCCCTCGGCGAACGCGTCCGCGATCGGGCTGCACCCGGCCGACTGCGCGCCGAACACCCGCACCTTGCCCGGCTCGGTCAGGCCGATCTCCGCCGACTCCTCGAACGCCTTGTGGATCTTCGTCAGCAGCTCGCCGGACGCCATCGGCACCACGACCTGCTCCGGCAGCCGCCAGCCCAGCTGCTCGGCCACCTCGTACCCGAGCGTCTTCGAGCCCTCGGCGTAGTACGGGCGGATGTTGACGTTCACGAACGCCGTCGACTCGAAGTCGTCCGTCTCCGTCAGCTCCGAGCACAGCCGGTTCACGTCGTCGTACGAGCCCTGCACCGCCACCAGCGTGCCGCCGTAGATCGCCGACTGCACGATCTTCCCCGGCTCCAGGTCGTGCGGGATGAACACGATCGACGGGACGCCCGCGCGCGCCGCGTGCGCGGCCACCGAGTTCGCCAGGTTCCCCGTCGAAGCGCACGCGAACCGGTCGAAGCCGAGCTTGATCGCGGCCGAGACCGCGGTCGACACCACGCGGTCCTTGAACGAGTGGGTGGGGTTCGCCGAGTCGTCCTTCACCCAGAGCTTGCGCATCCCCAGGGCCTTCGCCAGGTGCGTCGCGTCGATGAGCGGGGTCAGGCCCGGGTTCAGGCTCACCCGGTCCTCGGGGTGGACGCCGACCGGCAGCAGCGGCGCGTACCGCCAGATGTTCTGCGGACCGGCCTCGATCTGCTCGCGCGTGACCTTCGCCAGCTCCGCGAGGTCGTAGTCGACCTCGAGCGGGCCGAAGCACTGCCAACAGGCGTGCTGGGCGACCAGGTCGTAGGTGGCGTTGCAGTTGCGGCAGACCAGGCCCTTGGCCGGGCTGTCTGCGAAAAGCGCATTGGACATACGAGAAGGCTCCTCCCTCATCTTCCCCGCGCAGCGGGCCGGAATTGGCACCTGCCGCCCGCCCAGGCGGGCGGACCGGTGGTTGCCGCAGCGTCGCAGGGCCGGACCCCTCAGCTGCTCTGGATGAAGTACGAGGCGAATGCTACGGGTGTGCAAGCCCCACCCGCAACCGGTGTTCCAAGTTTCGAGATGGCCCCGCCCTCCCGCCGATCCGCCCGCCGCGCCGCGCCGCCCCAGGTCAAGGCAGACCGAAGCCCCGCACCCCGCCCGCGCGGTGTCCGTGATCTGTCAGGAGCTCAACGCGCCCGGCGCGTCGCGAGCCACACCGCCCGCGCGTCCGCCGTGCCCGCCACGTCGTGCACCCGCACGCCCCACGCGCCCGCCTCGAACGCCAGCAGCGAGGTCGCCAGCGTCGCCGCCTCCCGCTGCCCCACCGGGCGCGGCTTCCCGCTCTCGTCCTCCAGGAGCTTCCCCAGGTACGACTTCCGCGAGGACCCGAACAGCACCGGATACCCCAGCGCCACGAACTCGTCCAGGTGCGCCGAGAGCCGCCAGTTGTGCTCCGCCGACTTCGCGAACCCCAGCCCCGGGTCCAGGATCAGCCGCGAGCGGTCCACACCGGAGTCCAAGGCCGCCTCGACCCGGTCCTCCAGCTCGGCCTTCACATCGGCGACCACGTTCTCGTAGTGCTGCAGCCGCTGCATGTCCGCCGAATGCCCCCGCCAGTGCATGAGCACCCACCGCACGCCCGTATCCGCCACGACCCGCGCCATGTCCGGGTCGGCCAGGCCGCCCGACACGTCGTTCACCACGCTCGCCCCGGCCGCGACCGCCGCCGCGGCCACCGCCGCCCGCGTCGTGTCGATCGAGACGGCAAGGCCCCGTTCGGACAGCGCCGCCACCACGTCCACCACGCGCGCGATCTCCGTCGCCGCGTCCACCCGGTCCGCGCCCGGCCGCGTCGACTCGCCGCCCACGTCGATGATGTCGGCACCCTCGGCCGCCATCTGCTCGCCGTGCGCCACCGCGTCGCCGAAGTCGAGATACCGCCCGCCGTCGGAGAACGAGTCGGGCGTGACATTGAGGACGCCCATGATCTCGGGCCGGGCCGGCTCCTGCGGTGCGCTCAACTCTGGCGGTGTGGTCACGGCATCGACGTTACCCGGGCCCGGTGCGCGAACGCCTCGCATTAAGCGAGGTCCGTGAGGTCCAGCACGTGCCAGACCAGCAGCTCGCCCGTCCCCGTCGACCACCACAGCGACCGCGCGTCCGCACCCGTCTCGCCCGCGCTCGACGCCACCAGGTACGCGGCGTCCTCCTGGAGGTCGAACAGCGTCACCGTCGTCCCGTCCCCGGTGGCCGCCTTGGACTCCGCGAGCGGCTCGAACCGGTCGACGAGCCCCACGTCCGGCGACACGGCCGACGTGAACCCCTCCGCCACGGTCACCCGCTCGCTCCCGTCTGGACGGACGAGGTCCACCCGCGCCCCGTCCTCGGCGTTCACGATCAGACGGCACCACGTCGCCGAGCACAGCGTCAGCTCGTCCGACCCGGAGAACACCCTGAGCCCTGCGCCCGTGTCGGTGCGCACGAGCCGCGCCCCGCCGAGCGAGTCCGACCCGGCGCTGGCGAGCCACGGCCACGCCGCGGCCTGCCACGCGCCGCGGTGGCCCACGACCTCGACCTCGCCCCCCTCGACGCCGACGGACCGGTGCTCGGTGACGAGCGCTTCGCCGCGCGCGGTGGCGAGCCAGTGCAGGCCCTCGGCGGCGAACTGGAGGTCGAAGGCGGACCCGGCGGTGATCACGTCGCCGGTGTCGGCGGTGAGCAGCGCGGCCTCGCCGGGCCGGCCGTCCGCGTCCCGTTCGGCGGTCCACAGTTCGGAGACGACCCTGCCCTGGGCGTCGGGCACGGACTGGAGCCAGGCGATGCGCTCCTCGGTGGCGGCCACGGCGACCACGCCGGGGACGCCGCCGGGCGCGGCCACGACTTCGACCGCCGCTTCGCCGTCGGCGGGCTGCTCCACATAGAGCAGGTCCCCGGCGTCGTCGGTGCCCAGGAGCGCGCTCGAGTCCCGGTCGGTCTCGAGGACGGCGAGGGGCGTCCAGGCCCGGCCGTCGATGAGGCCGGGCAGGTCGACGGGGGCGGCGTCCCAGGTCTCCCACACGGTCGGCGCGGCCGCGGGGACCTCGGCGGCCTCGGGCCGGTCGGGGGAGGGCCAGGCGAGCCAGGCGAGGGCGAGCACGGCCGCGCCCGCGAGGGTGAGCCGCTGCGCCGCGTCGTCCATGCGCCCTGTCATCCGCCCATTCTGCTACCGGCCCGGGTGGGGGCCGCGGCTAGTCCCGCTCGCGGGACTTGTACAGGTACAGCAGGCCCGCGCCGGCGCCGACGGCGGCCGCGGTCGGCAGCGCGAGCTTCGCCGCGCGGCGCCCGCGCCGGTAGTCGAGGACGGGCCAGCCGTAGTGGCGGGCCTGGCGGGCGAGGCGCGTGTCCGGGTTGACGGCGATGGCGCGGCCGACCTTGCGCAGCATCGGCAGGTCGTTCGCCGAGTCGGAGTAGGCGGTGCACTGCTCGAGGTTGAGGCCGCGTTCGAGGGCGAGCTGTTCGAGCCCAGAGGCCTTCGCGGGGCCGTGCATGAGGTCGCCGACGAGGCGGCCGGTGTAGCAGCCGTCCTCGATCTCGGCGATGGTGCCGAGCGCCCCGGTGAGGCCCAGGCGCGAGGCGAGGACGCCCGCGAGCTCGACCGGACTGGCCGTCACGAGCCAGACCTCCTGGTCGGCTTCGAGGTGGCGTTCGGCGAGGCGGCGCACGGGCGCGAGGATGCGCGGGGAGATGTCGCGGTCGACGACCTCTTCGCAGAGCTTGCGCATCTCGTCGACGGGGAAGCCGGCGACGAGTTCGAGCGCGGAGGACTTCACCGAGGAGATGTGGCCGTGGTTCTCGGCGCCGAACTTGAAGCGGGCCTGCTTCCACGCGAAGCTGAGGATGTCGCGGCCGGAGAGCACGCCGTGCTTGGCGAGCGCGCGGGCGAGCCAGTACGTGGACGCGCCGTGCATGAGGGTGTTGTCGACGTCGAAGAAGGCGGCGGTGGGGAGGTGGGCGAGCTCGTCGCCGCCCGGTGCGGCGGGTTCGACGACGACGGCATGGGTCGGCGAGGAACCGCCGGCCCGAACGGTTCGTGGACGGGGTGTGGCGGAGGCGCTGGAGGAAGCCTCGATCTCAGACACTCTAAAAGCCTACAAGCCTCAGGCAGACGCCCTGTAACGCCAGGACGCGAGCCCGGTGAATTTCCAGTGTGGCCCTGGTTATATGGGCGCCTTGCGGTGTGATGGGAACCGCTGCACCGCGGTGAGCGGTTTGGCCCGGACCGGTCCCCGCGCGAAGCGGGCCGGTCCCGGCGGCGGCCGCCGCCCGCGCCCCTCTCGGGCGGCGCCGGCGCCGCGGCCCCTCGTGCTGTCGTACCCCCGCGCCGCCCGGGGCGGGTGGGGTCGGGGACGGTGTTCGGCCTGCAGCAGCTCATGCGGCGGGCCGGGAAGCCTCGGCTCCCCGGCCCGTTACTCCACACCTTGCACATCTGCGGCTCAGCGTTCGCCGAGGCCGCATCTGCTCGGCCGACATCGGCCGTGTGAGGCGTACCCCGAAGGGCGCCTTGTCATTCGCCGAAGAGGTCCGAGATGATCCCCGTCAGCTCGCCGAGGACGTCCTCGTCCTCGGTCGGGTCGGTCGGCTCGCCGGTGGTCGCCGGGTCGGTCGCGCCGCCCGTGGCCGGGTCCGTCGCCGGCTCCTCGGCGCCGTCGGCGGTCTCGCCGCCCGTCGCGGGCTCGGAGGCGCCGTCGGCTTCACCCGTGGCCTCGCCGCCGCCGGTCTCGGCCGCACCGGTCTCGGCGCCTTCGCTGCCGCCCGGTTCGACCGGGGCGGTCGCGTCGACGGCGTCCTTGGCGCAGCTGCCGGGGAGCGGACCGAGCTCGTCGGTCTCGCCGCCCGCCTCGGTGCAGTCGAGCGCGCCGCGCAGCTCCACCGAGCGGACCGCGGCGGCCTCGAGCACCGCGACGAGTTCCTCGCCCGCGGTCAGGGCCTCGCCGTCGAGCTCGGCCACCAGGTCCTCCAGCACCCAGCGGTGCTCGTTCGTGAACAGGTCCACGTAGTCGAGCGGGGCCGGGTCCCCGTGCTCCACGGCGATCTCGCCCAGCAGCGACGTGCCGCTGCGCAGTTCCCCGGCGGCGTCGCCGAGCGCGCTCGCGACCGCGGCGTCGTCGCCGACGACCTCGGCGGCCTCCTGGATGCGCGTGCGCGCGAACTCCAGGTACAGCTGCGCCCGCCCGAGGTCGTTGCCCGCCAACGCGAGCTGCGCCTTCTCGGTGGAGCGCTTGACGCCGTACAGCGTCTCGCCCGGCAGCGCGTCGCCCGAGGCCGCGGAGACCCCGGAGACGGCGACGGTGCCGGTGAGCAGGGCCGCGACGATCGCGAGGCGGCGCCCGCCGCGCGGGCGGCGCGGGAACATGTCGTCGAGCACGGGGGCGCGAGTGGTCTCGGGCACGGCGGCGCTGGCGCGGGCCCGCGCGGTGACGCCGATGCCCTCTTCCGCGGCGACGGCCATGAGCCGCCGCCTGGTCGCGTCCTGCCAGTGCTGCGACGGCCGGCTGGCGGCCATGAGCTGGCCGCCGAGGCCGCCGAGCCGTTCGGTGACGCCGACGAGTTCGGCGAACGCTTCTGATGACGCGTCCGGTGTGTCAGCGTTGCGGCGCTGGTGAGGGAGGGCGGGGTCCTCGGAGTCAAGCAGCCGTGCGAATTCCTCCGCGCGGCGGCGCTCCATAGGGTTCAAAGTCACCGGGCACACCCCCTCTCACTGCATGGATCCTGCTCCTGTACTGAGAACAACGCACGAGTAGCCCCTGAGGTTACGGTTCGCCGAGAACCTTGCGACGCGGACCACTTTGTCCGCCTCGCGGCTCGGTTGCACGGCGACAGAGGGCCGGTGTACGGCCCTGACCTGGCAGTGTCGGTCCGGCCCGGCGGTGCCGGGCGGATCGCTGATGACGGGTTCGCGGGTCGATCCCCGCGGAGACGGGTTCTTGTCGTGTTTCCGACAGCAGCCTGAGCCGTCGGTGGAAGGGAAGGAGGTGGAGAAGGGATCGGAAACGCCTACTTCAGCCTCGGAAGCCGTCCGGCAGCAGCCGCGCGAGGGTGCGCACGGCCCGGTACTGGAGGGCCTTGACCGCGCCTTCGTTCTTGCCCATGGTGCGGGCGGTCTCGGCGACGGTGAACCCCTGGAGGAACCGCAGGACGATGCATTCCTGCTGGTCGGGGTTGAGCTTCTTGACCGCGGTGAGGAGGGTGGCGTTGGTGAGCTTCTCCAGCGCGGCGGTCTCGGGCGAGGTGGACGGGTCGGTCTCGGGGGAGTCGGACCCCAGGACGTCGGGTTTGACGATCTCGAGCCGGTAGCGGCCCGACTTGAAGTGGTCGACGACCAGGTTCCGCGCGATCGTCACCAGCCACGCCCCGAAGGCCCGGCCCTGCCAGCTGAAGCTGGAGATGCGCCGCAGCGCGCGCAGGAACGTCTCGGAGGCGAGGTCCTCGGCCAGCTGGGCGTTGTTCACGCGGAAGTAGATGTAGCGGTAGACGGTCTCGCTGTAGCGGTCGTAGATCTCGCCGAACGCGCTCGGGTCGCCGTCCTGCGCCCGCGCCACCAGGTCGGCGACCTCGTCGCCGTCCACCTGGTCGGTGCTCGGGTCGTGCTGGCCGGGCCCGGCGGCCTCGGTGGCGCCGCCCGCGCCGGCGCCGCCGCCGGAGCGCACGTGGTGCTGCTCGGCGGTGCCGGTGTCGAGGCTGAGGACCGTCCAGACGGCCTGCCGGAGCCGCTCGAAGGTCGGGGCGGGCAGCCGCGTCAGCGTCTCGACGAGGGCGCTGCCGTTGAGGTAAGGGGCGAAATCTGCGTTGAGCATCGCGGTGTTGCGGTTCGCGTAGGGCGTCACCATCGCTGGTGCAATACCGGGCACTAGTGGCCTCCTCGTGTGAGGGGTCGGGCCGAGTCATGCGATCGGGTCCCGCAGGGACTGACCCGCCTGAGTCTAGAAATCAGGAGGGCCGCCGACGCGTATTTGCGTTCGGCGTGTCGCGTTCGGTGACGGCTTGGCGACGGGCGATGTCGGCGTTCGCCCGGCGCACCGACGTACCCTTCTTCGCGGGGGCGGAATCCCACCATTACCTCCCCAAATGTTTGGAGGTCCGCGTGCGCGGACCGGTTCTGGCTCAATAGTGATCGAGGAATGACGGAGGGTGTCGCACAACTTGTGCGATCTTGCGTTCCGGGGATGGAGCAGGGTGAACAGACTGACGCTGTTGACTACAAGGGATTGCCACCTGTGCGGTGCGGCGCGCGCCGACCTCGACCGCGTGGCCCGCGAGACGGGCGCCGCGTGGGCCGAGATCGACGTCGTCGACGACGCTGCGTTGGCGCGCGAATACGGGGACCGCCTGCCGGTGGTGCTGCTCGACGGCCGCGAGCACTCCTACTGGGACGTGGACGTCCCGCGCCTCAAGCGCGATCTCGAGGCTTCCTCGAATTCGTGATCCCGGGGACGACGCGCCGAAAAACTGTGATTTGCGGGCATCCGCGGCTTTTTAGGGCAAAATCGATCCGGACGGCGGCTCGCCGGGAGACACCGGGTCTCGGTACAGCTGGGCTTCGCCCAGTGATACGGGGGTGTACCGCACCGGTCCCGCGAGCCGCCGAGTCGCACCCGGCCCCGCCGCCGGACCCCCGCCGCCCGCCCCGATCAGGAGCCCGGTCCGAGTTAGCACCGCCTCTGCGAGCTCCCGCACCACTCACCTCCTAAGCTGGGTTGCGCGCCGGTGAACGGCGCGCGAAGGAACTAGCGGACCTGGAGTTCCACCATTGACGACCACCGGCGAAGGCGCAGGTGCAGCAGGCGCGGCCGAGCCTGAACCGAGCGCCGCCCCCGCGGCCACGGCCGCCGACCTCCCGGCGGCCACGGTCAGGCGCCTGCCCGAGTACCTGCGGGCGCTGAGCTCCCTGGGCGAGTCCGGCGTCGAGACCGTCTCCTCCGAGACCCTCGCGGCCGCCACCGGCGTCAACTCGGCGATGCTCCGCAAGGACCTCTCCCAGCTCGGGGCCTCCGGGATGCGCGGCATCGGCTACAACGTGGCCGCCCTCGCCGCCTACATCGCGGGTGTGCTCGGACTCACGAAAGACTCCCGCGTGGCGATCATCGGCCTGGGCCACCTGGGCCAGGCGCTGGCCCGGTACCCCGGATTCTCCGAACGGGGGTTCGACATCGTTGGCCTCTTCGACGCCGACCCGGGCATCATTGGGAAGGACTTGGACGGGATCCGGGTGCGCGACGTCGCGCTCCTCGCCGGCGCGGTACGTGACGAGGGCATCAACATAGGGGTCATCGCCACACCGGGCGCGGCCGCCCAACACGTGGCCGACCTCCTCGTAGATGCTGGTGTCACAAGCATTCTCAACTTCGCGCCGTGCGTCCTCGCCGTGCCGCAGGGCGTGGTGGTCCGCAAGGTCGACCTGGCCGTCGAGCTGCAGATCCTCTCGTTCCACGAGCACCGCAAGACCATCGGCCAGGCGAACGCAGCGATGTGACGGAAACGGCCGAGAGACGGGAACGGTGAAGTGAACCTCCTGGTAGTGGGCATCTCGCACCGCAGTGCCGCGGTGGAGACCCTGGAACGGCTCGCGGTGGGCCCCGACGCCGCCGCCGACCTCTCGCGCGCGCTCCTGCGCGGCGGCGAGGTCCGCGAGGCCGTGGTGCTCTCGACCTGCAACCGCGTCGAGGTGTACGCCACCGCCGCCACGTTCCACGGGGGCCTGTCCGCGATCGTCGACGAGCTCCACCGCGTGTGGGGCCTCGGCGAGGCGGACGCCGACCTGGACTTCGCCTCCTGCGGGTACGTGCGCCACGGCGCCGACGCCGCCGCCCACGCCTTCCGCGTCGCCGCCGGGCTCGACTCGATGGTCGCCGGCGAGCCGCAGATCCTCGGCCAGCTGCGCGACGCCTACGACACCGCCCGCGAGGCCGACCAGGTCGGCCGCCACCTGCACGAGCTGTTCCAGCAGGCCCTGCGCGTCGGGAAGCGGATCCACGCCGAGACCGACGTGGACGCCGCCGCGCCCTCGGTCGTCACCGCCGCCCTCGAGCTCGCCGAGCGCTCGCTCGTCCAGTCCGGGTTCGTCGGCCTCGCCCAGGCCCGCGCCGCCGTCGTCGGCGCCGGCGCCATGGGCAGCCTCGCCACCGCCACCCTCGCCCGCTCGGGCGTCAAGTCCCTCAAGGTCGCCAACCGCGACCGCGAGAAGGCCGAGCGCCTCGCCGCCGTCTGGGACGCCGAGGCCGCCGACTACGACGACCTGACCTCCCTCGCCGCACAGGTGGACCTGCTGGTGTGCGCGACCGCCTCGCCCGAGCCGGTCCTGCGCGCCGAGCACCTCGCCGGGCGCACCGCGCCGCTCGTCGTGTGCGACCTGGCCCTGCCCAAGGACGTCGCCGAAGCGGTCTCCCGCCTCGAGCACGTGCACGTCGTCGACATCGCCGAGATCCAGCGCGCGAACGCCGCCGGCGCCGCCGCCGACACGCTCGCCGAGGTCGAGGCCCTGCTCGCCGAGGAGATCGCGGCCTACAACGAGGCGCTGCGCGCCGACGCCGTCACCCCCACGGTCGCCGCCCTGCGCGCCGCGGCCGCCGACATCGTCGACGCCGAGCTCGCCCGCGTCGCCCGCCGCGGCGACTTCACCGACGACCAGCGCGCCGAAGTGGCCCGCACCGTCCACCGCGTGGTCCAGCGGCTCCTGCACGAGCCCACCGTGCGCGTGCGCGAGCTCGCCGGGCAGCCCGGCGCGCCCGACTACGCCCGCGCCCTGCGCGACCTGTTCGCGCTCGACGCGGCCGCCGTCGCCGAACCGCAGACCGGCGACCTCGCCGACGCCCTCAAGATCAACCCCGTCGCGACCGACGCGCTCGGCGCCGACGGCACCCTCGGCACCGCCCCATAGCCGCCCGGAGCGTCTTCGCCGCGCCGGCCTTAGGAAGGGAAAGACCTGTGATCCGAGTCGGGACCAGGGGATCGAAGCTCGCGCTCGCCCAGAGCGGCATGATCGCGGACGAGATAGCGCGCCTCTCGGGGGAGCAGGTCGAACTCGTCGAGATCAAGACCACAGGGGACGGCACGACGGTGCCGGTCGCCCAGCTCGGCGTCGGCGTCTTCGTCAACCAGCTGCGCGAGGCGCTCGAGCGCGAGGACATCGACATCGCCGTCCACTCCTACAAGGACCTGCCCACGGCCCAGCCCGAGCACCTCGTCATCGCGGTGCCCCCGCGCGAGGACCCGCGCGACGTGCTCGTCGCCTCCGGCGGTCGCACCCTCGCCGACCTGGGCCCCGGCGCGAAGATCGGCACCGGCTCGCCCCGGCGCATCGCGCAGCTCAACGCCATGGGCCGCGGCTTCGAGTGCGTGCCGATCCGCGGCAACATCGACACCCGCATCGCCCGCATCCACGACGACCTCGATGGGGTGATCCTCGCGGCCGCGGGCATCAAGCGCATCGGGCGGCAGGCGGAGATCACGGAATACCTGGACCCGCTAGTGATGCTTCCCGCCCCAGCACAAGGGGCATTGGCGGTCGAATGCCGCAAAGCCGACATGACATCTGCGCGGATCTCAAGTAAGCTCAACGACCGGTACGCACAGGCCGCCGTCGCCGCCGAGCGCGCCCTTCTCCAACGACTCGAAGCCGGATGCAGCGCACCCGTCGCCGCACTCGCCGATGTCGCCGAAGGCGCCTCGCCAGACGAGGTCGACCTGTATCTGCGGGGGGCCGTCGGTGCCGAGGACGGCTCCGTCATCGAGCGGCTCTCGACCACCGCCGCTCTCCCCGACACTGGCGATGCGGGCGCCGCCGACCTGGCCGCCCGGGCCGCCGCCGTGGGGCGAGCGCTGGCCGAGGACCTCCTCGAGGCCGGTGCCGAGCAACTATTGAAGTAGACCCAGCTCTAGACGACTGTTGATGGAGAGAACATGACCAGTGCCCGTAAGCCGGTGGGCCGCGTGCGTTTCGTCGGGACCGGCCCAGGCGACCCGGGACTGCTGACCAAGCGCGCCCTCGACGCGATCCGCGAGGCCGACCGGGTCTACTACGACCGGTCCCTCCCGCAGTCGCTCATCGAGACCGCCAAGGAGCTCAACGGGGACGACTCCCGGATCAAGCTCATCGAGTCCTCCCCGAGCGACCAGGGCAAGCTCATGGCCGCCGCCGCGCGCGAAGGCGAGAACATCGCCCGCCTCATCGTCGGCGACGCCTACCCGAACCGGCTCGCCAAGGCCGAGATCAAGGCCGCCAGCGCCGAGCAGGCCCGCTTCGAGGTCATCCCGGGCATGAGCCACGCGCAGGCCGTCGCCGTGTACGCGGGCATGCCGCCCGGGGAGATCCGCACGGTCATCGACATCGACGACATCGCCTCCATCGAGCCGCTCATGATCGCCGACGCGATCAAGCGCGGCAGCCTCACCGTCACCGCCGACGTCTCCGACCTGTCGTCCCTGCGCGACATCCTGCTCGCGGGCGGCGTCTCCGGCGAGACCGCCGTGGCCGTCACCGGCGACGCGACCGGCGAGACCGAGTACACCACCACGTCCTCGGTGGACACCTTCGTGGAGGCCGCGCTCGGCTACGCCGGGCAGGTCGTGCTCACCATCGGCCCCGGCGTCGACGACCGCCACGAGCTCGCCTGGTGGGAGGGCCGCCCGCTCTACGGCTGGAAGGTCCTCATCCCCCGCACCAAGGAGCAGGCCGGCATCATGTCCGAGCGCCTGCGCGCCTACGGCGCCATCCCGTGCGAGGTCCCGACCATCGCCGTCGAACCGCCCCGCACCCCCGCCCAGATGGAGCGGGCCATCAAGGGCCTCGTCGACGGCCGCTACGCCTGGATCGTCTTCACCAGCCAGAACTCCGTGAAGGCCATCTGGGAGAAGTTCAAGGAGCACGGCCTCGACGCCCGCGCCTTCGGCGGCCTGCGCATCGCCTGCATCGGCGAGGCCACCGCGGACGCGGTGCGCGAGTTCGGCATCGAGCCCGAGCTCATCCCCACCGGCCAGCAGTCCTCCGAAGGCCTCCTCGAGGTCTTCCCGCCGCACGACCCGATCCTCGACATGGTCGGCCGGGTCCTGCTCCCGCGCGCGGACATCGCCACCGAGACCCTCGTGTCGGGCCTGACCGAGCGCGGCTGGGAGGTCGACGACGTCACCGCCTACCGCACCGTGCGCGCCTCGCCGCCCGCCGCGGACATCCGCGACGCCATCAAGTCCGGCGGCTTCGACGCGGTCCTGTTCACCTCGTCCTCCACCGTGCGCAACCTCGTCGGCATCGCCGGCAAGCCGCACCAGCGCACCGTCGTCGCCTGCATCGGCCCGGCCACCGCGGACACCGCGACCGAGTTCGGCCTGCGCGTCGACGCCAAGCCCGACAACGCCTCCGTCCCGGACCTCATCGAGGCCCTCGCGGAGTACGCCATGGAGCTCAAGCAGCGCCTGGCCGAAGGCCCGATCAAGACCCGCCGGGGCCAGAAGATCCAGGGCCCGACCGCCCTGCGGTTCCGTTGAGAAAGACGACGATTTAAGGAAGTGGTCGCAGTGCCGAACAGCCCTGAGTTCCCGGTCATCCGCCCTCGGAGGCTGCGACGCACTGCGGCCCTTCGCCGTCTCACGGCCGAGACGCGCGTCCACCCCTCCGACCTCGTGCTGCCCGTCTTCGTCAAAGAAGGCCTCCACGAACCCGTCGAGATCGCCACCATGCCCGGCGTGTACCAGCACTCGGTGGACTCCGTGCGCAAGCTCGCGGTCGACGCCGCGCGGGCCGGCCTCGGCGGGATCATGCCGTTCGCGGTCCCGCTGGTGCGCGACGCGATCGGCTCGGCCGCGACCGACCCGAACGGCATCCTCAACGTCACCACGCGGGCGATCAAGGAGGAGATCGGCGACGACCTCGTCGTCATCCCCGACCTCTGCCTCGACGAGCTCACCGACCACGGCCACTGCGGCGTCCTGGGCCCCGACGGCACCGTGGACAACGACGCCACCCTCGTCCGCTACGGCGAGATGGGCCTGGCGCTGGCCGAATCGGGCGCGGACCTGCTCGGCGCCTCCGGGATGATGGACGGCCAGATCGGCTACGTCCGCGCCGCCCTCGACCAGGCCGGGCACACCGACACGGGCCTGCTCGCCTACGCGGTGAAGTACGCCAGCGCGTTCTACGGCCCGTTCCGCGAGGCGGTCGAGTCGCAGCTCCAGGGCGACCGCCGCACCTACCAGCAGGACCCCGCGAACGCGGCCGAGGCGATCCACGAGCTCGAACTCGATCTCGAGCAGGGCGCGGACATCGTCATGGTCAAGCCCGCGCTGCCCTACCTCGACATCCTCCGGACCGTCGCCGACCGCAGCCCGGTTCCCGTGGCCGCCTACCACATCAGCGGCGAATACGCCCAGATCGTGGCGGCGGCCGAACGCGGCTGGATCGACCGCGATGCCGCGATCCTCGAGTCCCTGACGAGCATCAAGCGGGCCGGAGCGGGCATCATCGCCACCTACGCGGCCCTGGACGCGGCGGCCCTCCTCCGCTAGCGCCCGGCGCCGCTTCGGGCGCGCCTCGGCTCGTGCGCGCCGGCGCGCGTTCAGAAGTCGGCGTTGACGGTGACCGGTTCGGGGTGGAGCCGGACGCCGAAGTCCGCTTCCACCTTGTCGGCGACCTCGGTCGCCAGCGCGAGGAGCTCGGTCGCGGTCGCGCCGCCGCGGTTGGTGAGCGCCAGGGTGTGCTTCGTGGAGAGGCTGACATTGCCTCGCCGGTAGCCCTTCTCGAAGCCGGCGGCGCCGATGAGCCACGCGGCCGAGACCTTCACCCTGCCGTCGGCCGTCTTCCAGTGCGGTGGTTCGCCTCCGGCCTTGTCGGCCAGCTCGTGGTAGTCGTGCGCGCCGACGATCGGGTTGGTGAAGAACGAACCGGCGCTCCAGGTGTCGTGGTCGTGCTCGTCGAGGACCATGCCCTTGCCGCGCCGCAGCTCCAGCACCGCCTCGCGGACGAGGCCGAGCGGCGCCCGGTCGCCCACTTCGACTTCCAGGCGCTTCGCCAGCTCCGCGTACGCGATCGGCTGGGACGTCTCGGCCCGCTCGAGCCGGAAGTCGACGCTCAGCACCAGGTACCGGTCGGAATGCTTGAAGACGCTGTGGCGGTAGGCGAATCCGCACTCGGCCGGCGTCCAGTCGCGGACCTCGTCGGCCTCGCGGTCCCAGACCCGCACGGCCGCGATCGTGTTCGCGACCTCCTGGCCGTACGCCCCCACGTTCTGGATCGGGGTCGCGCCCGCCGAACCGGGGATGCCGCTCAGGCACTCCACGCCCGAGAATCCGTGGGCGACGGTCCACGCCGCGAACTCGTCCCACACGTGCCCGGCCCGGACCCGGACGACCCCGTCGCCGGCCTCCTCCACGCCGCCGCCGCGCAGCACCACCACGGTGCCGTCGAAGCCCGCGTCGCCGATGACGACGTTCGAGCCGCCGCCGAGCACCAGCGTCGGCCCCGGCGCGCCGCGCAGCACCGCGACGGCCTCCTCGGCGGAGCGGGCCTCGATGAGTTCGCGGGCCGGACCCCCTATTCTCAGCGTCGTGTACTCGCTGAGTGATTTGCCCGGAATCGGGTGGTCGGCGGCCTGCTCGCGCGGTGTCGGACTGGCGTGTGTCACACCGGAAAGCCTAAGCTTTACGCAGGCTACGAGGAACGGCGGTCACCATGGCTAAGCTGCGCATCACCGACTACCTCACCGAGTTGAAGACCGAGGCCGCGGGCCTGCGCTCGGCGTGCGGACCCGACGTCCTCGACCGCATCGCGCCCTCCCGCCCCGACACCACCGTCGCCGGCATCCTCCTCGGACTCGCCCGCGAATACCGCTGGGCCGTCGAAGCCCTCTTCACCCCGCCCCACCGCGACGACGACCTCCCCCAGCCACCGCCCGTGACCGCCGCCGGCACCGCCGTCCTCGACGTCTTCGACCAGGCCCTCGCCGCCGTCCTCGACGCCGTCGAATCGCGCGGACCCGACTCGCCCGCCTGGTCCTGGGCGCCCGTCGAATGGCGCGCCGAGTTCTGGCACCGCCGCGTCGCCGTCGCCACCGGCCTCGCCCGCTGGGACGTGCAGATGGCCGCGGGCGCGACCGCGCCCGTCCCCGCCGCCCTCGCCTCCGAGGCGATCAGCGAGGTGTTCGAGGCGTTCCTGCCCGTCGGCGCCCGCCGCGGCACCCACCCCGAGGCCACCGGCCTCGTGCAGCTGTTCGCCCAGGACGCCGACGCGACCTGGTTCGTGCGCCTGCGCGGCGGCCGCGTCGCCCTCCTCGACCAGCCCGACTCCCGCACCGAACTGCAGGCCCGCGCCGCGGGCTCGGCCTCGGACATCGCGCTGGCGCTGTGGGGCCGGCTGCCGTTCGGGATCTGCGATGTGGCCGGGGACGAGCGGCTGCTGCAGGCCCTGCGGGTGGAATAACGTTTCGGTAAACCTTCGCGGGAAACCGGACAAACGTTCGGCGGCGACTTGGCAAAGGCATTCCCGCGCGGCTAGGCTCACCACACGGCCGCACGGTGCTGCGCATCACGCGTTCGTGTCGCAGCGCAGGGTCGCGCCGCCCCGGCGAAGTCCCCGCTCTGTGATGGCACAACCGCCTTTTACCACGGATCGTCTGGCACGTACCTGCCAGTGAAAGGGACAGAACATCATGGCAACAGTGACGTACGCGGGTGCTACGCGCATCTACCCGGGCACCGACAAGCCCGCCGTCGACAAGCTCGACATCGAGATCCAGGACGGCGAATTCCTCGTCCTCGTCGGCCCCTCCGGCTGTGGCAAGTCCACCTCCCTCCGGATGCTCGCCGGCCTCGAAGAGGTCGACGAAGGCTCGATCTTCATCAACGACACCGACGTGTCGAACCTCCCCCCGAAGTCCCGCGACATCGCGATGGTCTTCCAGAACTACGCGCTCTACCCGCACATGTCCGTCTTCGACAACATGGCGTTCGCCCTCAAGCTGCGCCGCATGCCGAAGGCCGAGATCAAGCAGCGCGTGGAAGAGGCCGCGAAGCTCCTCGACCTCACCGACTACCTCGGCCGCAAGCCGAAGGCCCTCTCCGGCGGCCAGCGCCAGCGCGTCGCCATGGGCCGCGCGATCGTGCGCGAGCCCCAGGTGTTCCTCATGGACGAGCCGCTGTCGAACCTCGACGCCAAGCTCCGCGTCCAGACCCGTTCGCAGATCGCCTCGCTCCAGAAGCGCCTCGGCATCACCACCGTCTACGTCACCCACGACCAGGTCGAGGCGTTGACGATGGGCCACCGCATCGCGGTCATGAAGGACGGCCTGCTGCAGCAGTGCGACACCCCGCGCACCCTGTACGACAAGCCGGGCAACACCTTCGTCGCGGGCTTCATCGGCTCTCCGTCGATGAACCTCAAGACCGTGTCCCTGACCGAGGCCGGCGGCCTCTTCGGCGACGTGACCCTCCCGCTCTCGCGCGAGGTCCGCGACGCCGCGACCCAGGACGGCGGCGACAAGCAGGTCACCATCGGCATCCGCCCCGAGCACTGCAAGCTCGGCTCGGAGTCCTCCGGCGGCATCCCGATCGAGGTCGACCTCGTCGAGGAGCTGGGCTCGGAGGCCTACGTGTACGGCCACGCCGCGTACAACGGCTCCTCGGAGCGGTTCGTCGTGCGCACCGAGTCGGCCAACGTCCCGCGTCTCGCCGAGACCGTGTACGTCGTGCCGGAGCCGGGCCACGAGCACGTCTTCCACGCCACCACCGGTGAGCGCCTGAACTAGCGCGAGCGGCCCGCCCGGGCCGGTTCGCCAGCGATTCCCGAAGGGGCCGCACGGAGCCGATCCACGGCTCGCATGCTTCGCCGAGAAGCGTGTGCGGCCCCTTTCCGCATGCAAGCGCCTCGTGTCGATGCCGCAACACAACGGCAACAGCGCGGGCGCTACGGTAGTGAGTATGGCCACCCTCACTCCCCGTAGGCCACGGGTCGAAGGCGCCGACGAGTTCACCGTCGGCACCGGTTTCCACCGGGCCCTCGACGACGGCCGCCTCGAGTGCACCGTCTGCCCGCGGGCCTGCCGCCTGCGCGACGGCCAGCGCGGCCTGTGCTTCGTGCGCGCCCGTCGCGGCGACGAGATCGTCCTCACCTCGTACGGGCGCTCCTCGGGGTTCTGCATCGACCCGATCGAGAAGAAGCCCCTCAACCACTTCCTGCCCGGCACGCCCGTGCTCTCCTTCGGCACCGCCGGCTGCAACCTGGCCTGCCGCTTCTGCCAGAACTGGGACATCTCCAAGTCCCGCGAGATCGACACGCTCGCATCGGAGGCCGAGCCCGAGACGCTGGCCACGACCGCGAAGCGCATGGGCTGCAGGTCGATCGCGTTCACCTACAATGACCCTACGGTGTTCCTCGAATACGCGGCCGACTGCGCGGACGCGGCCCGCGACGCCGGCCTCAAGGCCGTGGCGGTCTCGGCGGGGTACATCAGACCCGAAGCGCGCCGAGAGCTCTACGCGCACATGGACGCCGCGAACATCGACCTCAAGGCGTTCACCGAGGAGTTCTACCGCAAGATCGCGTTCGCTTCACTGAGGACTGTCCTCGATACACTCGAATACCTGGTGCACGGGACCGACGTGTGGACCGAGATCACCACGCTGCTGATCCCCGGCCACAACGACTCGGACGAGGAGGTCGCGGCCGAATGCGACTGGATCGCGGAACACCTCGGCCCCGATGTGCCGCTGCACTTCACCGCGTTCCATCCGGACTTCAAGATGCGCGACGTGCCGCCGACTCCGGTCGCGACACTCCGCCGGGCCCGGCGGATCGCGCGCGACGCGGGGCTCCGGCACGTCTACACCGGCAACGTGCACGACCCCGAAGGCCAGACCACGACCTGCTCGAGCTGTGGCGAAGCCCTCATAGTGCGTGATTGGTACCGAATTGACCGGTACGCGGTGTCGGATAGCGGACAGTGCACCGGTTGCGGCGCGTCCGTTCCCGGAGTTTTCGAGGGACCGGCGGGAGACTGGGGTCCCAAGCGGCAACCGATCCGCCTGGCTCCGCCGTCCAACAGACGAGCACCGGCACCAGACCACACACCGGCTCACCGACCAGAGCCGCACCGACCATAGGAACCACCACCGGAAGACCTGCGATGCCTTCGATCAAGTCAGACACCGTACGGCCCGCCGCCGTCGCCGGACGCTTCTACCCGGCCGACCCCGGGCAGCTCCGCGCCGACATCGAGCGACTGCTCAACGCCGTCGGCCCGGTCAGCGAACCGCTTGCCGCCGCCTACATCGCGCCGCACGCCGGATACCGCTACTCGGGTCCCGTCGCCGCCCAGGTCTACGCCCGACTCGCCGCCCACCGCGGCCGCGTCAAGCGGGTCGTCCTCGTCGGGCCCTCGCACCACTACCCGCTCCGTGGGCACGCCGCCGCGCCGTACGCGCGCTGGGAGACCCCGCTCGGGGAGGTGAACGTGGCGGCCACGCACATGGTCGGCTCCTCGCGCCTCCCGCACGAGCAGGAGCACTCGCTCGAAGTGCAGCTGCCGTTCCTGCAGGTGGCGCTCGGCCCGGACATCGAGGTCACGCCCGTCGCGTTCGGCATGGGCCTGACCCCGGACGGCGCCCGGCTCATCGCCGCGCTCCGCGAGGAGGCCGGGGAGGACGCGGTGGTCGTCTGCTCCACGGACCTCTCCCACTACCACGACCAGGCGACCGCCGAACGCATCGACGCCGTCACCGCCGAGGCCATCCGCAGCCTGCGCCCGCGCGAGATCGCCCCGCAGCACGCCTGCGGCGTCTTCGCCCTGCGCGCCACGCTCGCCTGGGCCGACGCCACCGGCCGCCGCCCCCGCCAACTCGCCCTGGCCACCTCGGCCGACACCGTCGGCAGACCCGACCGCGTCGTCGGCTACCCGGCCTTCGCGATCGAAAGGGCGATCCTGGCCGACTAGCGGGCGACGCGACCCGGACGCGATGCACGCACGGGACCGTGAGCGCGAAAGCGACTCGGTGCCGACCGAACCCGCGGCCGCATTGCCCCGGTCGGCGGGAGGCGGACGCGGGCGGGCGGAGGCACGCCCCGCGGTCGCCGCCGCACCCGCCCGCGAGGGCGGTGTGACACGGTGCGATGAGGGGAAACTCGCATGCTGTGCCGCGGGGGCGACCTCTACGCTTGGAGGCGTGACCGAGCACGAGCAGAACACCGACAGCGGCGACGACCTTCCCGAGCAGATGCAGATCCGGCGCGAGAAGCGCGCCGCCCTCCTCGCCGAAGGCAAGGAGCCCTACGCGCTCGGCTACCCGCGCACCCACACCCTCGCCGAGCTGCGCGAGCAGTTCGCCGGCCTCTCGGAGGACGGCGAGGCCTCCGGTGTCACCGTGGGCACCACCGGACGGGTGATCTTCGTCCGCACGGGCGGGAAGCTCTGCTTCGCCCGCCTGCGCGACGGCGACGGCACCGAGTTCCAGGTCATGATCTCCCTCGCCCAGGTCGGCGAGCAGGCCCTCGCGGACTGGAAGCGCCTGGTCGACATCGGCGACCACATCGGCGTCACCGGCGAGGTCATCACCTCCAAGCGCGGCGAGCTGTCGGTCATGGCGGACTCGTTCGCGATCACCGGCAAGGCCCTGCGCCCGCTCCCCGTGGCGCACAAGCCGCTCGCCGAGGAGACCCGGGTCCGCCAGCGGTACGTGGACCTCATCGTGCGCCCGGAGGCGCGCGCGAACGCCCGCAACCGCGCGAAGGTCGTGCGCTCGCTGCGCGAGCAGCTCGACCACCGCGACTTCGTCGAGGTCGAGACCCCGATGATGCAGGTGCAGCCGGGCGGGGCGACCGCGCGGCCGTTCGTGACGCACATGAACGCGTACGACATGGACCTGTACATGCGCATCGCCCCCGAGCTCTATCTGAAAAGGTGCGTCGTCGGCGGCATCGACCGCGTATTCGAGATCAACCGGAACTTCCGCAACGAGGGCGCCGACTCGTCGCATTCGCCGGAGTTCGCGATGCTGGAGGCCTATCAGGCCTACGGCGACTACCGCACGATCGCGGGGTTGACGAAGTCGCTCATTCAAGGCGCGGCGCGTTCGGTGTTCGGCACTGAGACCGTGGAACTCGCGGACGGCACCCAGTACGATCTCGGCGGCGAGTGGGCCGAGATCACGCTCTTCGGGTCCCTTTCCGAAGCACTCGGAGAAACCGTGACGGTGGACACGCCGCTGGAGACGCTGCGCGCTTACGCGGAGAAAGTCGAACTCGGCGTCGACCCCAAGTGGGGCGCCGGGAAACTCGCGGAGGAATTGTTCGAGCTGCTGGTCTCCGACCACATCACGGCGCCGACCTTCGTGTTCGACTACCCGGAGGAGACCTCCCCGCTCACGCGCGGTCACCGCACCACTCCCGGTCTCACCGAGAAATGGGACCTGTACGTGCGCGGCTTCGAACTCGCCACCGGCTATTCGGAGCTGATCGACCCGGTGATCCAGCGGGAGCGGCTGGAGGCGCAGGCCAGACTGGCCGCGAAGGGCGACGACGAGGCCATGGGCGTCGACGAGGACTTCCTGCGCGCGATGGAGTACGGACTCCCGCCGCTGTGCGGGATGGGCATGGGAATCGACCGGTTGCTTATGGCGCTCACCGGACTCGGTATCCGAGAGACCATCCTCTTCCCGCTGGTGAAACCCGAATAGCAAAGCCAAAGGAACCGCGCCGACTGCGCCCATTCTCGGCTCGCAAGCTCGCCGAGGGCCCGCCCTCTTTTTTTCAAGGGCCCCTCCGGCGCGGTCCCTTTTCGCCCGGAACCCGGGAGTCCAGGGGTCCATTCGAGTGGACAGGTGAGCTGGACGGTAGCCGCGTATTCACAAATAGATGCGCCCACCCTCTTTCCCTTCGCTAATGGACTCGTATATGCTCTGGCACTAGCAAGACGGTTGTACCGGCAGCGGTGAGTCGCTACAGTTCGAGAGGAATTTGCCATGGCGAAGAAGACACAGGTCATCCTGATCGACGATATCGACGGCAGCAAGGCTGAGGAGACCGTCAAATTCGCTATCGACGGGCAGGCCTACGAGATCGACCTCTCGGCGGGACACGCCAAGGAACTGCGCGACGCACTGGAGAAGTTCCAGGAGGCCGGCACCCGACTCGGCCGTTACAGCCTGGGCGCCCCCCGCGGTCCGGTCCGCGGCGCCGTGGCCCCCCGCCGCCAGACGGTCGACCGCGAGCAGAACAAGGCCATCCGCGAGTGGGCCGAGCGCAGCGGCAAGCGCGTCTCGCCCCGCGGCCGCATCCCGCAGGCGATCGTCGAGGAATACAACGCCGCGCACAACTAGTCCGGCCGCCGCGAACCGACTTCATGCCCGCTCCCCTGAGGGGGCGGGCATTTCGCGTACAGCGAACAAGGGCGGAGGGCGTTCAGCGAACAAGGGGCGGGACGTTGAGCGAACAACGGCGCAGGGCGTTGCGCGAACAAGGGCACACAACGCGACAGGGCGCACCGCGGACAAGGACACCGGGCGTTCCTGGAAGCAGCGCGCAGTTCCTTGGACGACCAGGCCCCACTGCGTTCCAAAACGCGGGACTTGTCGTACCCGTGCGGCACCATTGGATTGCCGCGGCGGGGGCGCGGGTATTGCGCTCACAGCGAACCTGTTATCACCGGGAATGGTCGAAGAGGCACGCTTGTTGTCACCCACGTGGCACCCGTCGTCCGCGGACCCGGGAGATAAGGTGTACCCACAGGGTTTTGCAAGCCACGACCAGTAACGACGACAAGTAGCGGCGGACGCGAGGAGCAGAAGCGCATGTTTGAACGGTTTACGGACCGTGCCCGACGCGTGGTCGTCTTGGCTCAAGAAGAAGCCAGGATGCTCAACCACAACTACATCGGCACGGAACACATCCTGCTCGGCCTCATCCACGAGGGCGAGGGCGTGGCGGCGAAGGCCCTGGAGAGCCTGGGCATCTCCCTCGAAGGCGTCCGCCAGCAGGTCGAGGAGATCATCGGCCAGGGCCAGCAGGCCCCGTCCGGGCACATCCCCTTCACCCCGCGGGCGAAGAAGGTGCTCGAGCTGAGCCTGCGCGAGGCGCTGCAGCTCGGCCACAACTACATCGGCACCGAGCACATCCTGCTGGGCCTGATCCGCGAGGGCGAGGGCGTCGCCGCCCAGGTCCTCATCAAGCTCGGCGCGGACCTCAACCGCGTCCGCCAGCAGGTGCTGCAGCTGCTCTCGGGCTACCAGGGCAAGGAGCCCGCGGGCGCGACCTCGGGCGGCACCTCCCAGGAGGCGCAGCAGTCCGGTTCGCTCGTGCTCGACCAGTTCGGCCGCAACCTGACGCAGTCCGCGCGCGACGGCAAGCTCGACCCCGTGATCGGGCGCCAGCGCGAGATCGAACGCGTCATGCAGGTCCTGTCCCGCCGCACCAAGAACAACCCGGTGCTCATCGGCGAGCCCGGCGTCGGCAAGACCGCCGCCGTCGAGGGCCTGGCGCAGGCGATCAACAAGGGCGAGGTCCCCGAGACGCTGAAGGACAAGCAGCTCTACACGCTCGACCTCGGCGCCCTGGTGGCCGGCTCCCGGTACCGCGGCGACTTCGAGGAGCGCCTGAAGAAGGTGCTCAAGGAGATCAAGACCCGCGGCGACATCATCCTGTTCATCGACGAGATCCACACGCTCGTCGGCGCGGGCGCCGCCGAGGGCGCGATCGACGCGGCCTCGATCCTCAAGCCCATGCTGGCCCGCGGTGAGCTGCAGACCATCGGCGCGACCACCCTCGACGAGTACCGCAAGTACCTCGAGAAGGACGCCGCGCTGGAGCGCCGCTTCCAGCCGATCCAGGTGGCCGAGCCGTCCCTGGCGCACACCATCGAGATCCTCAAGGGCCTGCGGGACCGCTACGAGGCGCACCACCGCGTGTCCATCACGGACGGCGCCCTGGTGCAGGCCGCGACGCTCGCCGACCGGTACATCTCGGACCGGTTCCTGCCGGACAAGGCGATCGACCTCATCGACGAGGCGGGCGCGCGCATGCGCATCCGCCGGATGACCGCACCGCCGGACCTCCGCGAGATCGACGAGGAGATCGCCGAGACGCGCCGCCAGAAGGAGTCGGCGATCGACGCCCAGGACTTCGAGGCCGCCGCGCGCCTGCGCGACACCGAGAAGCGCCTCCACGAGAAGCGCGCCAAGCGCGAGCAGGAGTGGAAGGCCGGCGACCTGGACCAGGTCACCGAGGTCGACGAGGAGATGATCTCCGAGGTCCTCGCGAACTGGACCGGCATCCCGGTCTACAAGCTGACCGAGGAGGAGACCTCCCGCCTGCTGCGCATGGAGGAGGAGCTCCACAAGCGCATCATCGGCCAGGAGGACGCGGTCAAGGCCGTCTCCAAGGCGATCCGCCGCACCCGCGCCGGGCTCAAGGACCCGAAGCGGCCGTCCGGCTCGTTCATCTTCGCCGGCCCGTCCGGTGTGGGTAAGACCGAGCTGGCGAAGGCGCTCGCGGAGTTCCTGTTCGGCTCCGAGGACTCGCTGATCCAGCTGGACATGTCCGAGTTCCACGACCGCTACACGGTCTCGCGCCTCGTCGGTGCGCCTCCAGGCTACGTCGGCTACGACGAGGGCGGGCAGCTCACCGAGAAGGTCCGCAGGAAGCCGTTCAGCGTGGTCCTGTTCGACGAGATCGAGAAGGCCCACCCGGACGTGTTCAACACGCTCCTGCAGATCCTCGAGGACGGCCGCCTGACCGACGGCCAGGGCCGGATCGTGGACTTCAAGAACACGGTGCTGATCCTGACGACGAACCTCGGCACGAAGGACGTCGGCAAGGCCGTGTCGCTGGGCTTCCAGGCGGACGCGTCCGAGGGCGGCGACTACGACCGGATGAAGGAGAAGGTCTCGGAGGAGCTGAAGAACCACTTCCGCCCCGAGTTCCTGAACCGCATCGACGACACGATCGTGTTCCCGAAGCACACGCAGGAGGCGATCGTCGCGATCGTCGACCTCATGGTCAAGCGCATCGAGGACCAGCTCGCGAACCGCGACATGGCCTTGGAGCTCACGGACAACGCGAAGCTGTACCTGGGCCACAAGGGCTACGACCCGGTCATGGGCGCGCGGCCGCTGCGCCGCACGATCCAGCGCGAGATCGAGGACACGCTCTCGGAGAAGATCCTCTTCAACGAGTTCACTCCCGGTCAGATCGTGATCGTGGACGTCGACGGGGACCCGAAGGACGTCGAGAAGACGCACCTGACGTTCCGCGGCGCCGACAAGCCCGCGGGCGTGCCGGACACGCCCCCGGCCGAGCTCGCCGGCGAGCGGGCCCCGAAGAGCCCCGGAGCGGGCACGGGCACCATGCCGCCGAAGAGCCCGGGCGCCGGGCCGCGCGGCGGCCAGGTGGGCCAGGGCGGCGCCGCGTAACCGCGGAGCCTGACGCAAGCGCACAGGGGCGGGACCGCACGGTCCCGCCCCTTCTCCGTACCCGCCGGAAGGCGCCGCCCCCTGTCCGTTAGCGGGCACGAAAAAAGCCGGAGCAACATGCTCCGGCTTCCTTCAACTCCTAGTAACAGAGACCCTGCTTCTTGGACGCTGTCGTCGCGCTTGCTCACCGCTTTACCGCGAAGAGAGATCGTGAGCGCCAAGCCAACCTGGCCCGCGATCAGCAGGTCGACCGAGAGCGAGAGGCCATAGCTGACGTCATTGCCGCCATGCACCCTTGGCGCTCTGCCCTTGAAACCCAGTTCATCGCATCATGAGGGACGGCCTGACGCCGAAGCACGAATCCTGGGACCGTGCGGTGGAGCATGCCCACCGCCTCGCCGCAGCCCTCTGGGCCGCGCGAGGCATTGTGCGAAATCCCGCAGCCCGCCCGCCTCTCGACGACCTCAAGCGACTCAATGGCGAGCTGGGTTCGCTCCTTCATGAATACGGCGAAGCCCAGATCGATGGCTCTGCGTTCGAGAATCGCTTGAACGCGGCACGCACCGATATCGAGACGATCTGCGAAGCCCTCGAAGATGCGAGCCTTCGTTGGGACGGAAGCGCGCTCACCTCGGAAGTATCAGGATTAGCTGAACCGAGCCTAGTCGGAGCTAGCTTCGTCCTGTGCCGCAACGAATGTGCCTCGTCCAGGCACCGTGAAAAGAGTGCCGTCCTCGATGAGAACGCGGACCGCTTTCCGGGTGGCCTCCCGGGCAAGACCATACGCCTGCACCAGTTGAGCCTCGGACATGATGCGGCGGCCTGGTTCCCAGTCGCCCCGCTCGATGCGGTCCCGGCGCGAAGTCGTGTCGACGGGCCGCGACAGCTGCTTCAACCCACGGCAACCGGGGGCACCGAAGGCCGAATGGGGAGAAGCCGGAGGCGGCGAATGAACGCTGCACAGGAGAGGGCACTGCCGCTGGACGCGAGCGCAAGGATCTGTGCGATCTGTACGCCGAAGTCGGGTCGTCGCGTATTCGGGGTCATGTCGGATTTCCGATCGTCGCGGCCTGTTGGTTCTCCGGCGGCGCGGCCTTTGGGCCCCTACGCTCAGGCGAGCCCCCGCTCGGGGGCATCGGAGGAAGGGAAGAACGGCATGGCATCGATCGCTCGCCGCACACTGCAAGGCCTGGCGGTGCTCGCCCTCGCGGGCGGCATAGCGCTGACCACGTCCGCGCCCGCCCAGGCCGGGACCTATGAATGCTTGCAGTACCTCATCGACAGGAAGTACATCGCCGGGCCCAGTGTCTACCTCGCCTGCGAGGAGGCACAGGAGTGGGACGGGCCACCGCGGTGCATCGACCGGCTGGTCGCTATCCGCGTGCACCCCTCCCATGCCGAAGGGGCCTGCTACGCGTTAGCACCGCCGCCGCCCGCCCTCGCGCCTGGCGGGATCTTCAACGCGAACGAATACGGAGCTTCCTCGCGCGGGGTGCGCGACCCCTGGCCAAAATGGCCAATATGGCCACAACTCAAGGATAGGCCCGCTGAGCTGTGGCTATGTGCGTCAGGCCGACATGGCCAAAACTCGGCCAAAATCCTGGGGGACATGGCCAAAACTCCCGGCGCGGATCAGCGCCGGGAGTTATGGCCATGTCAGGGGGAGGCCGTGGTGCCGAACACCGACTACCACAGCCGGCTGGACCTGCTCGCCGCCGCCGAGGTCCCGCGCAAGCGGCTCCACGACGCCCGCCACACCGCCGCCACGGTCCTGCTCGTGCTCGGTGTCCCCGAACGCACGGTCATGGACATCATGGGGTGGTCCTCTGCCATGGTCAAGCGCTACCAGCACGTCTCCGACGCGCTGCGGCGCGGCGTCGCCGACCAGATCGGCGGCCTCGTCTGGGGTGGCGGGGAGACCGAGAAGGGGTCCGAAAACTAGGCAATTGAGACCCTGGTTGAGACCCACGCGAAAACGCCGGGGCGATCACTTGAGTGACGCTCCGGCGTTTTTCCTGCTTGCTAGTGGCGGAGGATAGGGGATTCGAACCCCTGAGAGCTTTCACTCAACACGCTTTCCAAGCGTGCGCACTAGGCCACTATGCGAATCCTCCGCGGAGTACCTTACCCGACGCCCCGAACCGCCTCCAACCGGGATGCGAGAGGTGACCTGCGTTGCATCAGGCCGCCAGGGGTGCTCCCGGTTCCCGAATCGCGCCCCGCGTGCGGTAGGCTGTTGGGCGTCTCCCATGCGGCGTCATCTCGTGAACCTCCCCAGGGCCGGAAGGCAGCAAGGATAAGCGGGCTCTGGCGGGTGCGTGGGGGACCCAGCCGCCTTAGCTCAGTCGGCAGAGCGTGTTACTCGTAATAACAAGGTCGACGGTTCGATTCCGTCAGGCGGCTCAAAGCCGAAAGGCCCCGGTTCCCACCGGGGCCTTCGTCGTTCCCGTGGCTCAATCCGGGGCGGCCGGGAGGGTCACCGTGACCGTGAGGCCGCCGTCAGGGCGGGCCGCGGCGGCGGCGTGGCCGGCGTGGGCCGTGGCGATCGCCCGGACGATGGAGAGGCCGAGCCCGGCGCCCTTCGAGGCGGTGGCGAGGCGCTCGGTGCCGAGACGGCGGAACGGCTCGAACAACCCCTCGACCTCGAAGGCCGGCACCACGGGCCCCGAGTTCGCGACCTCCAGGACGGCGGCGCCGCCGTCGCGGCGGGTCGTGACCCGCACCCAGCCGCCCTCGACCCTGTTGTAGCGCACCGCGTTCTCCACGAGGTTCTGCGCCAAGCGCTCGAGCAGGACCGGCTCGCCCCGGGTCGGGGCCTCCTCGCAGTCCGCCGTCACCGCGACCCCGCCGGCGGACGTCTGCGCGACCACATGCTCCGCGACATCCGCGAGATCCACATAGGATCTCTCGGCGAGTTCGCGGTCGGAGCGCATGAGCAGCAGCAGCCCCTCGATGAGCCGCTCATGCCGCGCGTTCACCTCCAGCAGCGTCTCGCCCAGCAGCCGCACGTCCGCCGAAGCGTCCTGGCGGTGCACCGCCACCTCCAGCAGCGCCCGCGTCACCGTCAACGGCGTCCGCAGCTCATGCGAGGCGTTCGAGACGAACGCCCGCTGGCCGTCGAAGGAATGGTCGAGCCGCTCGAGCATCCGGTTGAACGTCTCGGCCAGGTCCCGCAACTCGTCGCGCGGCCCGCTCACCTTGATCCGCTGGTGCAGGCCCTTGTCCGCCGCCGGGGACTCGGCGATCTGCGCGGCCGTGTCCGTGATCCGCTGCAGCGGCCGCAGCATCCGCCCCGCGACCACCCACCCCAGCCCGAACGTGCCCAGCCCCACCACCGCGAGCGCCTGGATCCCCTGGTTCCGCAGCGTGTCGAGCGCCTCCTGCCACAGCTTGCCCGTCGCGAAGATCCGCAGATTCTGGCTCTGCACCAGCGGATCCTCATCGGGCAGCGGCACCTCCTCCCCGTTCTGCGTGAAACCCTGGAAGATCTGGTCCCCGTCCGGGATCGCCTGCTGCACCATGCTGTACGTCAACACCAGCAGCAGCGCGCCGCCCGCGATGAACAACCCCCCGTACACCAGCGTCAACCGGGCCCGCAGTGTGAGCCTGATCCGCCCCGCCTGCCGCGCTCTCACCTGATCCGGTACCCCACTCCCGGCTCGGTCAGGACCACGGGCGGCTCGCCGAGCTTCCGCCGCAGCTTCAGGATCGTCATCCGCACCGCCTGCGTGAACGGATCCGTGTGCTCGTCCCACGCCTTCTCCAGCAGCAGCTCCGCCGAGACCGGCGCGCCCTCCGCCCGCAGCAGCTCCGCGAGCACCGCGAACTCCTTGCGGGACAACGGCACATACCGCCCGTCCCGGAACACCTGGTGCAGATGCGCGTCCAAGCTGATCCCGGCCCTCTCGAGCACCGGCGGCGCCGCCGCCCGCGCCCGCCGGCCCAGGGCCGCGACCCGCGCCGCCAGCTCCCGGAACGCGAACGGCTTCGGCAGGTAGTCGTCCGCGCCCAGCGCGAGACCCGTCACCCGGTCGTCGACCTCCGCCGCGGCCGTCAGCATGAGCACCCGCGTCTCCCCGCGCCCGGCGCTGATCGCCCGGCACACCTGGTCCCCATGCACGCCCGGCAGGTCCCGGTCCAAGACGACCACGTCGTAGTCGTTCACCTCGAACCGCTCCAGCGCCGCCGCCCCGTCGAACGCGACGTCCACCGCATGCGCCTCCCCCCGCAGCCACTCGGCCACGGCGTCGGCGAGCAGCGGCTCGTCCTCCACCACCAGGATCCTCATACCCCCATCATGGCCCGCCCGGTATTGCCGCGGCGTTGCCGTTTCGCCTTACGGCCGCGCAATGCCGCCGCGACTGTACTGGAGCCGCCGCCGGGACCTCCCCGGCCGCGACGAAAGGACGCAACCGCCATGCGGCGACACACGATCGCACTCCTCATAGGCCTGCTGGCCCTCTCAGCGGCCGCCTGCACCAGCGAAGACGGCGGCGGCGGCGTCGCCAGCGTCGACGGCGCGACCGGGACCGCGTCCGACGATGGCGGCGGCGACGGCGGGGGCGGCGGCCCCGAAGACATGGAGCAGCAGGCGCTGGCCTACTCCGAGTGCATGCGGGACAACGGGGTCGAGGAGTTCCCGGACCCGGATCTCGACGGCGAGGGGCGGATGGGGCTGTCGCTGCCGGAGGGCCTCGACCCTGAGAGCGAGGAGTTCCAGGCGGCCGAGGACGCCTGCGAGGACCTCCGGCCCGGCCCGGGCGAGAACGCGACGATCGACCCCGCGATCTACGAGGCCCTGCTCGAGTACGCGGCGTGCATGCGCGAGAACGGCGTCGAGGCGTTCCCGGACCCGGAGCCGAACGGCGGCATCATCATGAACGGCGACATGGGCTTCGATCCGCAGAGCGAGGAGTTCCAGCAGGCCGACGAGGCGTGCGCGGAGCTGCGGCCCGAGCGCGGCGGCGAAGCCGGGACCGACGGCGGTGACGAGTGATGGCCCGCCAGCGCCGCAGGGGCGGCGCCGGGCGGGTGCTCGCGGTGACGGCCGTGGCCGTGGCGGCGGCCGGGGCCGCCGCGGCGGCCCTCGGGTTCGATCCGCGGGCGTTCTTCGAGGAGGCCGAGGCGGGCGCGTCGCAGGAGACGCCGGCGACCGCGGAGGTCGTGCGGCAGACCTTGACCGAGACGGTCACGGTCGCGGGGGACCTGGGGTACGGGGACGTGGTCGGCCTCGACTGCCTGCGTTCGGGGACGTTCACGGCCCTGCCGTCGGCGGGTGACGTGATCGGCCGCGGCGGGGAGCTGTACGCGGTCGACGACGAGCCGGTGACGCTCCTGTACGGGTCGCTGCCGGCGTACCGGACGCTCGCGGCGGGCGCCGAGGGCGCGGATGTGGAGCAGTTCGAGGAGAACCTCGCGGCGCTCGGCTATGACGGGTTCACGGTGGACGACGAGTACACGGACGCCACGGCCGAGGCGGTCGAGGCGTGGCAGGAGGACCTGGGCGTGGCCGAGACGGGCGCGGTCGCGCTCGGCCAGGTCGTCTACGCGCCCGGGGAGGTCCGGGTGGACGCGGTCGGCGTGGAGCCGGGCGACCCGGCGCAGCCGGCCTCGCCGGTCCTGGACTACACGGGCCTGGGGAAGGTCGTCACGGTCGAGGTCGACTTGGAGGACCAGGAGCTGGTGGCGGTCGGCGCGGCAGTCGCGATCACGCTCCCGGACGGGACGGAGGCGACCGGCACGATCGCCGGCGCGGAGACGCTCGTGTCCGAGGCGGACGCGCAGAGCGGCACGGAGTCGACCACGTATCTGGAGGTGGCGGTCGAGGCGGACGATCCGGCCGTGTTCGACGGGCTCGACCAGGCCGCGGTCGACGTGGGTTTCGCGGGCGACACCGCCGAGGACGTGCTCACGGTCCCGGTGGAGGCCCTGCTGGGCCTCTCCGGCGGCGGGTACGGGCTGGAGATCGCGACCGGGTCCGCGACCGAGGTGGTCGCGGTGGAGACGGGTCTGTTCGCCGACGGGACCGTGGAAGTGAGCGGCGAGGGCCTCGAGGCGGGCATGGCCGTGGTGGTGCCCTCATGAGCGTCCTGGCCGAAGCCGCGGCGGCCGGTCCGGGGACGGGGCCGCGGCCGGTGGTCGAGCTCGACGGCGTCTCCAAGACCTACCCGGGCGGGGTGCGGGCGCTGCGCGGGGTCACGTTGCGGATCGACGCGGGGGAGATGTGCGCGATCGTCGGCCCGTCCGGGTCGGGCAAGTCGACGATGCTGCACCTCATCGGGACGCTCGACCGGCCCAGTGAGGGCACGGTCCGCATCGACGGGTTCGATGTGGCGCGGCTGCGCGACAAGCAGCTGTCCGCGCTGCGCGCCACCAGGATCGGGTTCGTGTTCCAGCAGTTCCATCTCGCGGTGGGGCAGCGGGTCCTCGACAACGTCGCGGACGGGCTGCTGTATTCGGGGCGGCGCGGGCCCGAGCGGCGGGCGCGCGCCGCGGCGGCCTTGGACCAGGTGGGGCTCGCGCACCGCTTGGACCATTTGCCGAACGAGCTGTCGGGCGGCGAGCGGCAGCGTGTGGCGGTGGCCCGCGCGATCGTGGGCGAGCCGGCGGTGCTCCTCGCCGACGAGCCGACGGGGAACCTCGACTCGGTGTCGGGCTCCGGCGTCATGCGGCTCCTACACGAACTGCACGGGGCCGGGACCACGGTCGTGGTCATCACCCACGACCAGGACATCGCGAAGTCCCTGCCGCGGCAGGTCGCCATGCGCGACGGGGAGGTGGTCTGAATGGACGCGCCGCCCAACGAGCCCGGTGGCGGACCGCCGAGCCGGCCATCCACATCAGACTCAGTGTCTGAGTCGGCGCCGCGCAGCGGTTCGCCGCGGATGCGGTCGCTCCGCCCCGCCCCGGCCGAACCCGCCGCGAAGACGCTCAGGGCCGCGAGGATGCGCCCAGGCGACGTGCTCCGGGTCGGGGCGACCGGGTTGCGCACCCGGCCGTTGCGGGCGTGGCTGTCGGCGCTGGGCATCGCGATCGGGATCGCGGCGATGATCGCGGTCGTCGGCATCTCGTCGTCGAGCCGCGCCGAGCTCGACCGGCAGCTCGAGTCGCTGGGCACGAACCTGCTCACGGTCTCGCCGGGGACGTCGATGATGAGCGGCGAGGTCGGGGTCCTCCCGTACGAGGCGGTCGCGATGATCGCCCGCATCGGCCCGGTCGAGCAGGTCGCGGCGGTCGGCCAGGTGCCGGACGTGAACGTCTACCGCACCGACCGGATACCGGAGTCGCAGTCCGGCGGCATGACCGTGTGCGCCGCCGAGCTCGGCATGCTCGACACGGTGGGCGCCGCCCTCGCCGACGGGGTGTGGCTGAACGAGGCCACGTCCCGGTATCCCGCGGTGGTGCTCGGCGCGAGCGCCGCCGAGCAGCTGGGGGTGACCGGCGCGGGCGTCGAGGTGTACCTCGGCGGGCAGTGGTTCTCGGTGGTGGGGGTCCTGGAGCCGGTGGTGCTCGCCCCGGAGCTCGATTTGACCGTGCTGGTCGGGTGGGCGGCCGCGGAGGCGTACCTCGGGTTCGACGGGCACGCGACCACGGTCTACACCCGCGCGCAGGACGCCTATGTGCTCGATGTGGCGGGCGTGCTGGCGGCGACGGCGGACCCGTCGGCGCCGGACGAGATGTCGGTGTCGCGGCCCTCGGACGCCCTGGAAGCGCAGCAGGCGGTGGACAGCGCGTTCACCGGGATGCTGTTGGGCCTGGGCGCGGTGGCGCTGCTCGTGGGCGGTGTCGGGGTCGCGAACACGATGGTGATCTCGGTCCTGGAGCGGCGCAGCGAGATCGGGCTGCGGCGGTCGCTGGGGGCGACGAAGGGCCAGGTCCGCACCCAGTTCCTGGCGGAGTCGCTGCTGCTGAGCGCGCTGGGCGGCCTGGGCGGGGTGCTCATCGGGACCGTGGTCACGGTCGGCTACGCGTCGTCGCAGGGCTGGCCGGCGGTGGTCCCGTACTGGGCGAGTGCCGGGGGCGTGGCGGCGACGCTGTTCATCGGGGCGGGCGCGGGCCTGTACCCGGCGGTGCGGGCGTCCCGGCTGTCGCCGACGGAGGCCCTTGCCGCGCAGTGAACACGACGGCGGCCGCCCCTTCGCCGGGGCGGCCGCCGTCCTGCGCGTCAGAGGTACTGGCGGAGGACCGGGGTCAGCAGGCCGGCGATCTTGGCGTGCCCGGCGTCGTGCGGGTGGACGTTGTCGCTGGTGTCGGTGGCCGGGTCGACCCAGCCGCGGGTGTCGACGTAGTGGACCTTCGCGTCCCCGGCGCGGTTGCGGTCGGCGACGGCGTTCTGGATCTCGGTGAGCAGCCGCTCGCGGAAGACGCCCATCGCGAGGATCTCCGCGTTCGGGTACGACTGGCGGACCCGCTGCAGCAGCAGGAGGTAGTCGGCCTGGAACTGCGCGGCGGACACCTTGTTGTTGGTGCCCAGGTTGATCACGACGATGTCGGTCTCGTAGGTGTTGAACTCCCACAGGTCGTTCGCGTCCTGGTTGGTGGTGCGCAGGAACCAGTCGACCATGCCGCGGCAGTCGGTCGTGGAGACGCACGCGCCGCCCTCGGCGACCTGCATGTGGGAGGCGCCGACCGCTTCGGCCGAGTTCCACGCGTACGTCGAGAAGGGACGGTTCGCGTTCGGCTGGCCGACGGTGATGGAGTCGCCGATGAACTCGATGTGCGCGCCGGGCCGGACGGTCGAGCTGGTCGCGCCGCCGGAGGCGAGGATGAACCCGCCGAAGGACGGGTCGCCGGTGTAGGAGCCGGCGCGCTCGCGGAAGCCGATGCGGATGGTGTGGGTGCCGGAGAGGCCGCTTCTGACGGTGACGTTGCCCGAGACCGCGCGCATCCACGTCTCGGCGCCGCCGTCGATCGAGTACCACATGTCGATGGTGTTGCGGAGCTTCACGCCGATGGTGGCGCCGCTGAAGGCGGTCTCGACGTAGCCGCCGGCCCAGCCCATCTGGTACCAGGCGGCGTCGTCGCGGTCCCAGCGGCCGTAGAACTGGACGTTCGGGTCGGTGAGGGAGCCGTTCCCCGCGGCGCCGGTGGAGCCGACGGGCACGAGCTTCCAGTGCTGGGACTCGAGGTTGTTGCGGTCGTACTGGGAGACGCGGCTGCCGGTGGTGGTGGCCCATTCCCAGTTGTCGAGGGCCTTGCCGGAGTTGCGGTTGACGAGTTCGACGCTGCCGTCGGACTGGGTGTTGACCTGCCACTGCTGGTTGGTGCCGTTGTTGTCGGACCACTGGACGACGTCGGCGCCGTTCGCGGTGGACTTGGCGTAGACGTCGAGTACCTGATTCGAGTGCCGGGCTTGGATCCGGTAGTAGCCGCCGCCCGAGTCGACGAAGCGGAACTGCTGGTTGGCGGCGCTGGAGGCGGTGGCGAGCACGGACTTGGCGCCCGCGGTCGTCGAGCCGCCCTCGATGCTGACGGCGAGGCCGGAGTGGTCGTTGACGATCCGGTACCAGACGTTGGTCTCGACGGCGGCGGCCGGCGCGGCGGTGAGGGCGGTGAGGCCCGCGGCGGCGCAGACGGCGACGACGGCCGCGGCGAGCCAGCGGACCAGCGGGCGGCGGGGTGGAGCGGGAGCGCGCAAGGGGGAACTCCTTAAATTGAAACGTTTAAATACGTTGCTATTGTTGTAGGATACCGCTTGCACGTGAGCGGGGCCACCCCTCGATACGCCCGAAATCAACGAGTTCGCGACACCACCCGACAACCCCGCCGGGCACCGTCCGACAACCCCGGACCCCGCCCGACCCGCCCGCCGCCCACCCCGCTGTGCCCCCCGCACCAACTCCACCGGTCGCGCCGCCGAATGTCAGACCCACGCCGTACCCTGACAAGGACGGAACGCCCGGCCAGCAGGAGGAAGACGTGGCGCTCGCGCTGTACCGCAAATACCGGCCGCAGACCTTCGCCGAGGTCGTCGGCCAAGAACACGTCACCGAACCCCTCATCAACGCCATCCGCGCCGGCCGCCTCAACCACGCCTACCTCTTCTCAGGCCCCCGCGGCTGCGGCAAGACCTCCTCCGCCCGCATCCTCGCCCGCTCCCTCAACTGCGCCCAGGGCCCCACCCCCGAACCCTGCGGCGAATGCCGCTCCTGCAAAGCCCTCGCCGCCGACGGCCACGGCTCCGTCGACGTCATCGAAATCGACGCCGCCAGCCACGGCGGCGTCGACGACGCCCGCGAACTGCGCGAACGCGCCGTCTTCGCCCCCGTCGACTCCCGCTTCAAGATCTACATCATCGACGAAGCCCACATGGTCACCGCCGCAGGCTTCAACGCCCTCCTCAAACTCGTCGAAGAACCCCCCGAATACGTCCTCTTCATCTTCGCCACCACCGAACCCGACAAAGTCCTCCCCACCATCCGCTCCCGCACCCACCACTACCCCTTCCGCCTCATCGCCCCGCCCGCCATGCGCGACCTCTGCCGCCGCCTCTGCGACGAAGAAGGCGCCACCGTCGCCGACGACGTCCTCCCCCTCGTCGTCCGCGCCGGCGGCGGCTCCGCCCGCGACACCCTCTCCGTCCTCGACCAGCTCATCGCCGGCGCCGGACCCGAAGGCGTCACCTACGAACGCGCCGCCGCCCTCCTCGGCGTCACCGACGCCGGCCTCCTCGACGAAATGTGCGAAGCCTTCGCCGCCGCCGACGGCCGCGCCGTCATGGAAGTCGTCGAACGCGTCGTCGAAGGCGGCCACGACCCCCGCCGCTTCGCCGGCGACCTCCTCGAACGCCTCCGCGACCTCATCGTCCTCCACCAAGTCCCCGACGCCGGATCGAACGGCCTCGTCGACGCCCCCACCGACCAGCTCGCCAAGATGACCAGCCAGGCCACCCGCATGGGCACCTCCACCCTCACGCGCATGGCCGAAGTCATCGCCGCCGGCCTCGCCGGCATGCGCGGCGCCACCGCCCCCCGCCTCCTCCTCGAACTCGCCTGCGTCCGCGCCATCCTCCCCGGCTCCGACGAATCCATGGCCGGACTCACCCAGCGCCTCGAAACCCTCGAACAACGCGCCGCCGGAGCCGCCTTCGCCGCCCCGGCCCGCGACCTCCCCGTATCCGGCGCCGGCCCTGTCGGCCCCGGCGCCGCCCGCGCCGCGCTGGCGAAGGCCGCCGAGCCCGCCCCGGTCGAGGAAGCCGCCGCTCCGGCGGCCGTCCCGCCGTGGGAGGACGAAGCCGAACCGGCCAGGCCCGCTGCTGCCGCGCCCGAACCGGTGGCGGCGGCCCCGGCTCCGGTCCCCGCGGACGACTGGGCCGACGCCGAACCGGTCCCCGCCGCGGAGCCCGTGTACTCGCCGCCCGCTGACGCCGGGGGCGTGACCGCCGCTTCGATCCGGCGCCAGTGGGACCGGATCATGATGGCGGTCAAGGACAAGAAGCGCACCACGGCGGCGCTGCTGCAGGACGCGACGATCGCCGACGCCACCGACAACGAGGTGGTGCTCGCGTTCAAGCACGCCTTCCATGCCGAGAACCTGCAGAAGGAGCCCGCGTACGGCATCGTCGTGGGCGTCTTCAACGAGGTGCTGGGCGGCAGCTGGAAGATCCGGTGCGAGGTGGGGGAGGCCGGGAGCCTCCCAAAAGCGGCCACGGGACCGGCGCCTAGCCCGGCGCCGAGCCGCCCCGCGCCCGCCGCGGCCCCGAGCGCGCGCCAGCAGGCCGCCCCGGCCCGCCAGGCCTCCGCGCCCGCGGCGGAGTCCTTCGAGGAGCCGCCGGCCGACGACTTCGACGAGCCGAGCGCGGACGACCCGGTGGCCCCGGGCGGCTTCGGCACGAGCGAGGAGCAGGCCGTCAAACTCCTGACGACCGCCTTCAGTGCCAAGCAGATCGCTTAGGCGCCCCTCGCAAAGTTATCCACAGGCAAGCAACTCATCGTTGCCGCTCTGCAACCGGTCGTGACATCGTTGAGACATGCGTCGGACAACCGCCATCACCAGCAGCTCGACCACGAAGGTCCACAAGGCTGCGGTGCGTGCCGCATCACTTCCTCCGGGAGTTATCCACAGGCGGGAACTTTCTGTTGCCGAGCAATTTCGAAGCGTGTCAGCCTTGAGACAAAAACGCCATCGGGCATCAGCGGGATGGCGGCGACAGAAGGGGATTCGCGAACGTCGCCATACCGAGGTCGCGCGCGGGAAGCCACCCGCGCGCGGCTCCCGCCAGATGCCCCACCGCCCCTCGCTCCCGCGGGAGCACGATCGGGCGGCCCGGACACACCGGTCCGGCCGCCCGCCACAACACGGTTGTCGCCCGAGGCGGATAGGCTGGCGTGACACCAGGGAGACCGGAGCCGACGGCGAGGAGTGACATGGACATGTTCGCAGGAGGAGACCTGCAGAAGATGCTGCAGCAGGCGCAGCAGATGCAGGCCGACATGATGCAGGCCCAGGCCGAGCTGGCCGAGTCCGAAGTCACCGCCTCCGCCGGCGGCGGCCTCGTGAGCGCCACGGTCACCGGCGACGGCGAGCTCAAGGGGGTCAAGATCGACCCGAAGGCCGTCGATCCCGAGGACGTCGAGACCCTCGAAGACCTCATCCTCGCCGCAGTCCAGGCCGCCAACGCCGACGCCAAGCGCCTCGCCGCCGAGAAGATGGGCCCGCTCGGCGACGCCCTCGGCGGCATGACCGGCGGCCTCGGCATCCCCGGCATGTGAGCCTGAACCGACCACCGACCAGCCGCAGGAAAAGAGAGATCCTTGTACGACGGGGCTTTGGGCGACCTCATTGAAGAGCTGGGCCAGCTTCCGGGCATCGGGCCCAAGAGCGCTCAGCGGCTCGCCTTTCACCTGCTGGCCTCCGAGAGCGCCGACGTCGAGCGGCTGACCTCGGCGCTCGAGCGGGTCAAGGCTCAGGTGCGGTTCTGCGAGACCTGCGGGAACGTGACCGAGTCGGAGCAGTGCGGGATCTGCCGGGACCCGCGGCGGTCCGAGACGCTCATCTGCGTGGTCGAGGAGCCGAAGGACGTGCTCGCGATCGAGCGCACCGGGGAGTTCCGCGGGCGCTACCACGTGCTCGGGGGCGCGATCAACCCGCTGGAGGGCATCGGCCCGGACGATCTGCGGATCCGGCAGCTCATGGTGCGTCTCCAGAAGGGAGAGACCAAGGAGCTGATCCTCGCCACGGACCCGAACACCGAGGGCGAGGCGACGGCGACCTATCTGGCGATGCTCGTGAAGCCCATGGGGTTCAAGGTGACCCGGCTCGCGAGCGGGCTGCCGGTGGGCGGGGACCTGGAGTACGCGGACGAGGTGACGCTGGGCCGGGCGTTCTCGGGTCGGCGCGACGTCGACTAGCGAAAGTCGGCCGCGGGAGCGAACTCGTTGGGGCGCTGCGGACTGTAGTCGGGGAGTGGTCCTGCGTAGTGGCCGCTTCATGCGTGGCGATTTTGGATTCCCTTGGGCTGCAACGGGTTTCACTTCGTAGCGATCCTGGCGATTTGGGTAACAATATTCGCCGAAACGGTCACGATCACATAACGCTTAACAGTGGTGTAACTCACCTGGATCTAGGCTGTCTCTACCTCCGAATACCCAACGACCGACGGGTGAGACAACCTATGCGCACGTCACCAACCCCAATCAGGCGCGCCCTCGCCGCGGCGGCAGGCGCCGCCATGGCAGTGGGCCTCTTCACCGCCTGCGGCTCCGAAGGCGACGGCGGCGGGGACGCCGACACCGCCGAGGACTTCGACTTCTCGTGCCCCGAGCGCACCGACGGCGAACCCGCCATCGACACCGCCCGGAACGAATCGCAGCCGTTCGTCTTCGGGACCCCGGGCGACCCCACCAGCCTGGACCCCATCCTCGCCTCAGACGGCGAGACCTTCCGAGTCAACCGCCAGGTCTTCGACACGCTCCTCGACGCCGACTGCACCGACACCGTCCCCGGTCTCGCCGAGTCCTACGAGCAGAACGAAGAGGGCACGGAGTGGACGTTCCACCTTCGTGAGGGCGTGACCTTCCACGACGGCCAGCCCCTCGACGGCGCCGCCGTGTGCAAGAACTTCGACCGCTGGGCGAACTTCAAGGGCGGCTACCAGTCCCCGAACTTCACCTACTACTACTCCGCGGTCTTCGGCGGCTTCGCCGAGAACGACCCGGCCATGGGCATCGAGACCGAGTCGATCTACAAGGGCTGCGCCGCAGACGGCCTCGACGCCACCATCAGCCTGAGCAAGTACACCTCGAGCTTCCCCGGCGCGTTCACCCTCGAGTCGCTCTCGATCATCAGCCCGGCCTCCATCGACGCCGTCGCCGACGCCGCGATCCCGACCGCCGACTCCCCGCTCCCCGAGTACACCCAGACCGTCGGCACCCTCGCCGGCACCGGGCCCTACAAGCTCGAGAGCTGGGACCACAGCTCGCAAGAGGTCGTCCTCACCCGCAACGACGAGTACTTCGGCGAGCCCGCCAAGGTCAAGACGGTCATCTTCAAGACCATCTCCGATGAGACCGCCCGCCGCCAGGCCCTCGAAGCCGGCGACATCCACGGCTACGACCTCGCCGCCCCGGCCGACGCCCAGGCGCTCACCCAGGACGGCTACCAGGTCCCCGTCCGAGGCGTGTTCAACCTGCTCTACCTCGCGTACACGCAGAGCCACGCCCCCCTCGAGGACCACGCCGTCCGCGAAGCCCTCTCCTACGCCGTCGACCGCCAGCGCATCGTCAACTCGGTGCTCCCCGCGGGCGGCCTGGTCGCGACCCAGTTCCAGCCCCCGAGCCTCGAGGGCTACTCGGAGGACGTCGCCACCTACGACTACGACCCCGAGAAGGCCAAGCAGATGCTCGCCGACGCGGGCGCGCAAGACCTGACCATCACGTTCTGCTACCCGACGGACGTCACCCGGCCGTACATGCCGGCGCCGAAGGACATCTTCGACATGATCTCCTCGGACCTGCAGGCCGCCGGCGTCACGGTCGAGGCCCGGCCGATCACCTGGGTCGACTACATCCCGACCACGCGTTCGGGCGAATGCCCGCTCTACCTGCTGGGCTGGACCGGCGACTTCGCCGACCCGTACAACTTCCTGGGCACCTGGTTCGCGACCGAGTCCACCGAGTGGGGCTTCGACAACCAGGAGGTGTTCGACGCGATCGCCGCCGCGAACACCGAGCCTGACGAGGCGAAGCGCGTGGAGCTGTGGAAGACCGCGAACGAGGCCGTGATGGCCGAGCTGCCGGGCCTGCCGATCTCGTCGTCGCCGCCGTCGATCGCGTTCGCGCCGGACGTGTACCCGCCGGACGTCTCCCCGCTGACGCGGGAGGACTTCTCGCAGGTCTCGTTCACGACCGGCTCCTGACCGGATCGATCACAGCAACATATGCTGCGCTACACCGTTAAGCGCCTCCTGCAGTTGTCCGTGGCGCTCTTGGGACTCTCGCTGCTGCTGTTCGCGTGGTTCAAAGCCCTGCCGGGCGGACCCGAGAACCGGCTGCTCCCCGAGAACGCCACGGACCAGCAGCGGGAGGCGCTGCGGGCCGCCCTGGGCCTGGACGAGCCGGTCTGGACCCAGTACGGCGAGTTCCTGTCACGGATCGTCCGCCTCGATTTCGGCTCGTCGCTGTCGAGCGGCCGTCCGATCGCGACGGAGCTCGCCGACCGCCTGCCCGCCACCGTCGAACTCTCCCTGGCCGCCATGCTGATCGCGGTCGGCCTAGGGATTCCCCTCGGGTACCTGGCGGCGAAGCGCCGCGGGACCTGGGTGGACTTCGGCACGGTCTCCGGTTCGCTGCTGGGGACGTGCATTCCGATCTTCTTCCTGGCCGCCATGCTGAAAGTGGTGTTCGCGCAGGAGCTGGGGTGGCTGCCGACGACGTTCCGTCTGACGGCGGGCGCCGATTTCACCGAAGTGACCGGCCTGCGCGTGTTCGACGGCCTGATCACAGGCGAGTTCGACATCGCCTGGGACGCGGTGCAGCACTTGATCCTGCCCGCGATCGCCTTGTCGTCGATTCCGCTGGCCGTCATCGTGCGCATCACGCGGGCGAGCGTGCTCGACGTGGTGGGCGAGGACTACGTGCGGACGGCGGACGCGAAGGGCCTCAAGCCCGCGACGATCCGGGGCCGGCACGTGATGCGGAACGCGATGCTGCCGATCGCGACGATCATCGGCCTGCTGCTGGGCAGCCTGTTCGCGGGGGCGGTGCTCACCGAGAGCGTGTTCGCGTTCGGCGGGATCGGTTCGTTCGTCTACCAGGCGACGACTGAGCGGGACTACCCGGCGCTCATGGGCTTCATCCTGGTGATCGCCGTGTTCTACGTGGTCATCAACCTGCTCGTGGACTTGTCGTACGGGCTGATCGACCCGAGAGTGCGGGTGCGGAAATGACGATCGCGAAGATCGAGAAGCTCGACCGGCTGGTCGCGGCGACGGTGTCGGCGCGGGACGCGCGGACCGGTTCGCTGTGGCGGCAGTCGATCCGGCGGATGCGCCGGTCCCCGATGGCGATCACGGGCGCGGTCATCGTGGGCCTGTTCGTGGTCGTGGCGGTGGTGGGCCCGTGGGTCGCGCCGTACGATCCGACGGCGCAGACGTGGGGCCGCGAGGTGTTCTTGAACCAGAACATCTTCCCGGGGCCGCGCCCGGAGAACTGGTTCGGTCTGGACCATCTGGGCCGGGACATGTTCTCGCGCATGATCGTGGGGGCGCGGCAGACGCTGCTGGTGGGCGTCGTTGCGACGCTCATCGGGTTCGTCGCGGGCGCGTTCATCGGCGGCCTGGCGGCCGCGGCGGGCACGTTCGGTGGCCGGTGGGGTGAGCGCTTCGAGGCGGTCATCATGCGGGCCGTGGACGTGGCGCTGGCGATTCCGATGCTGCTGCTGGCGTTGAGTGTGGCGGCGCTGCTGGGTCCGTCGCTGCGGACGGTGATGATCGCGGTGGGGGTGGCGCAGATTCCGATCTTCGCGCGGCTGCTGCGCGGTTCGATGCTGGCGCAGGCGCATTCGGATTACGTGCTGGCGGCGATCGCGATCGGTGTGCCGAAGGGGCGGATCGTGGTCTCGCACATTCTGCCGAACTCGCTGGGGCCGGTGATCGTGCAGGCGACGCTGGTGCTGGCGACGGCGATCATCGAGGCGGCGGCGTTGTCGTACCTGGGTCTGGGCAATCCGGATCCGGGCAGTGCCGAGTGGGGGACGATGCTGGCTGATGCGCAGCGGTTCCTTTCGGGCGCACCGCAGTTGGCGATCTACCCGGCGGTGGGCATCATCGTGACGGCGCTCGGGTTCACGCTGCTGGGCGAGGCCATGCGCGAGTCGCTGGACCCGAGGCTGAGGAGGCAGGAATAGTGTCGCTGCTCGAAGTCGAGGACCTGCGGGTCGCGTTCGGCGCTTCGGTGGCCGTTGACGGGGTGTCGTTCTCGGTCGATGAAGGCAAGGTCGTGGGGCTCGTGGGCGAGTCCGGTTGCGGCAAGTCGGTGACGAGCCTGGCGGTGATGGGGTTGCTGCCGAAGGGTCGCGGCCGCAGGGTGCGGCAGCCGGTGCAGGCCGCCGCGGCGGAGCCGGTCGGCGGCGGTCTGCAGACGGCCGCTGTTGCGCCGCAGGCGGTTCCGGCCTCGGGCGGTCGTGGCCGCCGGGGTGGCGCCGATGTGCAGGGGCGGGCCGTGTTCGACGGCGTCGACCTCTTGTCGTTGGCGCCGGCGGCGATGCGCCGCCGCCGCGGCAAGGATCTGGCGATGGTGTTCCAGGACCCGCTGTCGAGTCTGAACCCGGTCGTGCCGATCGGGCGTCAGATCACGGAGGTCCTTGAGCGGCACCGGGGTCTGAAGGGCGACAAGGCGTCGAAGGAGGCCGCGCTCCTGCTTGACAGGGTCGGCATCCCGGATCCCCACCGCCGCCTGAGGGAGTATCCGCACCAGCTTTCGGGCGGGATGCGGCAGCGCGTGCTCATCGCGATCGCGGTGGCGTGCGCGCCGCGGCTGCTGATCGCGGACGAGCCGACGACGGCGCTGGACGTGACGATCCAGGCGCAGATCCTCGAGCTGCTGCGGGACCTCGTCGAGTCCGAGGGGACGGCGCTGCTGATGATCACGCACGACATGGGTGTGGTCGCGGGGATGTGCGATGAGGTGAACGTGCTGTATTCGGGCCGTGTGGTCGAGTCGGCGCCGGTGCGCGAGCTCTTCCGCAAGCCCACGCATCCTTACACGATCGGTCTGCTGGGTTCGATTCCCCGGCTCGACCTGCCGATCCATGAGCCGTTGACGCCGATCCGCGGTTCGATCGCGGATGTGATCCGCTGGCGTGACGGGTGCGCGTTCGCGCCCCGCTGCGACCGGGTCGCGTCGCCCTGTGTGGACGGTGAGCCCGCTTTGGTGGGGGCCGTGCACGCCCACCGCTGTGTGATGGCCGAGGAGGTCGCATGAGCACCGAGCAGACGGAGCCGCACGTCCCGGCGCAGCGCACGGAGGAGCCCGATCTGTCGAGCACCGTGAGCGAGGCCGCGGGTCCGCCGCTGCTGGAGGTGGAGGACCTGAAGGTCCACTTCCCGATTCGGCGCGGCATCGTCGTGGAGCGCACGGTGGGTCATGTGCGGGCGGTCGACGGGGTCGGTCTTTCGATCGACGCGGGCGGCACGTACGGCCTGGTGGGCGAGTCCGGTTGCGGCAAGACCACGTTCGGGCGGGCGGTACTGCGTCTGGAGGAGCCGACGGCGGGCCGGGTCCGGCTCGGCGGCGACGAGGTGACCGCGCTCAAGGGCGAGCGGCTGCGCCGCTACCGCTCGAAGATGCAGATGGTGTTCCAGGACCCGCTGGGTTCGCTGAACCCTCGGCACAATGTGGACATGCTCTTGTCGGAGCCGTTGAAGGTCCACGGGGTCGGGTCGAAGGCCGAGCGGCGCAAGCTCGCGGTCGAGACGCTGGATGCGGTGGGCCTGCCGAAGTCGGTCCTGGAGCGGTTCCCGCACGAGTTCTCGGGCGGCCAGCGCCAGCGCCTCGGTATCGCCCGGGCGTTGATGCTGCGTCCGGACTTGATCGTGTGCGACGAGCCGGTGAGCGCGTTGGACGTGTCGATCCAAGCGCAGGTGATGAACCTGCTGGACGAGCTGCAAGGCGAGTTCGGGCTGACGTATCTGGTGATCGCGCACGACTTGGCGGTGGTCCGGCATCTCTCGGACCGGGTCGGGGTCATGTATCTCGGGAAGCTCGTCGAGGAGGCGGACTCCGCATCGATCTACGAGCATCCGCGGCACCCGTACACGAAGGCGCTGCTTTCGGCGGTGCCGCAACCGGATCCGGAGATCGAGGCGGGCCGTGAGCGGATCATCTTGAAGGGCGACCTGCCGTCGCCCGCGAATCCGCCGTCGGGCTGCCGGTTCCGGACCCGCTGCCCGTGGGCGGAGGACATCTGCGCGGAGGTCGAGCCGGAGTGGCGGGAGGCGGCGAGCGGCCACAAGGTCGCGTGCCACTTCGACCTGTGACCGTTGTCCACAGGCACTGATCTGGCAATGAAAGCCCTGCTCACGAAGTTATCCACAGGTTGAAAAAGATGTCTTGAGTGTCTTGACTTCTTGTGGGAGGCTGGCTTCAGTTTTGGTGTAGGTGAGGCGGGTGGTAGGGGACCGCGCGGACCGCCGAAAGACTCGAGCGCGGGGTTGGCTCCCGCGCTCGGGCACCTGCATCGAAACCCCGCGGGAGTGGGGGCGTCCGGCCCGGCCAAGGCCGGCCGCCTCCACTGCAATGCTCGGGCGTTCAGTTCCCGAGGCGATCGGATTTGATGTCGCCGTTCTGCATGATCAGCTTGAGGTTCGCTTCGGGGTCGGTGAGGACTTCGAGGTCGGTGAGCGGGTCGCCGTCCACGACAAGGAGGTCGGCGAGCGCGCCGGGGATGATCTGGCCGAGGCGGCCTTCCTCGTTGAGGAGTTTCGCGGCGGTGGTCGTGGCGGAGCGGAGGACGTCTGCGGCGGGGATGACGGCGCTGCGGATGGTGAATTCCCGCAGTTGGTGTCGGCGCATGCCGCCGAGGAGGTCGGAGCCGTAGCAGATGTTGACGCCGGCCCGGTGGGCGAGTTCGAGGGCGTGGAGTCCGGCGTCGAGGACGATGGGGTTCTTCGCGATGCTGGCGGCGGGGAGGCCGTGTTCGGTGCCTTCGGCGGCCATGCGCTGGTAGGTGACCAAGGTGGGCACGAGGAACGCGTCGTGCTCGAGGAACAGGTCCACGCTGGATTCGTCGAGGAGGTTGCCGTGTTCGATCGAGCGCACGCCCGCGGTGAGGCCGCGGTTGATGGCGCGGGCGGTGTAGGCGTGGCCGGCGACGTACCGGTTGGCGGCCTCGGCTTCGTCGACGATCGCGCGGATCTCGTCGATCGAGAACTGCGTCGAGTCGATGCGGTCGGTGGGGGACGCGACGCCTCCGGAGAGCATGATCTTGATGTGGAAGGCGCCGGTGCGCAGTTGTTCTCTTGCGGCTCTGCGGACTTCGTCGACGCCGTCGCACACGAGGCCGAGGTCGGGGCAGCACTGGTGGTCGTCGCGGACTGAGCGGCCGCGCGGGCGCATGTCGACGTGGCCGCCGGTCTGGGAGAGGGCCTTGCCGCCGAAGTAGAGGCGCGGGCCGTCGATGAGTCCTTCGCTGACGGCCTGGTGGAGGCCGAAGTCGGCGCCGCCGGGGTCGCGGACGGTGGTGAACCCGCGGTGGAGCATGTCGCGCATCTCGTTGGCGGCCTTGACGGCGACGTACGCGGGCGATTCGTCGCCGAGCCCGGAAAGGTCGGCGCTGTGGGCGTTGACGTGCACGTGGCAGTCGATGAGGCCGGGCATGAGGGTCTTGCCGGCGAGGTCGATCCGGCGCGCCCCGGCGGGGGCTTCGAGGTCGCCGCCGACCGCTTCGATCGTGTTGCCGCGCACCAGCACCCGCTGGTCGCGGACCAGTGTGCCGGCGGCGGTGTCGAGCACGTTCGCCCGTTCGAACAGGGTCTCGGTCATCGGTCCTCCTCTCGCCGCGACCGGACTGGCCGCGCGGCTAGTGCACGACCCAATATGCCCGATGGCGTGGGCGTCGTGGCGACCGCCGGGGGCACTGGTGCGTCAGGGGAGGAGGATGGCGTATTCGCGGAGGTGGCGTTCGAACCCGGGGGCGATGTCGATCTCGAGGATCACCTCGTCGAGGCTTTGAAACGGCCCCAGGCGTTCCACGCGCTCGCGCACCCGCTCGGCGAGTGCCGCGTTGAAGCCGGGCAGCTCCTCGAGGACGGCCGCGGGGGCGTGGTTGAGGTCGACGAGTCCGCCGTCGTCGTTGCTGCGCGGGAGGTCGGGCCGGCCGATGCGCAGCCGCTTGGCGAGCATCGGGTCGCCCTCGGCGATGCGCCGTGCGGCGATGCGGAGGTGGAGCGCGTGGGCGAGCGCGGGGACGCCGTCGGCGGGCAGCGGCCGCTGCGGGGCGGGGACGTGCACCGGGGCGGGCGGGGCGGTCCAGAGTCTTCGGCGGATGGCGAAGAGGTGGCCGCTCGCGCCGAATGTCGCGGCGAGCGCCGAGAACATGGTGAGGTAGTCGGCCCACGGCGGCATGTCGCTGCCGTAGTCGACCACGGGCCCGCAGTACCCGAACACCGCTGCGGTGTAGGCGATCAGGGGGATGATCGTCGCGGGGGAGGGCCGGTGCGCGGTGCCGATGCCGAACGCGATCGGGGCGCCCGCGCCTGGGATGAGAATCGGCAGGAGCGCCCACCAGACGGTGGCGGGGCCGGGGCGGCCGGCGGGCGGTTCGGCCGGGAGCGGGTCCCGGGACTCGGGGTCTTCGGCACGGCGAGGGGGCATCGGCCGATGATATCCGCGCAGCGCACGGACCCGGCCGATTCAGGTGGTGGCCGCGGTGGCGTCGTTGCGGCGCAGCGGTTCCGGCTGCTGCGACGGCTCAGCCCGCGGCGATCGGCCCGGCTGAGCACGCGCAGCGGGTAGGACGGGACGGCTACCGCCGGTATCCCGCCGAACCGCGACCGGGGGCGGTAGGGCGGCGACGGCCCTGGTGCAGTAGCGAACGCGACGGCGCTGGCCGGGAGGCTGGCGAAGTGGCTGGACGGCGTGAGTTGACGAGCGCCGTTGAAGGCGACGGTGGCCGGGGTGCTGGTGAAGAGGCTGAGGAGCCTGGATTGACGAGCGCCGTCGAAGGCGACGGTGGCCGGGGTGCTGGTGTAGCGGCTGACGAGCGTGGGTTGACGAGCGCCGTCGCGGCGCTGGCCAGGATGCCGGTGAGGTGGCTGGACGGCGTGGGTCGTGCGGCGGCAGACGAAAGGGCCGGGCGGTCGTGCCGTCCGGCCCTTGTCGCTCAGTGCTGCTTAGAGGTTCTCGATGACCTCGCGCATGAGGCGCGCGGTCTCGCTGGGGGTCTTGCCGACCTTGACGCCGGCGGCCTCCAGGGCCTCCTTCTTCGACTCGGCGGTGCCGGCCGAACCGGAGATGATGGCGCCCGCGTGGCCCATCGTCTTGCCCTCGGGCGCGGTGAACCCGGCGATGTAGCCGACGACCGGCTTCGTCACGTGGTTCTTGATGTACTCGGCCGCGCGCTCCTCGGCGTCGCCGCCGATCTCGCCGATCATGACGATCGCCTTGGTCTCGGGGTCCTCTTCGAACGCCTTCAGGCAGTCGATGTGGGTGGTCCCGATGACCGGGTCGCCGCCGATGCCGACGGAGGTCGAGAAGCCGAGGTCCCGCAGCTCGTACATGAGCTGGTAGGTCAGCGTGCCCGACTTGGAGACGAGGCCGATCGGGCCGGTCCCGGTGATGTCGGCCGGGGTGATGCCCGCGTTCGACTTGCCGGGGGAGGCGATGCCGGGGCAGTTCGGGCCCACGATGCGGGTCTTGTTGCCCTTGGACTCGGCGTAGTTCCAGAAGGTCACGGAGTCGTGCACCGGGATGCCCTCGGTGATGACGATCGCGAGCTCGATCTCGGCGTCGATCGCCTCGATCACGGCGGCCTTGCAGAACGCCGGGGGAACGAACACGACGGAGGTGTTCGCGCCGGTCTCGGCGATGGCCTCGGCGACGGAGGCGAACACCGGCAGGCTCACGCCGTCGACGTCGACCTTGGTGCCGGCCTTGCGCGGGTTGACGCCGCCCACGATCTCGGTGCCGGCCTTGAGCATGCGGCGGGTGTGCTTCATGCCCTCGGAGCCGGTCATGCCCTGGACGATGACCTTGCTGTTCTCGTTGAGGAAGATCGCCATTGGACTAGGCCCCCTTGTTCGCGAGCTCGGCGGCCTTGTCGGCCGCGGCGTCCATGGTCTCGACCACGGTGATGAGCGGGTGGTTCGCCTCGGCCAGGATCTGGCGGCCGGCCTCGGCGTTGTTGCCGTCGATGCGGGCGACGAGCGGCTTGGTGACGTCCTCGCCGCGGTCGGCGAGGGTCTGGAGGGCGCCGAGGATGCCGCGGGCGACCTCGTCGCAGGCGGTGATGCCGCCGAAGATGTTCACGAACACGGACTTGACCTGCGGGTCCGACAGGACGACCTCGAGGCCGTTCGCCATGACTGCGGCCGAAGCGCCGCCGCCGATGTCGAGGAAGTTCGCGGGCTTGACGCCGCCGTGGTTCTCACCCGCGTACGACACGACGTCGAGGGTGGACATGACCAGGCCGGCGCCGTTGCCGATGATGCCGACGGAGCCGTCGAGCTTCACGTAGTTGAGGCCGGAGTCCTTGGCGCGCTGCTCGAGCGGGTCGACGGACGACTTGTCCTCGAACTCGGCGTTCTCGGGGTGGCGGAAGTCCGCGTTCTCGTCGAGGGTGACCTTCGCGTCGAGCGCGAGGACCTTGCCCTCGGGCGTGCGCACGAGCGGGTTGACCTCGACGAGCGTCGCGTCCTCGGACACGAACGCGCCCCACAGCTTCACGAACACGTCGACGAGCTGGTCGCGCAGGTCCTCGGGGAACCCGGCCTTGCTGACGATGTCGTTCGCGATCTCCGGGGTGACGCCGACGCCGGCGTCGATCGGGAGCTTCACGACCTTCTCGGGCGCGGTGTGCGCGACCTCTTCGATCTCCATGCCGCCCGCGGTCGATGCGATGCACAGGAAGGTGCGGTTCGCCCGGTCGAGGAGGTAGGAGAAGTAGTACTCCTCGTCGATGTCGGCGGTCACGGTGAGCATGACCTTCTCGACGGTGTGGCCCTTGATGTCCATGCCGAGGATGTTGGTGGCGTGGGTCTTGACCTCGTCGACGTTGTCGGCGAGTTTGACGCCGCCCGCCTTGCCTCGGCCGCCGACCTTCACCTGTGCTTTGACGACCACCCGGTCACCGAGGCGCTCAGCGAGCTCCACGGCCTCCTGCGTGGTGGTGGCGACGCCGCCGTCCAGTACCGGCACGTTGTGCCGGGCGAACAGTGCGCGGCCCTGGTATTCGTACAGATCCACTGTAGAGTCCGCTCCACTAGCTAGTCTTCTTTGACCGGGTCGGCCCGACCTTCCCGCCGGTGGGCGGGAGAGGGTGCAGGTGCCCGTTCTCGCAGGGTAACCCTTAGCGGGTGGGCGAAGCGTGCGGCGGGCGCCCGGTGTGACGAGGTCGAAGATCGCACGGGCGGAGCGGCGGACCGTGAGGGTGGAGCGTGCCGGCGGCGCGGGTCGGGCACGGGGGAAAGAGGCGGGGACCGGACGCACCCCTCAGGCGTCCGGTCCCCTTAGCGGGAATCAAGCCCACCCCTCAAAGGCTTGACTCCCTTAGGCACGATGCCCTATCGCCACCCCTCAATCGACAGGGCATCGGCAGTTTGTGGCACAGCTCTACAAACCGTGCGATATTGCCGCGATCCGAACCGGAAGTGAACTCCCGGTGGCGCGGCGGCCTTTCGCAATAGCGGCCTTATTGGCCCGCTGCCGATGCGTCTTCCGCCGTATTCCACTGCGTCCGACACTATTAAGAACGAGGGCGCTCGCGGGCGGTTACGGTCTTCTCAGAGAATTTTTTGGCGGGGCCGTTTCCGCAGTTCAAGGCCGTTTAGACGGATGCGGGGCGGCCCTGATCGGGTGAGGGCACATGGTCGCGCACCCATTCGGCGATCACCTGCGTCGAGGCGCCGGGACCGAATATCTCGGCCACTCCGGCGGCGCGCAGTTCGGCGGCGTCCTCGTCGGGAATGATGCCGCCGCCGAAGACGATGATGTCGCGCGCATCCGCGTCGTCGAGTAGTCGCAGCACTCGCGGGAACAGCGTCATGTGCGCGCCGGAGAGAATGCTCAGGCCGATCGCGTCGGCGTCCTCCGCGAGCGCGGTAGCGACGACCTGCTCGGGGGAGTTGTGCAGGCCGGTGTAGACGACCTCCATGCCCGCGTCGCGCAGTGCTCGCGCCACGACCTTCGCGCCCCGGTCGTGCCCGTCGAGCCCGACCTTCGCGACGACCACCCTGATCGGTGTGCCGGTAGCGGACATAGATGTACCTCCTCGTACAGGAGGCCGCGGCACCCACGGCGCTCTTGGCGAACCGTGCGTGCCGCGGCCGTTGCTTACGAGTGAGCTTAGTCGCGACCGGCGTGAGGCGGTAGGCCTAACCGCCGTAGGGGGCCTGCGGCGGCTGCTGGCCCTGCTGCGGGTAGCCCGGAGGCGGCGGCGGGTACGCGCCCGGCTGCTGCGGCTGGCCGTAGCCGGCCGGGGGCTGCTGCCCGTACGGCTGCTGCGGAGCGGGCGGCGGGTAGCCGCCGGGAGCCGCGGCGGGGGCGCCCTTGATGTAGTCCTTGACCTCCTGCTTGCTGAGGTACAGGAAGCTGGCGTAGCCGTAGACGCCGGCGTTGATCAAGTACATGATCAGCATGAACGGGAAGAGGAAGGAGCCGAGGACCGCGAGGAGCGAGCCGCCGGCGCCGATCATCATGAGGATGATGCCGGTGAGGCGCAGCCCGGGCGAGGTGATCTTGCCCTTGGGGAGCGCCCAGCCGTAGTAGCCGAACGCGCCGCCGATGAGCAGGCTGATGACCAGGCCGCCGGCCGCGAGCGGGCCGTAGAGGGCGATGTTGACGATGCTGAAGACGACGCCGACGCCGGCGCCGACCATCGCCATGAGGCCGATGTGCTTGATGCCCTGCGGCGCTTCACCCTGCGGCACGCCGGGCTGGCCCTGCGGGTAGCCGGGCTGCGGGGGCGGGCCGGGGAACGGCTGCGGCTGCTGGCCGTAGGGCTGCTGGGGCGCCTGCGGCTGCGGAATGGAGCCGGAGCCGAGCGGGTTCGGCTGCGGGGGCTGCGTGGCGGGCTGGAACCCGGTCTGCGAGCCGCCCTGCTGCGGCATCACCGTGGTCTCGGCGAAGGACGCGACGTTCGGCTCAGCCGGGCCGGTCGGGTTGCCCAGCGGTGACGGCGGCGGGGGCGGGGTCGAGGCCCCGGCCGGGGCGCCGCCCTGGCGCTGGATCTTCATCGTGCGGTCGAGGCCGGACTCGTCGCCGGACGGGGCGGGCGCGGGTGCGCCGCCTGCGGCGCCGGGCTTCAGCTTGAAGGTGCCGCCGTCCTCGTTGTCGGGCTGTTCGTTCTCTGGGGGAGTCATTGCATCCACGCTCCACGGGCCGGATCGGTTGTGACTGCTCTCGCCTTCACCATACCGACCGAGGCTGGGGGTCGGGGAAAGCCGTCCAGCCCGGAGCGTGATCGCCACGCGCCCAGCGGTATCGAACGCTACTGGGAGCAGGAGGGCGCGGGCTGCGACGCGGTGGTCTCGACCAGGTGCTTGACGAGGACGGCCCGGTGCGTGGGCTTGGCGGCCTCGAACCGCTCGAGCCCGGCGGGGGTGAGCATGAGGAAGTTGGCGCGGCGGTCGAAGTCGCAGGCGGCGCGCGTGACGAGCCCGGCCTTCTCGAGGCGGGTGACGGTGCGCGAGAGGGCGCTCTGGCTGAGGTACATCTCCGCTTCGATGTCCTTCATCTTCGCCTTGCCACTGGCGGCGGCGCCGCATTCGCGCGCGAGGATGAGGAGCACCTCGAACTCGCTGCGTCCCAGGTCGTGCCGGGACTGCAGCTCGTTCTCGAGCTCGCAGGATGTGTTGTGGTACACGCGAAGTGTTTCAGACCACTTGGTGCACACGTCGACGTCGGTTTCAGCCTCCATGACCAGGAGATTACCATGTCAAGACATTTAATGTCCACTCATTAGATGCGTTGACATCCAATGCGCGTGCATGTAAGGTTCTCGCCATGACGATCACCGAGACCCAACCCCGCACCGACGACCTCCCCGACACCCCCGATCCCGAATCACATGCCCCGAGCCGATGGGGGCCAAAGCTCTGGGCCGTCCTGTTCGTCGCCGGCCTGGCGATGTTCCTCGACGCCCTCGACGTCTCCATGGTCGGCGTCGCCCTCCCCTCCATCGGCACCGAACTGGGCCTGGAGACCAGCTCGCTGCAGTGGATCGTCAACGGCTACATCCTCGGCTACGGCGGCCTGCTCCTCCTCGGCGGCAGAATGGCCGACCTCCTCGGCCGCCGCCAGGTCTTCCTGACCGCGCTCGTCGTCTTCGGCATCGCCTCCCTCGTCGGCGGCCTCGTCGACAACGAGGGCCTCCTCATCGCCTCGCGCATCGTCAAGGGCGTCGCCGCCGCGTTCACCGCCCCGGCCGCGCTCTCGATCATCACCACCACCTTCAAAGAAGGTCACGACCGCAACAAGGCGCTGTCGATCTTCACCGTCTTCGGCGCCACCGGCTACGCCTCGGGCCTCATCGCCTCCGGCCTGCTCACCAGCGTCGACTGGCGACTGACGTTCTACGTGCCCACCGTCGTCGTCGCGGGCGTCGTCATCGCCGCCTTCGTCGTGGTCCCCAAGACCACCGACCGCGAACGCGGCTCGATCGACTTCGCCGGCACCGTGACCCTCACCGGCGGCATGCTCGCCGCCGTCTACACCATCGTCACCGCCCCCGAGACCGGGTTCACGCCGCTCGTCACCGCCACCGCGGTCCTCGCCGTCGCCCTGCTCACCGCGTTCTTCATCATCGAGAACAAGGTCGCGCACCCGCTGGTGCGCCTGAGCATCTTCAAGGTCAAGTCGATCGTGCGGGCCAACCTGGCCGCGCTGGCGATCTTCGGCTCCTACATCAGCTTCCAGACGATCGTGTCCCTGTACCTGCAGAACACCCTCCAGTGGGAGCCGATCCAGATGGCGCTCGCCCTGGCCCCGGCCGGGATCATCGTCGCGATCCTCTCGCCGATCGCCGGCAAGTTCATCGACCGCTACGGCACCAAGTCGATGATCATCGCCGCGCTCGCCTCCTTCGTCCTCGGCTACCTGTGGTTCATCCTGCGCGGCGGCGACGCCCAGCCGAACTACTTCGCCGACTACCTGCCCTCGTTCCTGCTGCTGGGCCTCGGTTTCGCCATCGGCTTCTCCGCGGTCATGGTGCAGGCCACCGAAGGCATCGCGGACGACGAGCAGGGCCTGGCCTCCGGCCTCGTCCAGACCTCCGGCCAGATCGGCGGCGCGGTCGTCCTCGCGGTCGTCACCGGCCTGATCTCCGGCGGCGTCGCCACCAACCTCGACCAGTACCGCCCCGGCCTCTACATGGTGACCGTGGTCGCGATCGTCGGACTGCTCGCCAGCGCCACCGCGCTGCTGGGCCGCCGCGCCGCGGTCGAAGCGGCATAGACCACCAGATTCCATAGACACCCGCACGAGTGGGGCCGCCGGTGACGGCGGCCCCACTCGTCGTCTCCCGGTGTCAGTCCACGGCTGCGAGGAGCATGGCCGGCGGGGTCTTGAGCGCCTGTCGGGTGGGGATCGCGATGGCGGCGTAGGCGATCGCCGTGGTGAGGGCGGCGGCCGCGGGGATGACCCAGAGCGGGCCCTGCGGCCAGGGCTGCCCGGTGAAGCCGAAGCCGAGGAGGGACATGGGGAGGACGGAGATGAGGAGTCCGGCGGCGACGGCGACGGCGGCGGTGATGAGGGCTTCGCGGCGGACCATGCGGCGGATCTGGTGCGGGGTCGCGCCGATGACGCGCAGGGCCGCGAATTCGCCGCGGCGCCTGGTGGTGGAGGCGGCGAGGCTGTTGCCGACGCCGAGGAGGACGTAGCCGGTCATGGCGGCCATGACGAGGACGTTGACCCACTGGTCGGGGTTCATCCCGGCGGGGGCGCGCAGGGCGGTGTCGCCGGGTGCGGCCGCGGTCCCGGGTCGGGTGGCGGTCCAGGCGGTCGCGGCGGCGGGGTCGCCGGCGACGAGGGCGGTGTCGTAGAGGCGGGGGCCGCTGTGGGCGGCGAGGAGGTCGGTGGAGGCGATGACGCCGCCGAATCCGAAGCCGCGCTCGTAGACGGCGACGATGCGCGCTGGGGCGTGGGTGCCGTCGGCGAGGACGAGGTCGACGCGGTCGCCGACGCCGGCGTTCCAGAGGGCGGCGGTGGCGGCGCTGAGGGCGACGGTGTCGCCGTGCAGGTCGGCGAGGCTGCCTGCGGTGACGCCGGGGTCGATGACGCGGTCGGCGCCGGGGCCGAGCGCGAGGGTCGGGGTGGCTTCGGCTTCGGTGTCGCCCATGATGCGGCGTTCGCGGATGACGCTGGTGGCGAGGAGCGGTACGGCCGCGTCCACGTGGGTGGCGAGGTCGTCGATGTCGGCGGCGGTGAGGGGGCCGGTGACGGTGGCGTCGGCGCGGGTGCCGGCGGCGAGTTCGTCGGCGATGGTGCGGGTGAGCGTGGTCTGGCTGAACACCTGGGTGGTGGTGAGGCCGATGGCGAGGGCGAGGACGGTGACCGATCCGGCGGTGCGCAGCGCGTACGCGTGGCTGTTGTTGACGGCGAGCCAGACGGGTGCGGCGGTGCCGGGGTGCAGGCGTCGGCGGATGCGGCCGGTGACGGCTTTGACGATGACGGGTCCGGCGAGGGCGAGGCCGATGACGGCCATCATGGTGGCGGTGGCGGCGGAGATGAACGCGGCCTCGCTGCGCAGGAACAGCGGCAGGACCGATTGCGCGAGCGCGACGGCGAGGAGGGCGAATCCGGTGGCGGTGCGGGCCGCGCCGGGGCGGCGGGGTTCGACGCGGGATTCGGCGACGGCTTCGGTGGGCGGCATTCTGGAGGCCCGGCGGGAGGCGCCGCGGGCGGCGATCTGCACGGTGGCGAGGAGGAGGGCGGCGGCGGCGAGGCCGCTGACGGGGGTGACGGCGAGGGGGAGTGCGGCGGGGATGAGGGCGGCTTCGGTGAGGATCGCGATGAAGCGTTCGGCGATGAGGTAGCCGAGGGCGATGCCGGGGATGAGCGCTATGGCGGCGGCGGCGCTGGCCTGGGTGGCGATGAGGCGTCGGACTTGGCGGGGGGTGGCGCCGACGGCGCGCAGGAGGGCGAGGTCGCGGCGCTGGCCCGCGACGGAGACGGCGAGTGCTCCGGCGGTGATGAAGCCGACGAGGAGGACGACGGTGCCGGAGAGGGCCCCGGCGAGGGCGATGAGTTCGCCGCGGGCGGTGCCGCCGGCGAGGTGTTCGGCGTCGCCGCGGTCTGCGCCGGCGACGATGTCAACGTCGTGGCCGGTGAGGGCGGTGGCGAGGTCGGCGGCGACCTGGTCGGGGTCGGCGCCGTCGGCGAGGGTGACGGCGATGAGGTCGACGCCGCCGCCGGGGTGGGCGGCGAGCGTCGTGGCGGTGGCGGGGTCGAAGTGGGCGCCGGGGGTGTCGGTGAGGGCGGTGAGCGTGTAGTCGCCGGTGCCGGTCGCGGTGGTCAGGGTGATGGTGTCGCCGAGGTCGAGGCCTTGTGCTCGGGCGGTCGCGGTGTCGAGGGCGAGTTCGCCGGGGCCGTCCGGGGCGTCGCCGTCCGCAGGCGCTGCGGGCGTCGTCTGCCAGTTGTGGCCGTCGAGGACGGGGCCTGCGTCGAGGCGGACGGGGAAGGTGAGGTCGGGGACGGCGGCGGCGACGCCGTCGACGGCCGCGGCCTGCGCGGCGAGTGCGGCGGGGACGGGGGCGCGTTCGGTGTAGGGCAGGTCGGGGTTCTCGGGGATGGCGTAGGCCTGGTGGGCGGTGACGAGGAGGTCGGCGGCGGCGAGCCGGTCGACGGGCAGGTGGGAGGTCGCGCCGGTCTCGGCGAGGACCGCCGTGGCGGTGACCATCGCCGCCCCGCCCGCGACCGCGCAGGCGACGGCGACGAGGCCGCCGATGCGTTTGCGGGCCATGGAGAGCGAGGGCCGGAGCATGGGCGGCACGTCAGCGCCTCCGGAGGCCGGCGAGGCGCGCGGCCAGGTCGTGGGCGCTGGCGCCGGGCAGGTAGTGCTCGATGCGGCCGTCCGCGACGACGGCGGTGGCGTGCGCGCGGGCGGCGGCGGCCGGGTCGTGGGTGACCATGACGACCGTCTGCCCCGAGTCGTCCACGAGCTCCCGGAGGAGGTCGAGGACTTCGGCGGCGGTGTCGAGGTCGAGCGCGCCGGTCGGCTCGTCGGCGAAGACCACCTCGGGGCGGGCCGCGAGCGAGCGGGCGATCGCGGCGCGCTGCTGCTGGCCGCCCGAGAGCGCCCCGGGGCGCCGGTGCAGCAGGTCCGCGATGCCGACGCGTTCGACCAGCTCCTGCAGCCAGCGGCGGTCGGCGGGGGTCCCGGCGAGGCGCAGCGGCAGTGTCAGGTTCTCTTCCACGGTGAGCGAGGGCAGCAGGTTGTAGGACTGGAACACGAACCCGATGCGGCTGCGCCGCAGGCGGGTCCGCTGGTGCTCGCTGAGCCCGGCGATCTCGGTGCCGCCGATCAGGACCTCCCCGGAGGTGGGGGTGTCGAGGCCGGCCGCGCAGTGCAGCAGGGTCGACTTCCCGGACCCGGAGGGGCCCATGACGGCCAGGAAGGAGCCGCGCCGCACTTCGAGCGAGACGCGGTCGAGCGCGGTGTGGGCGCCGTCGTAGACCTTGGTGACGTCGCGCAGCAGCAGCGCCGGGGGCCGCCCGGTGTCGGTGCGCAGGTCGGGGCGGGGTGCGGCGAGGGTGCTCAACGCTGCCTCCGGTGCTTGACGGCCCGCACGATGAGCGCGATGCCGCAGGCGAGGGCGATCGCGCCGAAGGGGACGGCGAGGAGGTGGAGGCCGACGGCCTGGAGGCCGGTGTTGAGGACGGCGCCGGCGGCGACGCCGGTCCACAGCACGACCGTCATGATCGTGAAGTGGCCGACGGTCGGCGGCGGCGGCGGGTCGGTGATGCGGTACTGGTCGTTCACGGTGTGCTCCCCACGGGATCGGTTGAGGAGAACGCTATGGCGAAAGGGCCTGCGGCCCAATGCGGCTGGCTTGCCGATTCGGGGTGGGGCCTGGTGGAGGCCGCTTGGTACAGCCAGCGGTACCGACGATCGGCGGGGCGGCGGGTAGCTTTCAAGACCGGCTCGGCACCGGGTTCGGGGAAGGGGGGCGTGGATGGTCCGCGAACGACTGCGGCAGGCGAAGGCCTGGCTCGACGAGCAGCTGCGCCCCGAAGGGGAGGCGGCCGATCTGCAGGCGCTGCTGCTCGCGTCGCTGCGCGCGACCGGGTACGGCGTGGTCGGGGCCGGGTTCGCGTTCCTCGCGCTGTACACGATCCCGCTGCTGCTGCTCTCGCTCGTGCTCGCGTTCCTCGGGATCGGCCGGTTCCTCATCCGGCCGATGCTCCGGTGGGTGCGGACGATCGCCGGGCTCGAGCGGGGGCGGCTGCGCCGCCTCGGCCACGAGGTCGAGAACCCCTACCTGGGGCCGTACGTGGACGTGCCGCGCACGTTCAAGGAGATCAAGGCCGACCCGAGCGTGCGCCGCGACCTCGTCTGGCTGGTCGTCCACGGCACGTGGGGGCTCGTCCTCGGGGCGCTGCTGCTGCAGATGCCGTTCACGACGATCCACGACATCACGTACCCGCTGTGGTGGTACTTCGCGCCGCAGTCGGAGCAGCAGATCCTCAACGGCATGGTCGAGGCCGAGACGGCGACGGCCGCGCTGCTGGGCTGCGCGACCGGTGTGGCCGTGTTCGCCCTGTGGATCCTCTTCGGCACCAGGATCCTCGAGCTGCAGACCAAGCCCGGCCTGGCGTTCCTCGGCCCCGACCCGGAGACGGACCTCTCCGAGAAGGTCGCCCGGCTGACCGCGACCCGGGCCGCCGCCCTGGACGCGCACGCGGTCGAACTGCGCCGCATCGAGCGGGCGCTGCACGACGGCGCGCAGAACCGCATCGTCGGCGTCAACGTGCTCATCGGCGCGGCCCGCCGCGAGATCGGGCGCGACCCGGACCGGGCCGACCAGATCCTCGAACGCGCCCAGGACACCGTCGAAGGCGCGCTCGCCGAGCTCCGGGCGGTGGTGCGGTCGATCCTGCCGCCGGTCCTGGAGGACCGCGGCCTCGCCGGGGCGTTGAGCGCGCTCGCGTCGGACTGCGCGGTGCCGTGCACGCTCGAAGTGGCCGTGGAGGGCCGGTGTCCGGCGAGCGTCGAGGCCACCGCCTATTTCGTGGTCGCCGAGTCGCTGACGAACGTGGCCAAGCACTCCCGTGCGACCAGTGCCTCGGTGGAGGTGCGGCGCAAGGGGAATACGCTCGGCGTGGCCGTGTCGGACGACGGCCGCGGCGGCGCGGACGCCGCGGGCGGGTCGGGCCTGGCGGGGATCGCGCGCCGCGTGGAGGCGCTCGACGGGACCGTGGCCGTCCGCAGCCCGGTGGGCGGGCCGACCGAGATCAGAGTGGAGCTGCCGTGCGGATCGTGATCGCCGAGGACGACTTCCTCCTGCGCGAGGGCCTCAACCTGGTGCTGCAGGGGGAGGGTTTCGACGTCGTGGCCTCCGTGGGCGGCCCCGAGGAGTTCCTCGCCGCCGTCGAGGAGCACCGGCCCGAGATCGCGGTCGTGGACGTGCGCATGCCGCCGACCCACACCGACGAGGGCATCAAGGCCGCCGTCGCGGCCCGCCGCGCCCACCCGGGCCTGGCCGTGCTCGTCCTCTCCGCGTACGTGGAGCAGAGCTTCGCCACCGACCTCCTCGCCGACGGCGCCCGCAGCGTCGGCTACCTCCTCAAGGAACGCGTCGGCCGCGTCGACGCGTTCGTGGAGGCGCTCCACCGGGTCGCCAAGGGCGGCACCGCGATCGACCCCGAAGTGGTCGCCCAGCTGTTCGCGCAGCGCCGCGCCGACGACCCCGTCGAGCGGCTCACCCCGCGCGAGAAGGAGGTCCTCTCCGTCATGGCCGAGGGCCTGGGCAACCAGGCGATCGCGCAGCGCCTCTTCATCACCGAGAACGCCGTCCACAAGCACATCCGCAACATCTTCCTCAAGCTCGACCTCACCCCGGACGACCAGACCGACCGCCGCGTCGCCGCCGTCCTCCACTACCTCGAACGCGCATGAACGCACGTATTACATTTTGTGTGGCACTCGTCGTGTGACAATGCTCAACGTGCGTACCGACGAGGCGATGGACATCGCGATAGCCGAGCTGACCGCCGATGGCAGGACGAAGACGGAGGCGGTTCGGGAAGCCTTGCTGCACGCTTACCGCGAGAAACTGCTCAAGCAGGCGAAAGCAGACGCAGACCGAGTCGAAGCCGACCCTGATGACCGCGCGGAGATACTGGCGATCCAGCGGTACATGGGTGTCGCGTAGTGATCTTCCGAGGCGCGATCTACGAGATCAAACCGCCGAAAGAGTCCACCGGTCATGAGCAGCAGGGAAGGCGTTACGGTGTCGTGATCCAGTCCGACGCTTTCGCGCGCAGCACTATCACCGTGGCGCTGACGTCGACCAGTGCTCACCGGACCATCTACCGCCCAGAGATCGATTTCCTCGGAACCACGACCCGAGTGCTCATGGACGGCTGGGCGACTTCATGGGCGCCTTGGATTTCGATGAGATCGAAGGCCTCGACCGGGCGCTCCTGCTCGAACTCGCGCTGGCCTGAGCGAACGCCGACGGGCGCTCCACCTTTGAGGGAGCGCCCGTTCGCGTCCGTCAGTCGTGGGCTTTGGACGACCACATGCCGCGCCGCTCGGCCTTGGCGAGCTTCTCGGCCTTGCGGAGCGTGTCGCCGATCGTGAGCTCCTGGTGCCCCAGGATGTAGGCGTGCGCCATGCCCTCGGCGACCGCGAGGACCCCGTAGTTCATGCCGTTCTCCATCACCACGTGCATGAGCAGCCGGTCGTACTGGTCGTAGGCCGGGTCGCCCGGGTCGGTGAAGAGGTGCACGGTGCGGCCCTGGAGCTTCTTGCGCGCGTAGAGCTTCGCCTCGGCGCCCCAGTCCTCCTCCTCGCGGAAGCCGCCGGACTCGGGGGAGTTGATCCCCATGATGCGCACGCGGACCTTCTCGCCGTCGATCACGGCGCGGAACGTGTCCCCGTCGACCACGTCGACCACGTCCACCGTCGCGTAGAAGTCGCCCGGACCTTCCATGTGCTGCCTCCTCCCGGCCGGCCCCAGTAGCCGGACGTTCGAACGCCATCCTCGCATTGCGAACCCGTGGACGGGAACCGTCCTCGGCGTGCCCGGCTGTGACAGACTGGTCGGCGTGGAGCGACGACCGAACCGACGCCCTGGCAGATCAGGGTCCGCGCAGCGGGACACCGTCCGGATCCGCGTGCCCGAAGAGCGCTCCGCCCCCGACTCCCCGCGCGGCCGCACCGCCGACACCGAAGTGGTCGACACCGCCGCGTACGCCAAGCGCGCCAAGCCGAAGCGTCCCCGGGCGCTGCTCGCTTCCGCGCTGGCGACGACCGTCTGGGCGGTCACCGTGGTCGTCACGCCCATCCTCGTCGTGGTCATCCTCGGCTGGTGGCAGGCCGGCGCCGAAGGCTCGGTCGCCACGGTCGCGGCCGCCGCCGGGGTCGCGTGGCTCGCCGGGCATGGCGTGCCCGTCGACATCGGACCGATGCACCTGAGCGTCGCCCCGCTCGCGCTCACCGTCCTCGTGTGCTGGCGGCTCGCCAAGGCCGCCGCCGGGACCACCCGCGCCATCGGCGGCCGCGACGCCGCCGCCGTGCGCGCCGCCGCGGGGCTCATCACGATCCTCTACACCGGACTCGTCGCCGGGGCCGCCGCGCTCTGCACCACCGGCCCGTTCACCGTCGAGATCCTCCCGGCGCTGCTGCACGCCGTGCCGCTCGTCATCGCCGCCACCGCCTTCGGCGCGGCGCGTGAGGCCGGGGTCCTGCCGTGGGACACCGCGTCGGTGTGGATGCGGCGCGGCCTGCGCACCGGCATGATCACCGCCGGGGCGCTCCTCGCCTGCGGCGCGGCCGCCACCGGCGTCGCGTTCGCCGTGCGCGGCCCGGTCGTCGCGGACACGCTGGCGCTGTACGGCTCCGAGTCGTGGACCGTCGCGCTCCTGAGCCTCGTCTACCTGCCGAACTGCGCGGTCTGGGCCGCCGCGTACATCACCGGCCCCGGCTTCGCCGTCGGCGCGGGCACCGCCGTCCAGACGTCCATGGTCGAACTCGGGCCGCTCCCGGCCTTCCCGGTCTTCGCGGCCGTCCCGGGCGCGCCCCTGCCCGACTACGCGACCATCCTCATCGGACTCCCGCTGATGCTCGCGGCCGTCTTCGGCGTCATCCTCACCTACCGCTCCCCGGACCTGCGCGTCCCGCGCGTCACCACCGCCGCGACCGTCGCCGCGGCGACGGCCGCCGCCGTCCTCGGCCTCCTCGCCTACCTCTCGGGCGGCGCGGCGGGCGTCGACCTCATGGCCGACCTCGGCCCCGACCCGCTTGCGGTCGCGGGGATCGCCGCCGTCCAGTTCCTCATCGGCCTCGCCGGGGCAGCGCTCATCGCCCGCCTCTTCGCCGTCCACCGCCGCGCCGCCGAGGCCGAGCTGGTGCGGAGGGACACGGTGGTCATCCCCGAACCCGCGCCGAGCCGCGACGACGCGTTACCGTAACTGTCGTGACCACTGCGCCAATTGACGGCTCGCAAGCATCGCCGAAGCGGCCCACCGACGTCCCGCCGAAGCGGCTCGTCGTCCTCGTCTCGGGCTCCGGCTCGAACCTCCAGGCCCTCATCGACGCCTGCGCCGACCCCGCCTACGGCGCCGTGATCGCCGCTGTGGGCGCCGACCGCGAAGGCACCTTCGGCGTCGAGCGCGCCGAGAAGGCCGGCATCCCCCACTTCGTCCACCGCGTCAAGGACTACGCGACCCGCGACGAATGGGACCGGGCGCTCACCGAGGACGTCGCCTCCTTCGAGCCCGACCTCGTCGTCTCCGCCGGGTTCCTCAAGCTCTGCGGCCCCCGCTTCCTCGAGGCGTTCCCCGGCCGCTACATCAACACCCACAACTCGCTGCTCCCGGCCTTCCCGGGCATGAACGGCCCCGGCGAGGCCCTCGCCGCCGGCGTGAAGCTCGCGGGCGCGACCCTGTTCATCTGCGACTCCGGCGTCGACACCGGCCCGATCATCGCCCAGTGCGCGGTCCCCGTCGAGGACGACGACACCGTCGAGACCCTCACCGAGCGCATCAAGGAAGCCGAACGCGCCCAACTGGTCGCGTCCGTCGGCCGCATGGTCCGGGACGGCTGGAAGGTCGAAGGCCGCCGCGTGCGGCTCGGCTAGCGCTCAGGACACGAACGCGTCGGCCACGGCCAGGGCCTCGTCGAGGACGGCCAGACCGGCCGCCGCGTCGGCATCGCTCGCATTGAGCGGCGGTGCGATGTGGACGCGGTTGCCGAGGACCAGCGTGAGCAGGCCCCGGTCGCGGCAGGCCTGCATGAAGGCCGCCATGGGCGCGTTCGCCTCCCCGGTGGCGCCCGGCGGCACGAGCGGCGTCTGCTCCTGCCGGTCGCGCACCAGCTCCAGCGTCCAGAGGGCGCCGATGCCGCGCACGTCGCCCACCGACGGGTGGCCGGCGGCGAGCCCGTCGAGCCCGGGCCCGAGGACCGCGGCGCCGAGGCGGGCCGCCGCGGCGACCGTGCCCTCGTCGTGCATCGCGCGGAGGGCGCCGACGGCGGCGGCGCACGCGAGCGGATGGCCGCTGTACGTCAGGCCCGCCGGGTAGGCGGCCTCGGTGAACGTCCGGTACACGAGGTCGCCGACGAGCACGCCGCCGAGCGGCACGTAACCGGAGTTCACGCCCTTCGCGAAGGTGAGCAGGTCCGGTGCCGTCCCGTCGTGGTCGACGGCGAACCAGGCGCCGGTGCGGCCGAAGCCGACGAGCACCTCGTCGGCGATGAACACGATGCCGTGGCGGCTGCACAGCTCGCGCACGCCCCGCAGGTACCCCGGCGGCGGCACGATCACGCCCGAACTCCCGGTCACCGGCTCCAAGACCAACGCCGCGATCGTGGACGGGCCTTCGAGCAGGATCACCTGCTCGAGATGGGCGAGCGCCCGATCGCGCTCCTCCTCCTCGGTGGCGGCGCCGAACGCCGAACGGTAGAGGAACGGCCCGAAGAAATGGACGACCCCGGCCGCTCCCGTGTCGGAGGCCCACCGGCGCGGGTCGCCGGTGAGATGGATGGAGGTCGTCGTCGAACCGTGGTAGGAGCGGTAGGCGGCGAGCACCTTGGGACGCTTGGTGTGCAGGCGGGCCATGCGGACCGCGTGCTCGACGGCCTCGGTCCCGCTCGTGGTGAACAGGACGTGCCCGAGCCCTGCCGGCGCGACGTCGACGACCATCTGCGCCGCTTCGCCGCGGATGTCGGAGGCGTGCGAGGGCGCCAGCGTGCAGAGCCGGTCGGCCTGCGCCTTGATGGCCGCGACGATGCGCGGGTGCTGGTGGCCGAGGTTGGCGAAGACCAGTTGCGAACTGAAGTCCAGGAAGCGCCGGCCGTCGGCGTCGACGACGTGGCTGCCGGAGCCGCCGACGAAGGTCGGCACGTTCCGCGGCCCTTGCCTGACCCAGGGGTGGAACACCAGCTCGTCGGGGTCCATGGCTTCCTCCACCGCCTTCGCCGTGCCGCTCGTCCGCGCTCATTGTGCCGCTCCCGCGGAGGCGGCGCAGCGCTTCGGCGTTCACGGCGGTCCGCGCGACGGGCACTGGGCGGGCGGGTCGGGCTCGGTTAGGGTTCCGGGCATGACCCCGCCCCTCGCCGTCAACTCGCTCGAAGCGAACACCCTCTACGTCGCCTTCGCGCTGCTGCCGTTCGCGTTCGCCGCCGCCTGGGCGCTCGCGGCCTGGCGCATCCGCCGCGGCCGCCCGCGCCGCGAGGCATGGCGGTACTCCCTCGCGGAGGTCGGCGCGGTCGTCGGCTCCGTGCCGCTGCTGTTCCTCGGCCTCACTTCCCGGGAGGGCGCGAACGCGCTCCAGCTCGTCCCGCTCGTGGACCTCGCCGACCTCGCCGGGGCCGGGCCGCGCCGCATCGTCGAGCAGCTGGCCGGGAACCTGTTCGTGTTCGCCGCCGCCGGCTTCTTCCTGCCGGTCCGGTTCACGCTCGGGCTCGGCGCGGTCGCCGCCGGCGCACTCCTCGCCGCCGCCACCCTCGAGGCCCTGCAGTTCTCGCTCCTCACCGGCCGGGTCGTCTCGGTCGACGACGCGCTCATGAACGCCGCCGGCGCGGTCCTGGCCGCGCTCGCCTCCCGGCCCTGGTGGCGACGCTCACGCGCGGTCGCCGGGCCCGAACCCGACCCGGCCGTGTTACGCTCGGCCGGTCGCGACTGGCGAGTGACGTCTTTCGAGGTTTCCCGTGGCACGGACCGGGCAGCTCGTTGTTGAGGGGGGACCTTCAGAAGACGTTCGCAGGTGGAGCACCACCAGGGAGCGGCACTGCTGAACCTGTTACTGCGGTCGAACGCCTGGGCCGCAGTCATTAGACCATCAGGAGCAGTGCATTCATGTCCGAGCGGAAGCGCATTCAGCGAGCCCTCATCTCTGTGTTCGACAAGACCGGCGTCGTCGAACTGGCCGCGGACCTCCACAAGGCAGGCGTATCGATCGTCTCCACGGGTTCGACCGCCGCTCGCCTCGCCGAGGCCGGCATCCCCGTCACCAAGGTCGAGGACCTCACCGGCTTCCCCGAGATCCTCGACGACCGCGTCAAGACCCTCCACCCGAAGGTCCACGCCGGCATGCTCGCCGACGTCCGCCGCGAATCCCACCGCCAGCAGCTCGACGAGCTCGGCATCGAGGCGTTCGACCTGTTCGTGGGCAACCTGTACCCGTTCCAGGACACCGTCGCCTCCGGCGCGGGCTTCGACGACATCGTCGAGAAGATCGACGTCGGCGGGCCGTCCATGACCCGCGGCGCCGCCAAGAACCACGCGAACGTCGCCGTCGTCGTCGACCCCGCCGACTACGACCTCGTGCGCACCGCCGCCGTCGAGGGCACCACCGCCGCCGAGCGTCTCCGCCTGGCCGCCAAGGCCTTCGCGCACCTCGCGACCTACGACGCGGCCGTCGCCACCTGGCTCGCCGAACAGTCGACCGACGCCGACCTGCCGGACTTCCAGGCCGTGCCCATGACCAAGCTCGCGGACCTCCGCTACGGCGAGAACCCGCACCAGGCGGCCGCCGTCTACGCCGCCCCCGGCGCGGCCGGGCTCGCGCAGGCCGAGCAGCTGCACGGCAAGGCGATGAGCTTCAACAACTACACCGACGCGGACGCCGCCTGGCGCGCCGCGCACGACTTCACCGCGCCGTGCGTCGCGATCATCAAGCACGCCAACCCGTGCGGCATCGCCGTCGGCGACTCCATCGCCGCCGCCCACCGCGCCGCCCACGAATGCGACCCGGTGAGCGCCTTCGGCGGCGTCATCGCCGCGAACGGCGAGGTCGACGCCGAGGCCGCCGCGCAGATCGCCGAGATCTTCACCGAGGTCGTCGTCGCGCCCTCGTTCACCGACGAGGCGATCGCGATCCTCTCGGCGAAGAAGAACATCCGGCTGCTGCGCGCCCCCGAGTGGGCCCCGGCCGACCTCGAGCTCAAGCCGATCTCCGGCGGCGTGCTCGCGCAGCGCCCCGACCGCATCGACGCCGCGGGCGACGACCCGGCCAACTGGACCCTCGCCACGGGCGACGCCGCCGACGAGGCGACCCTCGCCGACCTCGCCTTCGCTTGGCGCGCCGTGCGCTCGGTGAAGTCGAACGCGATCCTCCTCGCCTCGGGCGGGGCCTCGGTCGGTGTCGGCATGGGCCAGGTCAACCGCGTCGACTCCGCGAAGCTCGCGGTCGAGCGCGCGGGCGAGCGGGCCGCCGGCTCGGTCGCCTCCTCCGACGCGTTCTTCCCCTTCGCCGACGGTCTGCAGATCCTCATCGACGGCGGCGTCAAGGCCGTCGTCCAGCCGGGCGGATCGCTCCGCGACGAAGAGGTCATCGCCGCCGCCAAGGAAGCCGGCATCACGATGTACCTCACCGGGACTCGTCACTTCACGCACTGACGAAGGAAGTGCGTGAAGCGTGAGGCACGGTACGCACTTACGTAGGAAGTGCGTGAAGCATGAGGCACGGTACGCACTGACGAAGGAAGTGCGTGGCGCATGAAGCACAGCACGCACTACGGACACCGCCAGGTGACCTGAGACTCGTTGGCGGGCAAGGAATTTCCATGATTCCCTGCCCGCCTTCGGCATCTTCGCGGAGCCGTCTCGGCGTATTGGGTGCGAGAACCTTCGCACTACCGAAAGGTGTTCCCATGCGCAGAAGAGCGTTCGCCGCGGCCTCGACCGCCGCCGTCGCCGGGGTCGTCGGCGGTATCGCCGCCGCCTCCTCGGCTTCCGCCGACAACAGCCTCCCGGCCGCGCCGCCCAGCGCCCGCCCTGCTTCGGAAACGCCGGTCGTCGGCAACACGTACGGCCCCGGCGGCGAGGTCCACTACGACGTCGAACCCGCGACCCTCGTCCTGGGCGAGTTCAGCACCGGCGCCCAGCTCGAGTGGGTCCAGTGGGGACCCGATGTCGCCATCGCGACCGGCAGCCTCCGCGGCCTGTGGATCGAGAACGAGGAGGGCCGGTACGACGACGTCACGGTCACCCTCTTCAATGTCCAGAACGGCAGCTTCACCGAGTGGTGGGCGACCGGCCCGTTCGAGCAGCCCGAGCACCCCATGGACTTCACGCACGGGTACATCCCCGCGCGCGTCGGTTAGCGGAGACCGGGCCGGCCGCCGCTTCCGGCGGCCGGCCCTCGCGCTTACGAGGCCCAGGTGACGCAGGCGCTCGGGACGTAGCCCCAGTCGTCGCCCGCGTAGTTCACGTACGCCCACTGGCTCGTGGTCGCCCCGCACGCCGTGTACGACTGGCCGGGGACCAGGGCGCAGTCGGCGTCGTAGGTGCGGCCGGCGACGACCGAGCCGACCGTGCCGCCCGAGGTGCCGGGCTGCGCCCAGACCGCGCGGTGCTCGTCCGCGACCGCCGCGCAGATCGCGGCCGCCTCCGGCGCCGCGGCCTGGGCCGCTACCGCCGTGCCCGCGGTGAACGCCGTCGCCGCCGCGCAGGCCATGAGCGCCATCATCATTCGTTTCACGGTCCACTCCGTTTCTGTCGAGATGCGGGGATTGCCCGCACCAGGACGACGCTGGCAGAACCGCGCCCTCGTGTCGACGGTTGGACACCATTCGTCGGGTTTCCGACGCCCGGCGTTCCAGCTGAGAGAACTCACAGGTGGAGCGCCCGGTTGTGGTTGGGCATCCATGCGCGATTCACGATAGGTTGTTGTCATGATGCAGATGCTCTGTCCGAAATGTCAGAACCCGATGCACCAGTACGAGCGCAACGGCGTGGTCGTGGAGCAGTGCTCCGAATGCAAGGGCATTTTCCTCGACCGCGGCGAGCTCGAGCACCTGATGAAGTTCGAGCAGTCGTTCCACCAGGGTGCCGGTGCCCCGGTCGCCGCCGCGCCCGCGGGCCCCCCGCCGCGCGAGCCCCGCTACGACGAACGCCGCCATGACGACCGCCGCTACGACGACCGCCGTTACGACGACGACCGCCGCCGCGACCACCACTACGACGACCACCACCGCAAGGACGACTACTACTACAAGAAGAAGAAGCGCAAGAGCGTCTTCGAAGACCTCTTCGACTTCTAGGCGCCCAGACGCGAAGGACCGAACGGCGCAGCCGCTCGGTCCCTGTCGTCTGTCCGGAAGCGCTCAGCCGGTGAGCCGGTAGACCGCCCGCGGCGTCCACGGGATCGGCGCGCCCGTCAGCGTCTCGGAGGTCCAGTCGCCCGGGCTCGGGTGCGTGTACAGGGTGAACGAGTCCACCCGGAACCGCGCCTCGAAACCGGCCAGCGCCGCGAAGGCGCGGTCGAGCGCGGCGGTGCCCACGTTCTGCGCGATCGTCACGTGCGGGTGGTACGGGAAGTTCCGCTCGCGGCGGGCGGGGCCCTGCCGGATGGCGGACTCGAGCTGCTCGCAGACGGCGATGCCGTCGACGACGGCCACGAACACGACCTCGGTGACGGGCCGGAACGAGCCGGTGCCGCGCAGGTGCAGGTGGAACGCGGGGCAGGCCGCGGCGACGCTGTCGAGGTGCGCCCGGTACCCCTCGAGCGAGTCCGCGGGGATCTCGGTGGGGCCGAGCAGGGTCAGGTGCGCCGGGACGGCGCCGCCGAGGGGGTCGCCCGAGGCCATGCGGGCCTCGTCCAGGGCCTCGCCCCAGGGCGGGGGCACGGGGATCGCCACGCCGATGGTGACGCCTCGCGCCTTGGGGCCGTTCGGCACCACTAAAGGGCCACCGGCGGGTAGAAGCCGACCTTCTTGTACGCCTTGGCGAGGGTGCGGGCGGCGACGTGGCGGGCCTTCTCGGCGCCTGCGGTGAGGATGCGGTCGAGTTCGGCCTTGTCGGCGAGGTACTCCTTGGTGCGGGCGCCGATCGGGGCGAGCGCGTCGGCGACGACGTCGGCGAGGTCGCCCTTGAAGTCGCCGTAGCCCTTCCCGGCGTATTCGGCCTCGAGCTTCTCGACGGTGGTGTTGCCCAGTGCCGCGTAGATGTTGAGCAGGTTGGAGACGCCCGGTTTCGTCTCGGTGTTGTAGCGGACCTCGGCGTCGGAGTCGGTGACGGCGCTCTTGATCTTCTTGCGCACCTGGCCCGGCTCGTCGAGGAGGTAGACGCATCCGCGCGGGCTGGTCGAGGACTTCGACATCTTCTTCTCGGGCTCGGCGAGGTCCTTGATCGTCGCGGTCTCCTTGACGATGTGCGGCTCGGGCACGACGAACGTCTGCCCGTAGGTGCCGTTGAAGCGGATCGCGAGGTCGCGGGTGAGTTCGAGGTGCTGGCGCTGGTCTTCGCCGACGGGGACCTGGTCGGTCTGGTAGAGCAGGATGTCGGCGGCCTGGAGGATCGGGTAGGTGAAGAGCCCGACGGTTGTGCGTTCTTGTTTGGCCGACTTGTCCTTGAACTGGGTCATGCGGCTGGCCTCGCCGAAGCCGGTCTCGGCGCCGAGGATCCAGGCGAGCATCGGGTGCTCGGGGACCTGCGACTGGACGAACAGGGCGGACTTCTCGGGGTCGACGCCCAGGGCCAGGAGCTGCGCGGCGCTGACGCGGGAGCGCTGGTGCAATACCTTTGGGTCGTGATCGACGGTGATCGCATGGAGGTCGACGACGCAGTAGAACGCGTCCGAGGTCTCCTGGAGGGCCACCCACTGCCGCAGCGCGCCCAGGTAGTTCCCGATGTGGAAGGAGTCCGAGGTCGGTTGGATCCCGGAGAGGACGCGGGGTTTGCGGTCGGCAGTGGTCATGGACCGATTCTGACATCCGGGCGGAGACGGCGACCACCCGGTATTGCGGGGCCGCCGATCCTGATGTTTAATTGTGTTGGATCTTGAGCACTCTGCTCTCGAAACATGAGGAGGCGGCATGCTGGCGCAGCAGCGACAGAGCCGGATCGCCGAACGCGTTCACCGGACCGGCGCGGTCCGGGTGGCGGAGCTGGTCGAGGAGTTCGGCGTGTCCGACATGACCATCCGCCGCGACCTCGAGACCCTCGCCGACCGCGGCCTCGTCGCCAAGGTCCACGGCGGCGCGACCGCCGTCGACTTCGGCTCCACCACCGAACCCGGCTTCGCCGTCAAGCAGGTCCGCCAAGAGGCCGAGAAGCAGGCCATCGCCGACGCCGCCGCGACCCTCGTCGGCCCCGGCCAGGCCATCGCCCTCTCCGCCGGCACCACCACCTGGACCCTCGCCCACCGCCTCACCGACGTCCCCGACCTCACCGTCGTCACCAACTCGGTGCCCGTCGCCGACGTGTTCTACCGCGCCGGCCGCGCCGACCAGACCGTCATCCTCACCGGCGGCGTCCGCACCCCCTCCGACGCCCTCGTCGGCCCCTTCGCCGTCGCCTCCCTCGAGAAGGTCAACGTCGACACCGTCTTCCTCGGCGTCCACGGCATGTCGCTGCGCGCCGGGTTCACCACCCCCAACCTCCTCGAGGCCGAGACCGTCGCGACCCTCGCCTCGAAGGGCCGCCGCCTCGTGGTCGTCGCCGACCACACCAAGTTCGACGTCGTCGGCATCGCCACGATCGCGTCCCTCGACGACGCCGACGTCATCGTCACCGATTCCCTCCTCGACGAGGAGTCCCGGCGCCAGCTGCGCGAACACGTCGACCAGGTCGTGCTCGCACCGGTCCCGGCCGCACCCGGCCCCGGGAGACGCACCAACACCGAGAAGAGACCATGACACCCGCGTTCCACACGGAGTCCGGCAGCCTCGCCGACGGCCGCCAGATCCTCTACTACTCGACCGAGCCGGGCGCCGGCCGCGCCGCCTACGCCGACAAGCGCGACCTCGGCGGCCGCGTCAGCGCCGGCGAGCTCCGCTACGACGTGCTCCGCGACGAATGGGTGGCCGTCTCCGCCGGGCGCTCCGGGCGCCCGAACCTGCCCGTCGCCTGCCCGCTCTGCCCCAGCGAAGGCGACGAGCTCACCGAGATCCCCGCCCCCGACTACGAGGTCGCGGTCTTCGAGAACCGCTTCCCGTCCTTCGGCGGCTTCGACGAGCCCGGGCCGCTCGCGTCGACCGAGATCCCCGCGGGCCTCGAGACCGCGGTCCCCGCCTCGGGCCGGTGCGAGGTCGTCGTCTTCTCCGACGACCACGACTCCTCGCTCGTCGACCTCACCCCCGAGCGCGTCGCTCTCATCGTCCGGGCCCTCGCCCAGCGCACCGCCGAGCTCTCCGCCCGCGGCGACATCGCCCAGGTCTTCTGCTTCGAGAACCGCGGCGTCGAGATCGGCGTGACCCTGCACCACCCGCACGGCCAGATCTACGGCTACCCGTACGTCACCCCGCAGACCCGCAAGTACCTCGCCGCCGCGAAGCGGCACCGGGAGGCCACGGGCCGCGACCTCTTCGACGACATCATCGCGTCCGAGTCCGCGGGACCGCGCGTCATCGCCGAGAACGACCACTGGATCGCCTTCACCCCGTACGCCGCGCGCTGGCCCTTCGAGGTCCAGGTCTACCCCAAGGCCCGCTTCGCCGACCTGGCCGAGCTGCCCGAGGAGTACATCGAGGCGTTCGCGCCGCTCTACCTCGACCTGCTCAAGCGCTGCGACGCCGCCTACCCGGGCGAGCAGATGCCGTACATGGCCGGCTGGCACCAGGCCCCGGTCGGCGACGGCCGCGAGTTCGGGCGCCTGCGCCTGGAGCTCGTCTCGATCCGCCGCGGCCCGGGCCGCGTGAAGTTCCTGGCGTCCTCGGAGTCCGTCATGGGCGGATGGGTCCACGACCTGGGTCCGGAGACGTCAGCCGACATCCTCAAGGGAGCGTTGTGAAATACCTGGTCACCGGCGGCGCCGGCTACATCGGCTCGATCGTCGCCACGATGCTGCTCGAAGCGGGCCATGACGTGGTCGTGCTCGACAACTGCTCGACCGGCTCGGCCGAGCGCGTCCCGGACGGGGCGACCTTGGTGCGCAAGGACGTCAAGGACGCCGCCGAGGTCCTCGACCCCAGCTTCGACGGGGTCCTGCACTTCGCGGGCCTCATCGCCGCGGGCGAGTCGATGAGCAAGCCCGAGATCTACTGGGAGGCCAACACCACGGCCACGTTCGCGCTGCTCGACGCCATGCGCGAGGCGAACGTGAAGACCCTCGTGTTCTCCTCGACCGCCGCGGTCTACGGCAACCCGCTCGAGGTGCCCATCAAGGAGGACGCCGTCAAGGCCCCCACCTCCACGTACGGCGCGACGAAGCTCGCCAGCGACATGGCGATCGCCTCCGAGGTCACCGCGCACGGCCTCGCCGCGGTCTCCCTGCGCTACTTCAACGTCGTCGGCGCCTACGAGGACCGCTCGGGCGTGTGGCACGGCGAGAACCACGAGCCGGAGACGCACATCATCCCGATCGCGTTCGAGGCCGCCGCCGGCAAGCGCGAGTCGTTCGGCCTGTTCGGCGAGGACTACCCGACCCCGGACGGCACCTGCGTCCGCGACTACATCCACGTCGCCGACCTCGCCGACGCGCACCTGCTCGCCCTCCAGGCCGCCGAGGCCGGCGAGCACAAGATCTACAACCTGGGCAACGGCAACGGCTTCTCCAACAAGGAGGTCGTGGCCACCGTCAAGCGGATCACCGGGACCGACTTCCCGGTCCAGATCCACCCCCGCCGCCCGGGGGACCCGGCCGAACTCGTGGCCTCCTCGGAGCGCGCCAACATCGAACTCGGCTGGAAGCCCAGCCGCGACACCCTCGACCGCATGGTCGCCGACGCCTGGAAGTACTACCAGCATGCCCACTCCTGACTTCGCCCACCCGTCGCCCGCCACCACCCGAACTAGAATGGCTTCGCCATGCTGAATTCAGGCTGTCAAGAACTCGCCGAGACCGCCGCGGCGGCCTTCCGCGAGGTGTTCGGCGCCGAGCCCGAAGGCCTCTGGGCCGCGCCCGGCCGTGTGAACCTCATCGGCGAGCACACCGACTACAACGAGGGCTTCGTGATGCCCTTCGCGCTGCCGTTCTACGCGGTCGCCGCGGTCGCCAAGTCCGAGACCTGGGAGTTCCACTCCACGTACGGCGAGGGCGACACGGTCCGCGCCGACGCGCTCGGGACCTCGGCCGAGGACGGCGTCGCGGGCTGGGCGGGCTACCTCGCCGGGACCGCGTGGGCGCTCAACGAGGCGGGCTACCCGGTCGGGCCGGTGCGCGTGGCGATCCACTCGGACGTCCCGCACGGGGCGGGCCTGTCGTCGTCGGCCGCGCTCGAATGCGCGATCCTGATCGCGCTCGCGGACCTGCACGGCCACGAGATCGACCGGGGCGAGGCCGCGCGCATCGCGCAGAAGGCCGAGAACGAGTACGTCGGGGCGCCCACGGGCGTGCTCGACCAGTCGGCCTCGCTGCTGTGCACCGAGGGCAACGTCATGTTCATGGACTGCCGCGACCTCTCCCGCGAGCAGGTGCCGTTCGACCTCGCGTCCGAGGGCCTGCAGATGCTGGTCATCGACACGAACGCGCCGCACCGGCACGCCGACGGCGAGTACGCGTCGCGCCGCGCCGACTGCGAGGAGGCGGCCCGGCTGCTCGGCGTCCCGTTCCTGCGCGACGCGCCGAAGGACGCGCACCTGGACGACGACCGGCTCAACCGCCGCCTGCGGCACATCGTCACCGAGAACGAGCGCGTCCTCGACACGGTGAAGGTCCTCGAAGGCGGATCGGTGGCCGGGATCGGCGACCTGCTCACCGCCTCGCACGCGTCGATGCGCGACGACTACGAGATCTCCTGCGCCGAACTCGACTCCGCAGTGGACGCCGCGCTCGGCGCCGGCGCCCTCGGGGCGCGCATGACCGGCGGGGGGTTCGGCGGCAGCGCCATCGCGCTCGTCGAGACCGCCGCGGCGTCGAAGGTGGAGGCCGCCGTGATCGAGGCCGCCGCCGCGAAGGGCCTGCCGACTCCGCGCGTGTTCGTCGCCCGCGCCGCCGCAGGCGCCCACCGCGTGGCATAGAAGAGCATTGCAGTGGCGTGAAGCCACTGGTGTGACAGTGATCCGGGGACCGGTCGCGCGCAGGCGCGGCCGGTCCCTCGCTCTGGAATACTCCGCGGCATGGAACTCGTCCACTTGCTGCTCCGATACCTCCACCTGCTCGGCTTCGCCGCGGTCTTCGGCGGCTGGCTCGTCGCCCTGCTCTCGAAGCGGCTCAACTTCAACTCGGCGATGCTGTACGGCATCGCGACCCAGCTCGCCACCGGCATCGTCCTCGCCGGCCTGGCCAGCGCCGAACCCGACGCGAACCACGCCAAGATCGGCGTGAAGGCCGTGCTCGCCCTGCTCCTGGGCGTCATGATCGCGATCCCGGTGTGGAAGCGGCGCGAGAAGGTCGCGGCCGGGCACTTCTACGCGACCGGCGCGCTCATCGCGGTGACCGCGGGCGTCGCGGTCTTCTGGACCTAGCGGGCGCCCCGGCGGCGGGGCCGAAAGGGGCCGCTCGGTGGCCCTCCGCGGGCCGGGAAGCTGCAATCACGCCGTAGCTCGAGTGAAACACCAGTTCATCACTGGTCTCAGTCATAGGATGTTTCGGTAACGAAATCATCAAGGTCAGTGTCAAAGGCCATTGAGTGCGGCCATGATTATGCGGGTATCGACTTACCCCGTGGATTGTCAAAGGAGACCGAGATGGCTGTCAAGCCGTTCAAGATGGCCCTGGCGGGCTTCTCCGCCGTCGGCCTCGCCGCCCTCGCCGCTTGCGGTGAGGCCCCGTCCGAGAACGGCAGTGGCGACAACGCCGACGCGTCGTTCCTCGCGTGCATGGTCACCGACTCCGGTGGCGTGGACGACAAGTCGTTCAACGAGTCCTCCTGGGCCGGCATGGAAGCCGCCGCCGAGGAGAACAGCGACATCAAGGTCCAGGTCAAGGAGTCCAGCTCCGAGACCGACTACGACCCGAACCTGCAGGCCACGGTCGACGACGGCTGCAACTTCGTGGTCGGCGTCGGCGGTCTCATGACCGAGAACGTGAACACGGTCGCCTCCGCGAACCCGGATATCCCGTTCGCCACGGTCGACGGCTTCTCCGAGGTCCCGAACGTCTACTCGATCCAGTTCGACACCGCCCAGTCCGCGTTCCTCGCCGGCTACGTCGCGGCGTCGCAGACCAAGACGGGCAAGGTCGCCACCTGGGGCGGCGTCAACATCCCGCCGGTGACCATCTTCATGGACGGCTTCGCCGAGGGCATCGCCAAGCACAATGAGGACAAGGGCACCAACGTCGAGCTCCTCGGCTGGGACGAAGCGGCCCAGGACGGCACCTTCATCAACACCTTCGAAGACGCCGCCGCCGGCAAGAGCACCTCGGACACCTTCATCACGCAGGGCGCCGACATCCTCTTCCCGGTCGCCGGCCCCGCCGGCATCGGCGCGCTGACCGCCGCCGCCGAGAACGACGCGGTCTCCGCGATCTGGGTCGACACCGACGGCTTCGAGTCCACCGAGTACGGCGCCGAGATCATCACCTCGGCTGAGAAGGGCCTCGCCACCGCGGTGAAGGACTCCGTGCTCGCCGCCTACGACGCCGCCAACGGCGGGGACGCCATCTCCGGCGCCTACGTGGGCACGCTCGCGAACGACGGCGTCTCCATCGCCCCGTTCCACGACTTCGACTCCGCCGTCTCGGACGAGACCAAGGCCGAGCTGGACGCGCTGACGCAGCAGATCATCGACGGCACGCTCGTCGTCGAGTCGCCGTCCAGCCCCAAAGCTCAGTAACCGAGCGGAACGAAGTCAAAGGACACGCACTTGCGACTCGAACTGAAGGGCCTGACGAAGAAGTTCGGCTCGTTCACCGCCGACGACGACATCGACCTCGTGGTCGAGCCCGGCCAGATCCACGCCGTCCTCGGCGAGAACGGCGCGGGCAAGTCGACGCTCATGAACATGCTCTACGGGATCCTGACGCCCACCAGCGGCGAGATCCTGATCGACGGGGAGCCGGTCTCCTTCAACGGTCCCGGCGACGCGATCGCCGCCGGGATCGGGATGGTGCACCAGCACTTCAAGCTCGTCGGGCCCTTCAGCGTCGCTGACAACGTGCAGCTGGGCCGGGAGCACACCCAGGGTCTGGGGGTGCTCTCGGCCAAGGCCGCGCGCCGGGCCGTGCTCGACGTGTCCGAGGAGTACGGCCTCAAGCTCGACCCCGACGCGATCTGCGAGGACCTGCCCGTGGGCGTCCAGCAGCGCGTCGAGATCGTCAAGGCCCTGTCGGGGCCGAAGACGGAACTGCTCATCCTCGACGAGCCGACCGCGGTGCTCACGCCCGCGGAGATCACCGAGCTCCTGCAGATCATGCGGAACCTCGCGGACGCGGGCACGTCGATCCTGTTCATCTCCCACAAGCTCAAAGAGGTCCAGGCCGTCGCGGACACCGTCACGGTGATCCGCCGCGGCAAGGTCGTGGCCGAGCTCGAGCCGACCGCTTCGGAGGCCGAGATGGCCTCGGCGATGGTCGGGCGCGCCGTCACGCTCCGGGTCGACAAGACCCCGGCCGAGCCGGGCGAGGCGCGCCTGGAGGTCGAGGGCCTCACCGTGGTCTCGGACGCGGGCGTGAAGGTCCTCAACGGCCTCGACCTCACCGTCCGCTCCGGAGAGATCGTGGGCCTCGCGGGCGTCGAGGGCAACGGCCAGACCGAACTGGCCCGCTCGATCCTCGGCCTCGTCAAGCCCGACGCCGGGCGCATCGCGATCGACGGCGAGGACGTGCAGGGCGCGAGCCCGGCCGCCCGCATCGCCGCCGGCCTCGGCTACATCCCCGAGGACCGCGGCCGCGACGGCGTCGTCGCCGAGTTCTCGGTCGCCGAGAACATCGTGCTCAACCAGTACCGCGACGCCCCGTTCGCCAAGCGCGGCGCGGTGAACGCCGGCGCGGTGCGCAAGCGCGCCGCCGACTCCATCGCCGAGTTCGACATCCGCACCCAGTCCCCGGACGAGACCGTCTCGTCGCTCTCGGGCGGCAACGCGCAGAAGGTCATCATCGCCCGCGAGTTCTCCCGGCCCCGCCGGTTCCTCGTCGCGGCGCAGCCGACCCGCGGCGTCGACGTGGGCGCGAGCCAGTTCATCCACTCCCGGCTCGTCGCCGAGCGCGACACCGGCACCGGCGTGCTGCTCATCTCGTCCGAACTGGACGAGATCTACGCGCTCGCCGACCGCATCGCGGTGATCTACAACGGGCAGATCGTGGGCGAGGTCGCCCCCGACACGCCCCGCGAGGTGATCGGCCGCCTCATGGTGGGCGGCGGCGTCCGCGACGGCGCCGAAGCGGCGAGCCCCGATGGGCCGAGCGCTCCCGAGCCCCCCGCCGCCGACACCGAAGAGACCAGCAACGACGAGGACGCCAACGGAGGTGACCGATGAGCACGACGGATACCCAGGCCCCGGCCGCCGACCAGCCTGAGGCGGCGGAGGAGAAGCCGAACTTCATGCGGCTCTTCGGCCGCTACCTGACCGAGGCGAACTCGGTCATGGTCACCGTGTACTCCCTGCTCCTGGCGTTCCTCATCGGCGCGATCCTCCTCATCGTCTCCGACGAGTACGTGCGCTCCACCTACACGTACTTCTTCGCCCGCCCCCAGGACGCCCTCACCGCCTCCTGGTACCTCGTGCGCGACTCCTACATCGCGCTGTTCGAGGGCGCGATCCTCAACCTCAACATGCTCGACCGGTTCGCGGCGGGCAATGCCGAGTTCGGCGACCTGCTGCGGCCGCTGTCCGAGACGCTCACGTACGCGACCCCGCTGATCTTCACCGGCCTCGCCGTCGGCCTCGCGTTCCGCGCGGGCCTGTTCAACATCGGCGCCCAGGGCCAGATGATCTTCGGCATGCTCGGCGCGCTCATCATCGGCTTCAGCCTCAGCCTCCCGGCCGTGATCCACCTGCCGCTGGCGATCATCGCCGGCGCGATCGGGGGCGCCGCGTTCGGCGCCGTCCCGGGCCTGCTCAAGGCCACGACGGGCGCGCACGAGGTCATCTCCTCGATCATGCTGAACAACATCGCGGCGCTCTTCCTGGTGTGGGCCATCGGCACCGGCTTCCTCCACTCGGAGACGAAGACCGACCTCATCACCAAGCCCGTCGACGAGACCGCGGTCATGCCGAAGCTCCTCTCCGGACTGAGCGAGAGCCTCCGCGTGAACTGGGCGCTGCCGCTCGGCATCCTCGCGGCGGTCTTCACCTGGTGGCTGCTCTCCCGCTCCACCTTCGGGTTCCGCATCCGCGCCGTCGGCTTCAACGAGCACGCCTCCGCGACCGCCGGCATGCGCATCGGCTCGACCTACACGACCACGATGGCCGTCGCGGGCGGCCTCGCGGGCCTGGCCGGCGCGGCCCTGTCGCTCGGCGTCGGGTCCGCGGGCATCACCACGAACACGGCCCTCGAGTACGGGTTCGACGGCATCACGGTCGCGCTCCTCGGCCGCGCCAACCCCGGCGGCATCGTCGCGGCGGCGCTCCTGTTCGGCGCGCTCAAGGCCGGCGCCCTGTCGGCCCAGCCCGATGTGCCCGTTGACATCTCGACCCTGCTGCAGGCGATCATCGTGCTCTTCATCGCCGCTCCCGCACTGGTCAAGGCGATCCTGCACCTGCGCACGCCGCGCGGCGGCCTGGTCACCCTCGAAGCGAAAGGCTGGTGAGCCCCATGGCAGTGGACACCATGACCGCCTCCCCGGCCGTCGTCGACGAGAGCGTCCCGGTCAGGTTCGCCAAGCCCGGCGGCGTGCTCGCCGCGCTCGGCCTGCTTCTGGTCGTCATCGCGTTCGCGGTGGTCGGCGGGGACGACACGACCACGATCGCGTTCGACAGGACCCTCACCGACGTCGAGTGGGCGCTGCCCACCTCGATCACGGTGGCGCTCCTCGGCGCGGTCACGGCCGCGGGCGGCGCCTGGATGATCGTCGGGCTCCCCAAGCGCCGCTTCAAGCTCGTCGCGGGCGTGGCGGTCACCGCGTTCGTCCTCGGCCTGCTGTTCTGGGCGTACTCCCAGCCGGGCACCGTGTTCCGCGCGGAGTCGATCCTCGCCGGGGCGCTGTTCCTCTCGCTCCCTTACCTGTTCGGCGCGCTCTCGGGCGTCGTGTGCGAGCGCTCGGGCGTCATCAACATCGGCATCGAGGGCCAGTTCCTCATGGGCGCCTTCACCGGCGTCCTGGTCGCGAACATCACCGGGAACGTCTACGCCGGCATGGTCGGCGCGATGGCCGCGGGCCTCCTCTCGACCATGCTGCTCGCCCTGCTCGCCACGAAGTACCAGGTCAACCAGGTCGTCGTGGGCGTCATCCTCAACCTGCTGGCGCTCGGCTTCACCAGCTTCATGTACGACCAGCTGAAGAAGGCCGAAGGCCTCAACAGCGCGTTCTCGATCCCGGCGATCTCCTGGGGCCCGCTCGCGGACATCCCGGTGCTCGGCCCGGTCCTGTTCAACCAGAAGATCTTCGTCTACATCGGACTCGTGCTGGTGTTCGTGATCTGGTTCCTGCTCTACCGCACCCGCTGGGGCCTGCGCACCCGCGCGGTCGGCGAGCACCCGGCGGCCGCGGATTCCATGGGCGTCAACGTGAACCGCCTCCGCTACTGGAACGTCACCCTCGCCGGCCTCATCGCCGGTTTCGGCGGCGCCTGGTTCACCATCGCGAACTCGCTGGCGTTCAGCAAGAACATGACCGCCGGGCTCGGCTTCGTCGCGCTCGCGGTCATGATCGTGGGCCGCTGGAACCCGCTCGGCGTGCTCGCCGGCGCGCTCATCTTCGGCTTCACCACGCAGGTCGCCCGCGACCTGGACGCCTCGGGCGGCTCGATCGTGCCCGGCGAGTTCCTGCAGATGCTCCCGTACGCGGTCACGCTCGTGGTCGTCGCCGGGCTCATCGGCAAGGCCAAGGCGCCCGCCGCCGACGGCGTGCCGTACCACCCGGGGGACAAGTAGCCATGGCCGAGGTCGACTGGGACGCCTTGCGCGACAAGGCCCGCGAGGCGATGCGCCACGCGTACGCCCCGTACTCGAAGTACCCGGTCGGCGTCGCCGGCCTCGTCGACGACGGCCGGATCGTCTCCGGCTGCAACGTCGAGAACGCCTCCTACGGCCTGACCCTGTGTGCCGAGTGCGGCATGGTCTCCGAGCTCGCCGCCACCGGCGGCGGCCGCCTGGTGGCCGTCGCCTGCGTCGACGCCGCGGGCGAACCCCTCACCCCCTGCGGCCGGTGCCGCCAGCTCCTGTTCGAGCACGGCGGACCCGACTGCCTCGTGGACGACCGGCCCGCGCCGACCACCGTCGGGGCGCTGCTCCCCGGCGCGTTCGGCCCGGGCCACCTGTCCGCCGATTGAATCCGGACCCCGAGGCGGCCCGCCGGGCCGCCGTTCGGGCGCTCCACCATGGGAACTAGCGAGGGAAAGCCAATGATCACCGCTGTAGACGTCATCCGCACCAAACGGGACGGCGGCGAGCTCTCGACCGCCCAGATCGACTGGGTCATCGACGCCTACACCAAGGGCGTCGTCGCCGACGAGCAGATGTCCGCGCTCGCCATGGCGATCTTCCTCAACGGGGCGCGGCCGCGCGAGATCGCCGACTGGACGGCGGCGATGATCCGCTCGGGCATCACCCTCGACCTCTCGGCCGTGGGCAAGCCGTGCGTGGACAAGCACTCCACGGGCGGTGTGGGCGACAAGATCACCCTGCCCCTCGCGCCGCTCGTCGCGGTCTTCGACGTCGCCGTCCCGCAGCTCTCGGGCCGCGGCCTCGGCCACACCGGCGGCACGCTCGACAAGCTCGAGTCCATCCCCGGCTTCCAGGTCGACATGACCGAGGCGCAGGTGATCGAGCAGCTCAAGGACATCGGCGCGGTCATCTGCGCGGCCACCGGCGACCTCGCCCCGGCCGACAAGAAGCTGTACGCCCTCCGCGACATCACCTCCACTGTGGAGGCGATCCCGCTGATCGCCTCCTCGATCATGTGCAAGAAGATCGCCGAGGGCGCCGACGCGATCGTCCTCGACGTCAAGGTCGGCTCGGGCGCCTTCATGAAGGACTTCGCGCAGGCCCGCGAGCTCGCCGAGACCATGGTCCGCCTCGGCAAGGACCACGACGTCGACACGCGCGCGCTCCTCACCGACATGTCGATTCCCTTGGGCCGCACCGCGGGCAACGCCCTCGAGGTGCGCGAGTCGGTCGAGGTCCTGGCGGGCGGCGGCCCCGAGGACGTCGTCGAGCTCACGGTCGCCCTCGCCAAGGAGATGCTGGCGGCCGCGGGCAGGCCCGACGCCGACCCGGCCGCGGCGCTCAACGACGGGCGCGCCATGGACGCCTGGCGCAAGATGATCACCGCCCAGGGCGGCGAGGTCGACGCCCCGCTCCCGGTCGCGCGCGAGTTCGAGGAGATCAAGGCCGACGCCGACGGCTTCATCGCCGAGATGGACGCCTACGCGGTCGGCGTCGCCGCCTGGCGCCTCGGCGCGGGCCGCGAGCGCCAGGGGCAGCCGGTCCAGTTCGGGGCGGGCATCGAGATCCTCAAGACCGTCGGCGAACCGGTCAAGGCCGGCGAGACGGTCTTCCGCCTCCACACCGACACGCCCGAGCGCTTCGCCGCCGCCAAGGAGACCCTCGCCGGCGAGTGGGCGATCGGCGCCGAGCCCTCGAAGCGCGGCCCGATCATCCTCGACCGCGTCACCGCCTGACGTTCGCAAGGCCGACCCTGCTCCCGCAGGGTCGGCCTTTTTGCGCGCAAAGATCGCAATATAGATTAATTGGACAATTGCCGTAACTGCCTCGAACGCTCATCGTTGTTCACTGTGGAAGGTGCTTCCACGGATGAAAGGACAAAGAATGAACGTTTCGCGTTTCGTCGCCTCCGCTGTGGCTGGTGCCGCTGCCGCCGTCGCCATCGCCGCCCCCGCGCTCGCGGCCGCGCCGGTTGACGCTGAGCAGGCACTCGGCTCGATCACGCAGGACGCCGGCGCGATCCTGAACGCCACCACCTCGCAGGCCGGCCTCGAGTTCGGCCTCGACACCGAGGGCAACGGCATGGACGACGGCGAAGGCTCGAACTCCGCGGACGACTTCGGCAGCGCTTACGGCGACGCGGTCTTCCACGACAAGCAGTCGGCCCTGATCGCCTCCTACGGCGCCCCGCTCGTCCACGTCGACGCCCGCTGCGTCGACGCCATGGGCGGCATCGGCGGCTACGGCAACGGCGTGCTCGGCAACTCGGCCAAGTGCAACCTGGACGACGTCACCCAGGTCGACGACTCCAACGGCCTGCTCGGCTAAGCAGTCGCGACGGGCGCCAGCGCATGGGCCCGATGCAACAGAAGAGGGGGTCGGACCCGATCGGTCCGATCCCCTCTTTCCCCATGCCCGCGCGGACTGTCCGCCGACCCCGGTCCGCTACTCGCCCGACCGGCGCCGATGCAGCGCCTGGGCGACAGTGAGCAGGGCCTTGGTCCGGTGCGAGCCGGGTTCCATGGCGAGCGCCAGCCGCTCAGCCCGCGCGGGTGCCGACTCGCAGAACTCCTCCACCAGCGCCACCACGGTCCGCGTCTGCTCCGCTCGGTCGGTGATCTTCAAGGCGAACTGCTCGGCCCGCCGAGGATCGTTGGGAGCCATGGCGAGCGCGGCCTGCCTGAACTTCATGTCGTTGCCGCCCCCGTCTGCGGGGAGCGATGCCGCGACCCGCTCTGCCTGCCTTGGCGCGATCGCGGCCCACGCCACCATCACGTCGACCAGCAGCCCGATCTGGCGTTCCGCGCCCGCCGCTGCGAGATCCTCGGCTTGAGCGAGCAGTTTCGAGACTCGAATCGGTGCGGCCCCGACCTTGTTGTAGGTGTCAGCGATGTCGCAGAGCACTGGACCCCTGCGAACGGCGCTGTCGATCCTTGCGGCGGCCCGCTCGGCCAATGCGAGCAATTCCTCCGCCTGCACGGGATCATGCGCGGCCAGCGCCCGGCTCACGACGACCAAGGCGGTCGCCCTCGCATAGGCACAGCGCCCGCTCTCCGGAATCTGCCGGGCGAGGTCGGCGGCGTACGAGGGTTGGTCGCGCACGAGCCAGTGGATGATCGTCTCCAGGGTTTGAGCGCGGTGAAACGGGTCCTGGATGCCGAGCGCGAGCGCTTCCGCTTCCTGCGGATCGATTCGGGCCATAGCCGCGGCGGCCTGGTCGATGACCGACCGTTTGAGCATCGATTCCGGCAGCGGTGTCGCGAGCCGGATCGCCCGGGCCGGATCCACCCTGGCGATGCCGTCGTAGACATCGAACCTCCGGTGCTCGTCATCTTCGTCAGGGGCGAACTCGTCGAGGAGCGTTTCGATGCGGTCGGGGAAGGACGTCGCGAACACCCTGGCGACCCTCGATATCGCCATCGATTTGCGATACCCCTCGTTCGACAGTGACTTGAGCAGGTCGATCGCATGGCCGGGATCGATCGCGGCGAAGGCTTCCGCGAGTTCGGCAAGCGCCGCCGCCTGCTCGGATCCGTCGATGATCGACGGCACCAGGCGCTCGGCTGCGAGCGCGATCTCTCGCGCCGCGCCGGTATCGACGGCCGCAGCGTTCTTGGCGATCTGGACCAGGGTGCCGCGCATGCGGTCCTCGTCCGGGTCGAGGCGCAGCAGTCGACCAGCAGCTGAAGGGGCCTCGGCGAACATGCGGACGGCAGTCGTCCTGAGGTAGCCGAGCACCTCCTCGGGCACCCGGTCCACCGCCCGCTCAGCAACGGTCACCAAGTGGTCCGTCGCCAAGGGGTCCGGCGAAGACGCGGTCTGCATCTGTTCGAGCAGGGTGTAGAAGAACGCAGTCCAGTCCTCTTCGGTCTGGCAACGCCTTTCAGCGATTTCAAGGAGGCGGTGGCCGCTCGGGGGATCGGACTGCAGCATCGCCGCGGCACCCCGGATGATCCGCGTGATCGGGATGTCGGCGAAGGCGGATTCGGGCAGGAAGTGTCCTTGCCCGAGGAAATACCCGGTCGCGGCCTCGCGGTTCACCGGTGAGAGTCGCAGACCCGCGTCGGCCTTGAGTGCCGCCTTCAGCTCCGGGTCCTCTACAGCGACGATACGGCGCGCGAGATCCCCGAGCAGGTCTCCCCAGAGATCGTGGTGGCGTTCGCCAATGGATCGGGCGACCCGGACCAGGGCCGCGTTCGCGACTGCAGGCGGGCTGCGGGTCTCGTGATCGTCCGTGAGTCCGATCTCCAAGAGGCGCAGGATCATGTGCGTTCCTCGTTCGCCCTCGCCCTCCATGCTTGAAGCGATCGCATCGTCCAGAGCTTGTCGCGCGAGTGCGTGGTCAGATTCGGACAGCGCTGCGGCGATCGCAAGGTGCGCGCCAGTGCGTTCAGGCGTGCCTGGGACGAATGCCCCGGCGAATTCGAAGGCTTCGGCCGCATCATGCAGTGCCAGCCCGGACGCCAAGGCCTCGACCAGCGCTTGCTTCGTGCGGCCTTCGGCGACTCGTTTCAGAATCGCCTTCGGCCAGCGGGCGTCGAGTCCGACTGCTTCTCGGACGACCGTGGCCAAGGCGCCACTCGAGCCTGCGGTCCTGTCGAGCGAGTGCGCGGAGACGGCCGCTTCGTTGAGCAGTCTCCAGAGGTGGGTCCGGGGTTCGGGAAGGGCCAGCCCGGGAGACCGGGCCTGCGCCACGTCCTCGTCGGCGGACTGGAGCGGTCCGCCGGAGTCCTGCTGCGCTGCAGCCTGTTCTCCTTCCTCCCTGGGCAGGTCGGGGACCGATGGCTGAGGAGCTGCCTCGGGCGGGGCCGGGGAGTGCCTGCGGGCGAGCGCGATGGCGCCTTCGCCGTCGAAATAGAACTGGGGACGCGAGTTGCCGACCGGGCTCAGTTCGGCCTCGAGATAGTCGTAGAGGTCCTGGGCGGTCAGCGGGCCTTCCGCCTGGGCGAAGCGGAGGCCGGTCACCAGGGCGCTCGTGAACGGGCTGGTGCCGCCCGGACCCGGCGTGTCCAGGGCCAGTTCGTTCGCGCTGGCGCTGGTGATGACGCACCTGCCCTTGCCGCTGGCCTTGACCTTCAACTCGCCGCCGCGGAAGGCGCCGCTGTGGCAGCAGTCGAGGACGGTCACCGCCGAGGAGGCGGGAGACTCTTTGACGAGCGCTTCGATGTCCTCTTTGTACTTCAAAGCCGTGACCGGCAGCGAGCCGACCCGCGTATCGCCGGCGCAAAGGTGCAGGCGCCCCTGAAGATCCAGTTTGCCGTGGCCGCTGTAGTAGAGGAGCAGGACATCGTCGCGCGTCGCCTCTTCGATGAAGAAGCGGTACAGCTCCTCGCGGAGGCTCTGCACGTTCCTGTCGATGAGGGGTTCGATGTCCTCAGGGGCGAACAAGCCGGACTGCGGATCGGCGAGGGCCTCGCAGAGGGCGTCCACGTCGGCGCGCGGCCCGTGGAGTCGGGGAAGCCCCTGAGGGTCGCGGCGGAAGACGGCGTTGCCGATGAGAAGGGCGCGGTACCGGCGGTCGCTCATCAGCGGCCCTCGATCATCCGGCCGATCGATTCGCTGAGCGCGGTGAGGGACTGCTGGTCGAGGTTCTCACCGGTGAGGGTGAAGCGGCGCTCCTTGCCGTCCTCGTCGGTCCAGGTCGCGGTGATGGAGCGGGTCTTGTCGCGGCCGAGCCAGGCGCGCAGGATCTCGACGGCCGCGACCAGGGCGCCCGAGGTGCCGAGCGCCAGGACGACGTCGACGAAACCGCCCTTCGTGCCGGGGGCGGGCACGGATCGTGTTGCGACAGCGCCGGTCTCGCGCCGCAGGTCGGTGTGGAGGGCGGCGACCTGGTTGCGCCAATCGGGATGGTCGGGGTCGTACTTGGCGGTCTGCGCGGCGATCGCGACTTCGACGGTCGAGGACATGGCCACCTCTCAGGCGAGTGTCGCTCAATGATATTTGCCGGCCGCTCAGCGTGGCGGCCCGCAAGCGGACCCCGCGACCATGAGTGAAGATTTGTTTCACTGGAGGACTTCTCAACGAAAGATTTCTCCGATATGGTTCCGTTACACGACAGATGTCGCGTCGATCACCCCTCGGTGCGAAGCTCCTGGAAGGGACCCAATCGATGACCTCCCAACCGTCCGAAACACCCGACACCCACTCCCGCCGCTGGCTGCTGCGCCGCGCCGTCATGGCCGCCGGCGGCATCGGCGCCGCCACCGTTCCCGCCGTGTTCATGGCAGGGACCGCCGAGGCCGCCGCGACGGTCGACATGGAGCTCGTGCTCGTCGCGGCGATGGTCGACCCGCCGAAGTCCGGCACCGGCACCACGCTCACCGCCGGACCGCACGTCAAAGTCGTCGAACAGGCCCTCGACGCCAAGAACTTCCTCGCGGCGAGCTCAGTGGACGGCCACTACGGCACCACGACCGTCAGCGCCTACTCCGCGTGGCAGAAGTCCTTGGGCTACACCGGACTCGACGCCAACGGCATCCCCGGCCCGACCTCGCTCACCCGTCTCGGATCCGAGACCGGCCTGTACACCGTGACCCGGCAGATCAACGTCGGGTCGAGCACTGACTCCTATGGCGGCCGCCGCGTCAACACCCGCACCAAGAACATGCTCGCCGCCGCGGACGCGAAGCTCTCGTGGAGCATCGTGCTCTCGCAGGGGTCCTACACGACCGGGAACCCGGACTCGGCCGGGACGCACGACGGCGGCGGCGTCGTCGACATCGGCGTCAGCTCGATGTCGACCACGCAGCGCTGGCAGACGGTCAAGGCGCTGCGCGACGTGGGGTTCGCGGCGTGGCTGCGGACGCCGGAGCAGGGGTTCACGTACCACATCCACGCGAATGCGGTGGGCGACACGGACATGTCGAGCCCGGCGCAGCGGCAGGTGCACGACTACTTCTACGGCAAGAACGGGCTCGCGAGCCACGCGGCGGACAACACGCCGGCCGCGTACCAGGGGTCGTTCACGTGGTGGGAGCAGTACAAGCGGAGCCTGTAGACGGCGGCCGCCGACCGCCGATGGAGCCGAGCCGACCGGTCCCAGCCCCCGTGGGCCGGTCGGCTCTTCACTGCGCGCGGGGCGGCGGATGGCGTGGATCACCGCAAACCGGGGGAATGCGGGCGGGGTGGTCGCACGTTGTGACGGGTTATGAGCATCATCGGACTTATCGGCAGCGGCCACATCGGCGGCACCATTGCGCGCCTGGCCGTGGGCGCGGGTCACGAAGTCGTCCTCAGCAACCGGCGCGGGCCCGACTCGCTCGCCGACCTCGTCGCGGAGCTCGGCCCGAAGGCCCGCGCGGCGACGCCGGCCGAGGCGGCCGCCGCGGGGGACCTCGTCGTGGTCACCGTCCCGCTCCACGCCTACAAGAGCGTCCCGGTCGAGGAGCTGCGCGGCAAGGTCGTCATCGACACGAACAACTACTACCCGCAGCGCGACGACACGATCGCCGAGCTCGAGGACGAGTCCACGACCACCAGCGAACTCCTGCAGGCGCACCTTCCGGAGTCGTTCGTCGTCAAGGGCTTCAACAACATCTATTTCAAGCACATCGCCGAGCTCGCCCGCCCCCGCGGCGACGGCGGGCGGTCCGTCCTCGCCATCGCCGGCGACAGCGACGCCGCGAAGCGGACGGTCACCGACTTCCTCGACTCGATCGGCTGGGACGCTTACGATGTCGGTCCGCTCGCCGAGGGCTGGCGCTTCCAGCGCGACACCCCGGCGTACGGCCTCCCGTACCTCTCCGAGAAGCCGCAGAACGGCAGCCTCGACGTGCCCGGCCGCCAGGCCACCGCCGACGACTTCGAGCCGCTGCTCAAGGCCGCCAAGCGGTACCGCGACATGTAGCTGACGCCCGGGGACAGGGCCGACGCCTCTTTTGGCGTCGGCCCTGTCGTGCGTCAGGTTCCCGGTCAGCGCGACGACAGGTGCGCGACAGGTCGGCCCGCGAGCATTCTCGGCATGAACACGCAGACCCCAGCCGCGAAGACCGCCGCCCACCCGAACCGCCGCCCGATCCGATTCGTCGAGAAGCTCCTCGCCGACAAGCACTCCCTCCCGTTCTCGATCGCGCTCCACCTCGTGCCCGGCGCGCTGATCGTCGCGGTGTACGCGTTCATCGCCGCGCCGCTGGTGCGCCAGACCCCGTTCCCGCCGTTCCTGTCCTGGGCCATCGCGCTCGCCGTCGTCCTGTTCCCCATGCACTTCGGGATGCTGTGGCTCGGCAAGTACCGCACCGGCAAGTACTCGCTGCGGGGCGCCCTGGGCTACATGGACCGGCCCGTGTCGCGCGGCAAGGTCACCGGCATGATCATCTTCTGTCTCCCGTGGATGTTCGTAGTCTCGCTGGCGCTCATCCCGTACGTGGACACGCCGATCTACAACGCGCTCTTCACCTGGGTGCAGTACGAGGGCGCGGACCCGTCCGGGGTGGGCTACCTCGACGGCTATTCGCAGCAGATGCTGCTCACCACGCTGCTCGTCTGCGGGCCCTTCACCGGGTTCATCCTGCCGCTGATCGAGGAGTACTACTTCCGCGGACTGCTGCTGCCCCGCCTGCCGCAACTGGGGAACTGGGCGCCGATCTTCAACATGTTCCTGTTCTCGGTCTACCACTTCTGGGCACCGTGGACGGTCGTCTCCAAGATGATCTTCCTCTTCCCCGGCGTCTGGCTCGCGTACAGGAAGCAGGACATCCGCATCTCGATCGGCATGCACCCCGGTGCCGCCGCCCTCTCCACCGTCCTCGGCGTCGTCGCCATCTCCCTCGGATACACCTCCCTGTAAGACCCGCACGGCAAAAGGGCGCCGTCCTCGCGGACGGCGCCCTTCGATCGTCTTAAGTGGATAAACCGGGTCAGCCCTTGAGGGCCTGGGTCTGGTTCTGGAGGTTCTCCAGCGAGTCTTTGGCGGCCTGCAGCATCCCTTGGACCTGCTCGAGGCCCTCCTTGATCGCCTGGGCCTGGCCGACCTTGTCCTCGACGCCGAGGACCTGGAACTGCCCGATCAGCTCTTCGCCTGTAGCCTTGGCCGCTTCGATGGCGGCGCGGGCCTGTTCGACGCCTTCGCCGCCCGCCGCGATCGCGCTTGAGAACTCGTCGATATTCGCCATGGCCGAGGCCCTCCTGGTTTCCTGACTGCGATTCCCGAACCGCGCTTCGCGCGACACGACCGCAGCTCACCTTACCGGAACCGGCGGTCCGCCACATCCCGCAGCATTGCGGTGCCGCCGCACCGGCCATGCCCCGCAACAGGTGTCAGGTCGGCCCACCGGTCGGCCCCAACCCTCGCGCGCAAGCGGCGCACCGGGCACGAGCGCGCGGCCCCAAGCTGTCGGCAACCACACCTGCAAAAGTTATCCACAAGCGCTTGACCTGCGACTATCCGGAGTTATCCACAGGCGGAAAAGTTCTTGTTGCCATGGGATCACCATGCGTGAAGTATTGAGTAGCAAAAACACCTCAAACGGATCAGCTTGAATCGAGTTCTCGTAGGAGGCGGCAAGTGGGACGATCGGAGCCGCCAGAAAAGGCCGCGGGCGGGTGCACCCGCCCGCGGCGCCTACGAGAACCGCCGGGTCCTTGCCCAACTGAGGCAGTCGGGCACGGACCCGAAATCCCCGCGCGGGGGACGCGGGTGGGCCTGTCGCGACAGGCCCACCCGCGAAATACACGGCAGCGCAACGCAAGGCTGCAGCCTTGCGGGCGCGGTACGGGTTTCCGCTAACGCCGCCGCTCGCGGTGCGGCCCCGGCAAACACCTGCTCGTGGTGGGGCCGCGATTACGCGGTGGTGCCAGCCTTCGAGTCGGTTTCGGCTGCGGCGGTGAGCAATTCCTCGATGAGATGCCGGGAGTGCCGGGGTCCCTCGCTTCCGGGCTCCCAAGTGCAGGCGATGGTCATCGCGGCGACTCTCCCGGTGGCGAGCACGCTCAGAGCGGCCTCCCGCAGCTGCTCGAAGCTCGGGCCGGGCGAGAACGGGTAGCGGAGGCCGGGGAGGGAGTCGGCGTCGATGACGTCGAGGTCGATGTGCAGGTAGATCGGGCCCTCAGGGGCGTCTGCCGCGGCTTCGACGGGGATGCGGCGGACGGGGCTGTCGGCCAGGTACACGCGCTCGGGCCCGTCGAGGTCGCGGGCGTCGACCAGGGTGATGCGGTGGGCCGGGACGGGGGTGAGTCCGGTGGTCTCGGCGACCGCGGGGTCGCCCTCGCCGATGAGCATGCGCAGGACCATGCCGCCGGGGTAGGCGGAAGTGCTGCTCTCGGGCGTGTGGAGGTCGCCGTGGGCGTCGAACCACATGATCGAGGGTTCGATGCCCTGGCGCTGAAGGCCGCTGACGACGCCGAGGGCCACGGTGCAGTCGCCGGTCACGACGACCGGGTGCGGGGCGGTGGCGACGGCGTCACCGACGAGGTCGTAGAGGCCGGCGACGCGGGACCAGAATGTGTCCCCGTGCAGCTCTTTGGAGACGACGCGGTCGGCGGTGACGGGGAACTCGCTGTCTGGCAGACGTTCGTCGAGGTGGTACGGCACCAGGAGCACGGTCATCAAGAGCCTCCGAATCAGGTCGCGGGGTTCAGCGTGGTCTGGCCCATTATTGCCGGAAAACCGGTGGACCGGTCAAGACCGTGGCGATGCCGCGGTGGCGGCGCCACCGGTTCCAGAGCCGGGTGGGGTCGGTCGGCGGTGCTGGTCAGCAGTGGAGCCCGAGTACGCCGATGGCGGCGACGCCCGCGATGACGGCGCGCACGCCTCCGAGCGAGTATCCGGCCAGGCCCCACGCCAGGGCCGCGAGAGACGGGGCCATACCGATGGCGCTGTGGCGGAAGAGGCTGATGGCGCCCGAGGCGGTCGAGGCGAGGTGCGGAGGGATCGCGGCGAGGGTCATCGCGGTCTGCGAGCTCGCGTAGAGGCCGACGCCGACGCCCACCAGGGCGATGCGCCAGAGCAGGTCGATGATCGTCCACTCGGGGGAGAAGAACGCGATCACCGCCACTGCCGCATGGTGATCGAGCGGATCGAGGACGCCGGAAAGATGAATCTCCAGTGGACGGTAGAAGGCGCGGTCGACATGCTGTGGTCGCTCATCTCGACCGACATGCTGGTGGGTCTGGCCGACGAGCGCGGTTGGGAGACGGCGAAGTTGGCGCAGCGGTTGGGGTTGCTGCCGCGGCGCGCGTTCCTGGCTGTGTGAGGGCGCGGCGAAGGGGCCGGAGCTGATGCTCCGGCCCCTTCACTCCTCATCCCTGCGCGCTAGCCCAGGAAAGCGGTGTTCAGCAGCAGGTTCGGGCTGCCGTTGGGGTCGGCGACGGCGTCCGGGACGGCGCCTTCGGTGAGGGCGGTCGCGACCTCGTCGGGGGTCGCGCCCGGGTTGGCCTCGATGAAGAGCGCGGCGACGCCCGCGACGTGCGGGGTGGCCATCGAGGTGCCGGAGATGGTGTTCTCGGCGTCGGTGCCGTCGATCCAGGCGGAGGTGATGCCCACGCCGGGGGCGAGGAGGTCGACGCATTCGCCGTAGTTGGTGAAGGAGGCCGCGGCGTCGTCTTCGTCCGTGGCGCCCACGGTGATCGCGCTCGCCTCGGAGCCGGGGGAGACGTTGCAGGCGTCCTGGCCCTCGTTGCCGGCGGCGATCGCGAAGGTCACGCCGGACTCGACGGCGGCGGCGATGGCGTCGTTGAGCGCCTGGCTGAAGGAGCCGCCGAGGCTCATGTTGGCGACGGCGGACTCGCCGGCGTTGGCGGCGACCCAGTCGATGCCGCCGATGATGGCGGCGTAGGAGCCGGAGCCTTCGCAGTCGAGGACGCGGACGGGGCGGATCGTGGCGTCCTTGGCGACACCGTAGGTGGCGCCCGCGACGGTGCCGGCGACGTGGGTGCCGTGGCCGTGGCAGTCGGCCGGGTCGGCGTCGTCGTCGATGAAGTCGTAGCCTTCGCCGATGCGGCCCTCGAACTCCTGGTGCTCGAGGTTGACGCCGGTGTCGAGGATGAACGCCTCGACGCCCGTGCCGGTCTGGGTGTACTCGTACTGCTGGTCGAGCGGGAGGGCGTCCTGGTCGACGCGGTCGAGGCCCCATGAGGGCGGGTCGGCCTGGACTTCGGAGGCGTGGGCCATCTGGTTCTGCTCGACGTAGGCGACGGCGTCGTCGGCGGCGAGTTCGACGGCTTCGGCTTCGCTCATCTCGGCGACGTAGCCGTCGACGAGGCCGAGGGTGTCTTCGACGTCGACGCTGACGCCGAGGTCGTCGGCGAGGGCGTTGAGGCCGCCGGTGGCGTCGGCCGCGTGGTCTTCGAGGACCACGATGTACTCGCCGGCGATGGCGTCGGGGGAGTCGGCGCCGATGATGAGGTCACCGGCGTCCGGTGCCGGGGACTCTGCTGCGTTGGCGAAGGCCGAGGCCGCGACGAGCGAGCCTCCGGCCGCTGCCGCCGCGATGCCGATCGCGGTGGCGGTTCGGATGCGCCGTTTCGTTCCTGCCATAGGAACTCCTTCGGTTGTGCGGGGCGTCCGCCTGCTTGGGGGCGGCCGTCCCCGGGGGGAGGGTGGTGCGGACCGGCGGGCGCGGACCGGGCGGGGGGCCCGGTCCGCTTCACCCGTCCGGGCCCAGCGGCTCTGCGACGGGCCGTCAGGCCCTGGCAGTGAGCCTAAGGGCTAGAACAAACTGTGTAAACCCCCCGAATCACATCAAGAGATCAGTGAATGAGCAAATCCAGCGTTTGGTCCAAAAGGGATAAACAGAACGAGGCCTTGTGCTCACTGAGCGCAAGGCCTCGCGGGTATCGGCGGTCTACAGGCTGTAGAGCAGCCGGTTCGGGCTGCCGCTGCCCGCGCCGGTCACCAGACCGGTGGTGGCGTTGCCGGTCACCCAGCTCGCGACCGCGGAGGTCGACGCGCCCGGGTTGGCCTGCAGGTAGAGCGCGACGGCGCCCGCGACGTGCGGGGTGGCCATCGAGGTGCCCGAGATGGTGTTGGTCGACGTGTTGCTGGTGCGCCACGCCGAGGTGATGCTCGAGCCCGGCGCGAACACGTCGAGGCAGGAGCCGTAGTTGGAGTAGCTGGCGCGCGCGTCGCTCGAGGTCGTCGCGCCCACGGTGATCGCCGACGGCGTGGAGGCCGGGGAGACGTTGCAGGCGTTCTGGTTCTCGTTGCCCGCCGCCACGGCGAAGGTGACGCCGGAGGAGACCGCGGCCGCCACGGCGTTGTTGATCGCCGAGGAGTAGCCGCCGCCGAGGCTCATGTTCGCCACGGCGGGCTTGATCGCGTTGGCCGCGACCCAGTTGATGCCGTTGACGACGCCCGCGGTGGTGCCCGAGCCGGCGTTGTTCAGCACGCGCACGCCGTGGAGCGTGACGCCCTTGGCGACGCCGTAGACGGTGCCGCCGATGGTGCCGGCGACGTGGGTGCCGTGGCCGTTGCCGTCCTGCGGCGTGGAGTCGTTGGAGACGAAGTCGTAGCCGTTGCCCACGCGCCCGGTGAACTCGGTGTGGGTGGCGTTGATGCCGGTGTCGATGATGTAGGCGTGCACGCCCGCGCCGGTGTAGTTGTATGTGTAGGTGCCCGAGAGCGGGCGGTTGCGCTGGTCGATGCGGTCGAGGCCCCAGGTCGCGTTCGACTGGGTGGCGCTGAGGGAGACGACGGCGTTCTGCTCGACGAACGCGACGCCGTCCTCCGCGGCGAGTTCCTTGGCCTCGGCTTCGCTGGCCTCCATGAGGAAGCCGTCGATCTGGTCGAAGGTCTCGACGACCTCCTCGCCCTCGATGCTCTTCACGGCGGTGGAGACGGACGTGCCTTCCTCGAGCACGACGATGTACTCGCCCGCGATGGCGCCCGCGGCGTCCTCGCCGACGATGGCGCCGACCGCCGGTTTCGCCTCGGCGGCGGTGGCGGTGAACGCGAGTGCGGTGAAGGCGGCGACGCCGATGACGGCCGCCGCGGATCGCTGCTTGTGCTGCATGGACATGGGGTCCCTTCGGGTGGTCCGGGCCGGTCCAGGGCCCGGACGGGATGGGGTGGTGTGGAAATCGAAAACGGACGGGGGATCGGATCGGCTCGCGCCGACGTTCTACAGGGGGGTGCGGGGCCGCGGTGCGGGACCTGGCGCGGCGCATGCGGCGGGCGACGGCTCCAGGTCGCTGCCGGTGCGGCGCGGTCGACGGGGAGGGCCCGCCCGCGGTCGCCCGCTATTCAGTTGTGCGGGGGAGTCACAGCTCGAGGGTCCAGGAGTTCAGCGTCCCCGAGTCCCCGGAGTACGCGTCCACGATGCGCAGTGTCCAAGTGCCCGTGGCGGTCTCGCTGGAGAGGTTGACCGGGTAAGTGGCGATGACGTTGTCCGCCGAGTCGCCGCTCGAGGAGGTCTTGAGCGTGTAGCTCGTGCCGTCGGGGGCGATCAGGTAGATCGCGAGGTCCCCGCGCCACGTGTGGGTGATGTTGACGGCCACGGTGCTGGTGCTGCGGGCGTTGCCGTCGCAGGTGAGCGCCAGGGTCGAGTTGACGGTGGCCCGGTCGGGGAGCGCGGTGGCGGTCGACTTGGTGGCCGTGCAGTCGCTCGGGTCGGGGTCGGTGCCGCCGCCGGTCCCGGTGTAGAGCAGCCGGTTCGGGCTGCCCTGCAGATCGGTGATCTTGCCGGTGGTGGCGTTGCCGGTCACCCAGGACGCCACCGCGCCCGTGGTGGCGGACGGGTTGAGCCCCAGGTAGACCGCGACGGCGCCCGCGACGTGCGGGGAGGCCATCGAGGTGCCCGAGATGGTGTTGGTGGCGGTGTTGGAGGTGTGCCACGCCGAGGTGATGCTCACCCCGGGCGCGAACACGTCCACACAGGATCCGAAGTTGGAGAAGGAGGCGCGGGCGTCCGTGCTGCTGCTGGCGGCCACCGTGATCGCGGACGGCGCGGAGGCGGGCGAGACGTTGCAGGCGTTCTGGTTCTCGTTGCCCGCCGCGACCGCGAAGGTCACGCCGGCGCTCACCGCGGACTCGACCGCTGAGTTCAGCGACGCGGAGTAGCCGCCGCCGAGGCTCATGTTCGCCACGGCGGGCTTGATCGCGTTCGCGGCGACCCAGTTGATGCCGTTGACGACGCCGGCGGTGGTGCCCGAGCCGGAGTTGTTGAGCACGCGGACCCCGTGCAGGGTCACGTTCTTCGCGACGCCGTACGTGGTGCCGCCGACGGTGCCCGCGACGTGGGTGCCGTGCCCGTTGCCGTCCTGCGGGGTCGAGTCGTTGTCGATGAAGTCGTAGCCGTTGCCCACCCGCCCGGTGAACTCCGTGTGGGAGGCGTTGATGCCGGTGTCCACGATGTACGCGTGCACGCCCGAACCGGTGCCGAGGTACTCGTAGCTGTTGCTCAGCGGCAGGTTCGCCTGGTCGATGCGGTCGAGGCCCCACGTGGCCGGGGACTGCACGGCGTCGATGGAGACGACGGCGTTCTGCTCGACGAAGGCCACGCCGTCCGCGGCGGCGAGTTCCTTCGCCTCGGATTCGCTGGCCTCCATGAGGAACGCGTCGACCTCGTCGAAGGTCTCGACGACCTCCTCGCCCTCGATGCTCTTGACGGCGGTGGAGACGGACGTGCCGTCCTCGAGGACGACGATGTACTCGCCGTCGATGGCGGTCGGCGCGTCGGCGCCGAAGATCTGCCCGGCCGGTTCGGCCTGCGCGGCAAGGCCGCCGAAGGTGACCGAGCCGAGCGCCGCGGCGCCCGCCAGGGACGCGACCGCGATGCGGCGCATGGTTCTGCTTCGAACAAAGGTGTGCGAGACGGTCATAGGGGGGTACTCCCTCTCGGTTCAGACGGGTTGGTGCGCAAGGGATCGATGGGGGCGCACCGCCCGTAGGGCGCGGTTCGGTGGAACCGGTCCTTTCGGGCTTTCAAACCGAGGTTAGGGAAATCACATTGAATTGTGAAGACCCTGGAAGAGCCCCATAAATCAGTGAATGAAGACTCGGTTACCAACCGGTATGGGAGCGTTCGGACCCGCTAGAATATTCGGCTCCGTTATTACTCCGTTGCAGAGACTGCGACGTGATCGACCGCGGCCGCGCCCACCGGTGGCGCGGCCGGTTCGCAAGCGGCGCAGGGCGTTCGCCCTACTCCGCGAGCTCCATCCAGCGCTCCTCGATCTCGTCGCGCTCGGTTTCGAAAGCCGTGACCTGGTCCTGCAGTTCGCCCAGCTTCGCCGGGTCCGTCGCGTGCTCGGCCATGTCGGCGTACAGCCCCGCGATCTTCTCCTCGACCTTCGCCAGGCGCCGCTCGAGCTTCGACAGCTCCTTCTGCGTCGCCCGGTCGTCCGCCGCCGACGACCTCGGCGCAGCGGCGGTGGAGCGCTTCGCCTGCGGCGCAGCGGACTTGTCCGCCCGGCGCTCCAGGTACTCCTCGATCCCGCGCGGCAGGTGCCGCAGCTTGCGGTCGCCCAGCAGCGCCCACTGCTCGTCGGCGACCCGCTCGGTGAAGTACCGGTCGTGGCTGACCACGACCATCGTCCCCGCCCAGTCGTCGAGCAGGTCCTCCAGCTGCGTCAGCGTCTCGATGTCGAGGTCGTTCGTGGGCTCGTCGAGGAACAGCACGTTCGGCTCGGCCATGAGCAGCCGCGCGAGCTGCAGGCGGCGGCGCTGCCCGCCCGAGAGGTCGCGCACGAAGGTGCGCTGGCGCCCGCCCACGAAGCCCAGGCGCTCGCCGAGCTGCCCGGCCGACATCTCCTTCTTGCCCAACTGGACCCGCTTGGCCACGTTCTCGATCGCCTCGAGCACCCGCCAGGAGCCGTCGAGGTCCTCCATGTGCTGGGTGAGCCACGCGAGCTTCACAGTGCGGCCGACCTTGACCCGGCCCGCCGCGGGCTGCTCGTCCTCCAGGGCGTTCGCGAGGGTGCGCAGCAGCGAGGTCTTGCCCGCGCCGTTGACGCCGAGGAGGCCGATCCGCTTGCCCGGGCCCAGGATCCAGTCGAGGCCTTCGAGGAGCACCTGGTCGCCGGCCTTGACGGTGACGTTCTCCGCCTCGAACACGGTCTTGCCCAGGCGCCCGGTCGCGAAGCTCACCAGTTCGGCGGTGTCGCGCGGCGGCGGCTCGTTCGCGATGAGCTCGTTCGCGGCGTCGACGCGGAACTTCGCCTTCCCGGTGCGCGCCTTGGCGCCCCGGCGGAGCCACGCGAGCTCCTTGCGCATGAGGTTCTGGCGCTTCTCCTCGGCGACGTTCGCCTGGCGCTCGCGTTCGGCGCGGGCGAGGACGTAGGCGGAGTAGCCGCCGTCGTACTCGAACACGTTGCCGCGCTGGACGTCCCAGATGCGGTCGCAGATCTCGTCGAGGAACCAGCGGTCGTGGGTGACGGTGATGATCGCCGCGCGCGTGGCGTTGAGGTAGGCGGCGAGCCAGGCGATGCCCTCGATGTCGAGGTGGTTGGTGGGCTCGTCGAGGAGGAGCAGGTCGGCGTCGGCGGAGAGGACGCGGGCGAGGTCGACGCGGCGGCGCTCGCCGCCGGAGAGCACGCCGATGCGGGAGTCGAGGCCTTCGGGGAGGACGGGCGCGTCGAGGCCGCCGAAGAGGCCGGTGAGGATCTCGCGGACGCGCGGGTCGGAGGCCCATTCGTGGGCGTCGGCATTGCCGAAGAGCTCGTCGCGGGCGGTGGCGTCGTCGCGGAGGCCGTCGGTCTGGCCGAGCACGGCGATGCGGGTGCCGCCGGTGTGCACGACCCGGCCCGAGTCCGGTTCGTCCGTGCGGGCGATGAGTTTGAGCAGCGTCGACTTCCCGTCGCCGTTGCGGCCGACGACGCCGACGCGCTGACCTGCGGCGATGCCGAGGGAGACCGCGTCGAGGACCACCTGGTCGGGGTAGGCCTTGGAGACGGTTTCGAGGTTGACGAGATTGGGCGCTGACACGAGGAACAAGACTACCTGCGGTATCGGAGCGGTGAAGGCGACCCGGGTCGCGCCAGTGACGCGCGGCCGGGGCGGGGGGGGGACTCTCCGGTCGCCAGCGGCGGCGCGTCCGAGCGCGGATCGATCGAAGCAGAACGATGCCGGCCTCCTCGGCCGCCCTTGCTGCACCGGAGGCTCCGGCCTCCTTCGCCATGCGCTGCAACCGTCCCGAACTGCGGTCCGGGGATTGCGAGCGCTTTCTGCATCCGCTATGGTGTCGTGAAACAGTCATCATGACGTCATGAATGGATTCATATGACACCCCCGAATGCCACCGCCCGGCGGTTCGAGGCCGGGCGGGCCGTGCTCGCTGTCGCCCGGCTCCTGCCGCAGATCAGCCGCCCGCGCACCGCCCTCTTCATCGCCACCACCGTGCTCGTGGCGGCGCTGCCGCTCGCGATGACGGTCGCCACCGGCCTCCTCATCGGCGCCGTCCCGGCCGCCGCCGAGGCCGGGCCCGGCTCCCCCGAGGCCCGCGACGCCTACCTCCTGCTCGCCGCCGGCGTCACCGCGCTGCTGCTCGGCCGGATCGTCGACAACGTCCACCGCGCCAACGCGATCAACCTCGGCCGGGAACTCGAACTGCTCCTCCAGGATCGGCTCGTCGCCGCCGTCGCCCGCCCCGCCGGGATCGCGCACCTCGAGGACGACGACGTGCTCGCGCTCCTGCGCATCGCCCGCCAGCTCGGCGCCGACTTCATCCGCCCCGAGCGCGCCGTCCGGGGCCTCGCCGCCATCGCGCCCGAGTTCCTCGCCGCCGCCGGCGCCTCGATCGTCCTGTGCGCCTTCAACATCTGGATCGGCCTCGCCTGGCTCGTCGCCTGGCCCGCGATCTTCCTCGCCATGCAGCGCGAGTACACGCGCGTCGGCCTGACCGCGTACATGCGCTCCACCGAGATGCGCGAGAGCGAGTACGTGCGCGACCTCGCCATGGACGCCCGGCCCGCCAAGGAGATCCGCGTGTGGGGCCTCATGGGCTGGCTCCTCGACCGCTACGACCGCCAGTGGGCCGACCGCATGGACCACTCGAACCGGTTCCAGCGCATGCGGGTCCGAACTGCCGTCGGCGTCATCGGCGCCCTCGGCGCGCTCACCGCCGCCACCGGGCTGCTCCTCGTGCAGGCCGGGCTCTCCGGGGCCGTCGGGTTCGCCGCGCTCTCGGTCTACCTGATGGCGATGACCAGCATGTTCAAGTTCACCGCGTTCGACGACGTGGCCGCGTTCCTCGCGCTCGGCTCGCTCCCGGTGCCGAAGGTCCTCGCCCTCGAATCCGAGCTCGCCGCCGACGAACGCCCCGTCACCGCCGAGCTCCCGGCCGAGGCCCCGGCCCGGTCGGTGCGGTTCGAGCAGGTCGCCTTCGCCTACCCCGGCGCCTCGCGGCCCGTCATCGAAGGGCTCGACCTCGAGATCGAGGCCGGCACGTCCCTTGCGGTCGTGGGCCACAACGGCGCGGGCAAGACCAGCCTCGTCAAGCTCCTGTCGGGCCTCTACGAGCCCACCGGCGGGCGCATCACCGTAGACGGCACCGACCTCGCCGGGGTCGACCCGGCGGCCTGGCGCACCCGCCTCTCGGCCCTCTTCCAGGACTTCACCCGCTACCAGCTGACGGTGCGCGACAACATCGCCCTCGGGGCACCGCACCTCGCGGGCGACACCGACCGGATCTGGAAGGCCTGCGAGCCCATGGGTATCCGCGCTCTTATCGACTCGCTCCCCAATGGACTGGACACGGTCCTGTCGAGCGAGTACGAGGGCGGCACCGACCTCTCCGGCGGCCAGTGGCAGCGGATCGCCCTGGCCCGCGCGCTCTTCGCCGTCCAGGCCGGCGCGAGGATCCTCATCCTCGACGAGCCCGCCGCCGCCCTCGACGTGCGCGCCGAAGCCGAGCTCTACGAGCAGTTCCTCGACATCACCGCCGGACTCACGACCATCGTCATCTCGCACCGCTTCTCCACGGTGCGCCGCGCCGACCGCATCGTCGTCCTCGACGGCGGCCGCGTCGTCGAAGACGGCTCCCACGACGAGCTGATGGCCCTCGGCGGGCGCTACGCCGAAGCCTTCACCCTCCAAGCCAACCGCCTCGCCCGCACCCCCCACGTCTAGGAGACGCCATGAAGGACACGATCGCGACACGCCTGCGCGGCCTCAGCAGCGGCCTGGCCGTGGGCTGGCGCTCCCACCCGCGCGCCGTCAACGCCCTCATCGGCCTCGGCATGCTCCAGGCCGCGCTCATGCCGCTCCTGGTCTACCTCTCCAAGGTCGTCATCGACGCCGTCCAGCACGGCCGCGAGCAGGAGGCCTGGCTCGCCGCGGCGGGGCTCGCGGCGGGCATCGCCCTGGTCTGGACGGTCGTCTTCGTCTACGTCAAGTTCGTCTTCGTCGTCCTCGACCACACCAACCGCGCCGCCGACCGCGAACTCATGGTGCTCATGGGCACCCCGCCCGGCCTCGACCACCACGAGCGGCCCGACTACCTCGACGAGGTGCAGCACATCCGCGAGGACCGGTGGCTCCTCTCGGGCGGCGTCAACCAACTGGCGCAATGGATCCGCGCGGTGATCACGATTCTCGTCGGCGGCGCGCTGCTGTTCCGGGTCCACCCGCTGCTGCTCGTCTTCCCGCTCTTCGCGCTGGTGGCGATGGCGATCTCGCACAAGGCCGGGATGATCGAGGACAAGGTCTACGCCGCCACGAGCGAGCCCGAACGCAAGCGCCGCCACCTCTTCGAGGTCGCGACCCTCGCCGAGTCCGGCAAGGAGCTGCGCATCTTCGGCGCCGCCGCGGCCGTCGCCGATCGCCACCACGAGACCGGCGCCGCCGTCGTGGCCGAACGCAACCGGGGCCAGTGGCAGGGCGCGCGCCTCGCCACCGGCGAAGGCGTCCTCTCCGCGGCCGGCATGGCCGCCGGCATCGGCATCGTCCTCTACCTCGCGATCCGCGGCCAGGCCACCGCCGGCGACGTCGTGCTGCTGGTCGGTCTCATCGGCATGGTCGCCGGGGCGGCCGCGAACGTCGCGTTCCAGTCGATGTTCCTCGCGCGCCTCGCCAAACTCGGCGAACGCGTCGCCTGGCTCCGCGAGTACGCCGCGAAGACCAGCGGCCCGACGGAACCGGCCGAGGTCCCCGCCCGCCTCACCGCCGGCGTCACCCTCGAAGGCGTCACCTTCGCCTACCCCGAGTCGAACCGGACCTCCCTCGACGACGTGAGCCTCCACCTCCCGGCCGGCAAGGTCGTCGCTCTCGTCGGCGAGAACGGCGCGGGCAAGACCACGCTCGTCAAACTTCTGTCCGGTTTCTACCAGCCGACCGCCGGTCGCATCAAAGTGGACGACCACGATCTGACCGATTTCGCCGTCGACGCCTGGCGCGAACGCATCGGCGCGACCTTCCAGGACTTCACCCGCTTCGAATTCACCGCCCGCGAGACCGTCGGCATCGGCGACCTCGAAGGGGGCTTCGACGACGCTTCCGTGCGCGCCGCCATGACCCGTGCCGGAGCCGAGGACGTCCTCGACGACCTCCCCGGCGGCCTCGGCACCCGGCTCGGCGCGCGCTGGGACGACGGCACCGACCTCTCCGGCGGGCAATGGCAGAAGCTCGCGATCGGGCGCGGCCGCATGCGCACCGACCCGCTCCTCGTCCTCTTCGACGAGCCCACCGCCGCCCTCGACCCCCAGACCGAGCACGCCCTCTTCGAGCGCTTCGCCGAGGAGGTCCACGCGGGCCGCCAGCGCGGCACCGTGACCGTCCTTGTCTCCCATCGCTTTTCGACGGTGTCGATGGCCGGCCTCATCATCGTCCTGGAGGAGGGCCGCGTCGCCGAGTCGGGCACCCACGACGAGCTGATGGCGAAGCGCGGCGCCTACGCCGAGCTGTACTCGCTGCAGAGCGCCGCCTACCGCTGACCGGGGAGGGCGCGTTCCCTAGAATTCGCGAGGTCGCCGTCTCCCAAGGCGGTGACCTCGCCCTTTGCCCGATCGAAAGTCCCACAATGGCATACGAAACCCCTGAACCTCCCCTCCCGGATGCCGTGCCCGATGCCCCTCGGGCCGATCCTCAAGTCACCGTCGAGGCTGCGCCGGTCGTCGCAGCGTCGGGCTGGGCCGCACTGGCTCCCACCGGGACGGAACGGCACCGGTGTCTCCACCGGGTGCGGTTCGCCGACCTGAACGCGAAGGGGCGCGCCAAACGGGCGCTTTCCGCCGTGGCGCTCTGGTCGGGCGGGGCGGTGACCGCCATCGGCCTGTTCTTCGGGCTCATCTGCATCGGCGCGGGTGTCCAGGGGGAGGTCGGACTGCTGGTCGCTGCCGGGTTGACACTGGTGTGCGGCTTGGTGCTGCAAGCGGTCGGCGCGGTGGCGTTGGCGGTGGTGTGGCGGCGGTTGCATCGTCCTTCGGACCCGGTGATCGGGCTGGCCGCGGCTGGTTTCGTGCTCTTGGCCGTGAGCTTGGCGCTGTTCATGGTGCTCGCCGAGAGCGGGCAGGGGTTCTTGGCCTTGGTCGCGGTGCCGTACGCCTGGATCCTCTGGCAGCTCGTGGCGTTCCGGCGGTCGCTGTATCCGCGTGGCTCCTGCCGGACCCATCCGGGTCTTGCGCCTGCGGTGCTCGCCTTGCTGCGGGATGAGCGCGTGCCGCGGTTCCGTGTGGCGGACTGCCCGCACCGGTTCGGGTTCGGCGAGCTTCGCGTCCGGTACCGGGTCGCCGCCGTGGTGAACTCCCTGCTCCTCACCGGATATGTCGCGATGGTGTTCATCCTGTGGGCGGAGGTGCTCGTTGCCGCTTCGCTCGCGGTCGGTGGGAGTGGGTTCGCCGCGGTGGTGATCGCCCTCCTCGTGCCGCTGGGCAACCTGTTCTCTTTCGGGGAGATCCTTGCCCGTGCCAAGCGGTATCACCGGGCCTCGCGGGCCGTCTGCGTCGGCGCGTTCGCGGGCTACGGCTCGACCGTGGCCGCGGGCTTGTGGCTCGAACTCGGCATGCCTGTCTCGCTTGCGGTGATCGCGCTGACGGCGTACTGGGCGTACAGCGCGGCGTTTGCGATGAGGCATCTGCCGCCTCGGTCCGAGTGCGCTTCCTTGAGCGAACCGCCGCCGGTGGTCCAGCGGATGCTCAAGGCCTGAGCCGTGGTCGGTGACCGACCGGCGGATCGACCGTGCAGAAGGTCGCCCGGCGTTAGGATGTGAGCACCTTCGCCCGGTTTCCTCCTCTGTCTTCGAAAGCCCTCAATGGATCACGACCCTGATGCTGCAGCGCGCCCTGACCCGGTCATCTACGTGGAACCTGCGCCCTTCGAGCCCGGTGTCGGCGAGGGGCTGGAGGACCGGGCGCGTGTTCGCGACACCGCCCTGATCGCGCCCGCCCCTGCGCTCCGGTGCCCACACCGGGTTAACTGGTGGGATCTGCAGGCCGCCAACCGGATCGGGTTCGTGCTCGTGGTGTTGCTGGTGTGGGCGGCGGCGGTGATGGCTCTGGCCGGTCTGCCGTTCGGGATCGCGCTGACCCTGCTGGGCTATCTCCAGGAGGACCTGCCCGGATTCCTGTTCGGCGTGGCCCTCTCGGCCATCGGTGCGCTGCTGCTTTCCGGTGTGGTGGTGTGCCATCGGGTCTGGCGTCGGCTGCACCGGCCCGGCCTCCTGGTCTGCGCGCTCAACACGTTCACGCCGCCGCTGGTGCTGGTGTTCGTGGGGTACATGGTCTTGGAGGGCGCGTGGCCGTGGCTGGTGGTGTTCGTGGTGCCGCCGGTCGCGGAGATGATCGTGCTCTGGTGGTTCCGTTCGGTGCTGTATTCGGGTGCGACCTGCGTGGGCCACCCGTGGCTGCCGCCGACGATCGCGGCGATGCTGAAGGGCTGACGCGCAGGGTCGTCACCACCATAGGGCTGCAAGCCGGCTCGGTGGCCTTCGCCGAGATCGAGGGCACCGTTCACCTCGCCGTGGTCGTGGACCTCGCGGTCGTGGCCGAGGTGGGTGCCGTCCGCACGATTGACGGCTCTGCTACTCGTCCCTAGAATTCGCGTGGCGCAGCCGATCAAGGCTTCGACCTCGCCCTCGATACCATTGAAAGCCCCTAAATGGAATATGAAACGCCTGATTCGCCGCGAATCGACCCGCCCATGACCGTCGAGTCCGGTGGTTCCCGCGTCCTTGCGGAGGAATCGCACCAGGCGAGGAGCATCGTCTGCCGGCATCGCCTGCGGTGGCGCGAGCTCTCCTTCACCAGCAAGTTCAGGACCGCGCTTTATCTCGTCTGCAGTGTCGCCGCCCTCGCTGTGGCGATCGGATGCCTGGTCGATGGCGGCATGGCGCTTCGCGCGGGCCTCGATTCGGGCGACGACCCGCTGATCCTCCGGGGCGGCGTCGAGGTAGCCCTGTTCGTTCCGCTGGTCGCCGGACCGCTCGCCTACCTCCGGCTCTGGCGGTTCCCGCACCGCCCCGCGCGCTCGGCGACGGCGGTCCACGCCTGCGCCGTGCTCATGCTCATCCTCCTCCTCAGCCTGTCGGCAGGCGGCCGGGAATGGTTGGTACTGCTGGCGTTCCCGGCGGCGATGGTCGCCATCGAGCTGCGGTGGCTGCGACGGATACTCACCGAACGGTCCACGTGCTCGACGGAGCCGGGGCGGCCGATGCCGCTGCGGATGCTGACCGCAGAAGGCACGAGGTGGCCGGTCACCGACGAACAGCGCATGTGGGTATTCGGTCCCCGCGTGGTCGAGCCCGGGTTCGACTCGTGGCGCTGCGCGCACGCGATCTTCTGGGACGACCTGCGGACGAAGGCGAAGCTCGAATGGGTGGGATGGGCCATCGCCGAACCGCTCTACTGGGCGGGGCTCATGCTCACCTTCGCTGCGGTGTTCCTGCACCAGGACCGCCTTCTCGCCGCGTCCCCGATCGGGCTGCACTCGTCCGCCCCGCTCATCGCCGCGGGACTCCTCGCGTACCAGGTGCAGCTCGCGAAGCGCGCACTCCGCGGCAGGCCGCTGTTCCATCGCACCGCCACCGCGGTCTATGTGCACGGCGCTGTCGGGAACGTCTTGATCGCCGCCCTGGCCGCGGGCATCGCCTTGGAGCTCGACCGCCCCTATTTCTGGGCGGTGACGGCCCTGGCGCTCTACCAGGCGTACTCGGTGATCGACCTGCTGATGTTGGAGACGCCGTGGTCGAGCTGCGCCGCCCGGCCCGAGCTGCACCGCAGGGTGCGGGCTTCGCTCAGGCCGGGGAGGGGCGGGGCGCCGTTCTGAGCCGCGCAGGGCGGTGGAACGCGGTCGGGGCGGGCCGCAGCAGCGGCCCGCCCCGACGCGGATCGGTTGTCTAGGCGCGGTTGTAGGCGCTCGCGACCGCGCGCATCGTGGCCAGGACGATGTTGGGGTGCACGCCTGCGCCCCAGACGGTCCGGCCGTCGATGGCGCACTCCACGTACGACGCGGCCTGGGCGTGCTGGCCGGCGGACAGGGCGTGCTCGGTGTAGTCGAGGACTTCGACGTCGACGCCGACCGTGGACAGGGCGTCGGTGAAGGCGGAGAGCGGGCCGTTGCCGGTGCCGGAGATCTTCTGCTCGACGCCGTTCAGGACGATGTGCGCGTCCAGGGTCAGCGTCTCTCCGGTGTAGACGGTGGTGTGGTCCTCGACGACCAGGCGCGGCGTGGGCTGGTACTCGGGGTGGTACTCGCGGCGGAAGATCTCGTGGATCTGCTGCGTCGAGACCTCCTTGCCGGAGGCGTCGGTGTGGCGCTGGATGGCGCCGCTGAACTCGATCTGCATGCGGCGCGGCAGGTCGAAGCCGTACTCGCTCTGCATGACGTAGGCGACGCCGCCCTTGCCGGACTGGGAGTTGACGCGGATGACGGCCTCGTAGGTGCGGCCGACGTCCTTGGGGTCGATGGGCAGGTACGGTACGCCCCAGGTGAACTCGTCGACGGGGACGCCCGCGGCGGCGGCGTCGGCCTCGAGGTGGGCGAAGCCCTTCTTGATGGCGTCCTGGTGCGAGCCGGAGAACGCCGTGTAGACCAGGTCGCCGGCGTACGGGTGCCGCTCGGGCACGGGCAGCTGGTTGCAGTATTCGACGGCGCGCTTGATCTCGTCGATGTTGGAGAAGTCGATGCCCGGGTCGACGCCCTGGCTGAACAGGTTGAGGCCCAGGGTGACCAGGCAGACGTTGCCGGTGCGCTCGCCGTTGCCGAACAGGCAGCCCTCGACGCGGTCGGCGCCGGCCTGCACGGCCAGTTCGGCGGCGGCGACGCCGGTGCCGCGGTCGTTGTGGGGGTGGACCGACAGGATCAGGGACTCGCGGTTCGGCAGGTTGCGGTGCATCCACTCGATGGAGTCGGCGTACACGTTCGGGGTGGCCATCTCGACCGTGGCGGGCAGGTTCACGATCAGGGGCCAGTCCGGGGTGGGCTGGATGACCTCGGCGACCTTCGCGCAGACCTCGACGGCGTAGTCCAGTTCGGTGCCGGTGTAGGACTCGGGGGAGTACTCGTAGCGGATCGCGGTGTCGGGGGTGTGGATCTCGCGGTATTTCAGGCACAGCCGCGCGCCCTGCGTGGCGATGTCGGTGATGCCGTCCTTGTCCAGCCCGAACACGACGCGGCGCTGCAGCGTCGAGGTCGAGTTGTAGAAGTGGACGATGGCCTGCTTGGCGCCGCGCAGGCTCTCGAAGGTCCGCTCGATCAGGTGCTCGCGGCACTGGGTCAGGACCTGGATGGTGACGTCGTCGGGGATGAGGTCCTGCTCGATCAGCTGCCGCACGAAGTCGAAGTCGGTCTGCGACGCGGAGGGGAAGCCGACCTCGATCTCCTTGTAGCCCATGTCGACCAGCAGCTGGAACATCTTCTTCTTGCGGTCGGGGGTCATCGGGTCGATGAGCGCCTGGTTGCCGTCGCGCAGGTCCACCGCGCACCAGGTCGGGGCGGTCTCGGTGACCTTGTCCGGCCAGGTGCGGTCGGGCAGGTCGACCTTGAACTGGGAGTGGTAGGGCTGGTAGCGCTTGACGCGGTCCGCGAAGGCCGAACCGGTGGAAGACGTGGAAGTCACGGATGCTCCTGAAGAATGTCGCTGGTGGTCTGAAGCCGTAGTCGCCTGAGCCAGCCGGCATGCGAAAACCCGCGACGAGGAGCCGACCTAGTTGGCCCCGCCGCGGCAGCTAAGGAGCATCGAGTACCGCATGACCCCGAGAGCGTACACCGGCGGCGCGACTCCGGTCGACTTCGACGCCCGCATGCTGGGACGGCGCGTTGGTGGGGCGCTGCGGGCGGCGCCGCGTCGCCGCGGCGCCCCCGCCGGCCCGGCTACGGGTGGATCAGCAGGTCGTCGACCGCGAGGCGGGCGCGCTGGGCCCGGTCGGGGCCCGCGACGGCGTCGGCCAGTTCGGCCGGGTCGCCCGGCTCGCCGATCGCGACCACCGTGGTCGGCACGAGCGGCGCCTCCAGCGCGAACTCGGCGGCCAGCGCGGCGGCGTCGAAGCCGCCCATCTGGCGGACGGTGAGCCCTTCGGCGGCGGCCTGGAACGTCAGGTGCGCGATGGCCTGCCCGAGGTCGTAGGCGGCGTGCGAGAGGGGGCCGCGCGCGTTGGCGTCGGTGCGGACGGCCACGAGGAGCGCGGAGGCGTTGGCGGCCCAGTCGCGGTTGCCGGGGTTGAGGGTCTCGAGGACGCGCTTGAACTCGCCGGTGTCGCGGCGGGCGAGGAGGAACCGCCACGGCTGCGTGTTGCCGGCGCTTGGGGCCCAGCGGGCGGCTTCGAGGAGGGCGGCGACCTGCTGCTCGGTGAGGTCGACGCCGGGGGCGAAGGCGCGGGTGGAGTGGCGGGCGGCGAGCAGCGGGTGGATCGGGACCGCGGTCTGGGCGTGGCGGTCGGTCGGTGCGGTCATGCGCGTTCCTTCGGTTGCTGGTCTCGCGCGGCGCGGCCGGTGTCCCGGCGGGCGCGTCGGCTGTCGGTGACGGCGGCGCCGTCGTGGTAGCGGCGTCGTCGCTCGCCATCGTTCATGGTGCCACGGAACGGGAGCGGAACGCCTGCTCGTGTCGCCTTCCTTACTCTCGTTTCACTCGGCGGGAGCGGGTTCGGGGGACGGCGTCGGTGCCGGTGTGGCGGCCGGGTCGGGTGGGGGCGTCGCGGACGGGTCGATGCTCGGGCTCGGTTCGACGGGGGCCTTGCGGCTCAGCGGTTCGGCGTCGCTGAGGTCTCCGGGGAGCTCGACGGTGGCGACGGCTTCGGCGGGCGGGGCGGCGAGTTCGAGGGTGCCGAAGCCGCCGCTCGCGACTGACAGGATCGTGCCGGCCTCGTCGAGGCACCATTCGCCGGGCGGGATGGGCGGGTCGACGGCGATGGTGTTGGGGGTGAGGGTGAAGCAGTCGCCGTCCTGGGTGATGACGAACGGCAGGTGCCGGTCGAGCAGCTGCGGGAGCCATTCGACGAACGGGAGCTGCACCTTCGGGTCGTAGTCCTTGGGGATCTCGCCGGTGATGCCCGCGATGCGCACGCACCGGCCGGCCGCGCATTGGAAGAACCCGCCGGTGGTCCAGGCGACGGTGACGTCGATCGTGCCGTCGTGCGCCCAGCTGGGCACGTCCACGCGCCAGGTGCCGTCGGCCGCGGCCCACACGGTGACGGTGCCGCCCTCGGACCATGCGTACTCGGCGGTGAAGGTCTCGTCGAGGGCGAGGCTGACGCGGCCGATCAGGGTCGCCTGGGCGCTGGCGCGCCGGGGCGACCGCTCGGGTTCGTCGACCGCGGTGGCGGTGCCGCAGCCCGCCAGGAGCGCCGTGAGCGTGAGGGCCGCCACTGCCTTGCCCGTCCATGTCCATGCCACCGCCCGATTCTCTGTCCCACCACCCAGAACGACCTGGCGACACACCGGTATGCGCAGTTAAGGTGAGGTGGCCGTCCCCGACCGGACGGCTTCGAGTGACCTGAGACACAGCGAGTGAGGTGAAATCCGTGGCGCTAGTCGTGCAGAAGTACGGCGGTTCATCGGTGGAGAATGCCGAACGCGTCAAGCGCGTCGCCGAACGAGTGGTCGCGACGCGAAAGCGCGGCGACGACGTGGTCGTCGTCGTCTCCGCCATGGGTGACACCACCGACGAGCTGCTGGACCTCGCGGCCCAGGTCTCGCCGGTGCCGGAGCCCCGGGAACTCGACATGCTGCTGACGGCCGGCGAGCGCATCTCCATGGCGCTCCTGGCGATGGCGATCAACAACCTCGGCTTCCAGGCCCGGTCGTTCACCGGCTCCCAGGCCGGCATGATCACCACCGCCGCGCACGGCGTCGCCCGCATCATCGACGTCACCCCCGGGCGCATCCGCTCCTCGCTCGACGAGGGGTTCATCACCATCGTCGCCGGGTTCCAGGGCGTCAGCCAGGACACCAAGGACATCACCACGCTCGGCCGCGGCGGCTCGGACACGACCGCCGTCGCGCTCGCCGCAGCGCTGGAAGCCGACGTCTGCGAGATCTACTCCGACGTCGACGGCGTCTTCACCGCCGACCCGCGGATCGTGCCGAACGCGCAGAAGCTCGATTCGATCACCTTCGAGGAGATGCTGGAGATGGCGGCTTCGGGCGCCAAGATCCTGCACCTGCGCAGCGTGGAATACGCCCGCCGCTACGGGATGCCGCTGCACGTCCGTTCGTCGTACTCGACCAAGACCGGCACGATGGTGTCGGGTTACATGGAGGAGCTGCCCGTGGAGCAAGCACTCATCAGCGGCGTCGCGCACGACCGCTCCGAGGCCAAGATCACCGTCACCAGCGTCCCGGACAAGCCCGGCGCCGCCGCCTCGATCTTCCAGGTGATCGCCGACGCCGAGATCGACATCGACATGATCGTCCAGAACGTCTCGACCGCCGGCAACGGCCACACTGACATCTCGTTCACCCTGCCCAAGGAGTCCGGGCCGAAGGCGACCGAGCAGCTCAAGAAGCACCAGGACGCCATCGGCTTCGCCAAGCTCATCTACGATGAGAACATCGGCAAGATCTCGCTCATCGGCGCCGGCATGCGCTCGCACCCGGGCGTCACCGCGAACTTCTGCCAGGCGCTCGCCGACGCCGGCGTCAACATCGAGATCATCTCGACCTCGGAGATCCGCATCTCCGTGGTCTGCCGCGACACCGACCTCGACGCGGCGGTGCGCGCGGTCCACGACAAGTTCGAACTCGGCGGCGCCGAAGAGGCCGTCGTCTACGCGGGAACGGGGCGGTAACCATGGCGCGCAAGCTGAACGTCGCCATCGTCGGGGCGACCGGCGTGGTCGGATCGATCATGCGCCGGCTCATCGCCGAAGAGCGCGGCAACTGGGGCGAGGTGCGCCTCGTCGCGTCCGCCCGCTCCGCCGGGAAGATCCTGTCGGTGGGCGATGAGCAGATCGAAGTGCAGGCCATCAGCGCCGACGTCTTCGACGGCATCGACATCGCGCACTTCGACCTCCCGGACGAGGTCAGCGCCGAATGGGTCCCCGTCGCCGCCGCCAAGGGCGTCGTCGTCATCGACAAGTCCGCGTACTTCCGCATGGACCCGGACGTGCCCCTGGTCGTCCGCGAGGCCAACCCGGGAGCGGCCGCCGTGCGCCCCAAGGGCATCATCGCGAACGCCAACTGCACCACCCTCGCGCTCATCCCGTCGCTCGCGGCCCTGAACGAGGCGTTCGGCCTCGTCTCCATGTCCGTGGCCTCCTACCAGGCCGCGTCCGGCTCCGGCAAGGAAGGCCTCGAGGCCCTCTACGCCCAGATGCAGAAGATCGCCGGCATCGACGGCCTCGGCACGGCCGGCAACGACCTGCGGCAGGTCCTCGGCGAGGAGTTCAACACGCCGTTCGGGGCGCCCCTGGCGCTCAACGTCGTGCCGAAGGTCGGCGGCTGGAAGGACGACGGCTGGACCTCCGAGGAGCTCAAGGTCCGCAACGAGTCCCGCAAGATCCTCGGCCTGCCCGACCTCAAGGTCGCCTCGACCTGCGTGCGCGTGCCCGTGGCCGTCGGCCACTCGCAGGTCGTCCACGCCACCTTCGAACGCGAAGTGACCGTCGCCGAGGCCCACCGCGTGCTCGCCGCCGCCGACGGCGTCGACCTCGTCGACGACCCGGCCAACATGGTGTTCCCCATGCCGATCGACTCGGCGGGCAAGGGCGGCACCCAGATCGGGCGCGTGCGCCAGTCGATCGACTTCCCGAACTCCCTCGAGTTCTTCGTCGTCGCCGACAACCTCATGAAGGGCGCCGCACTCAACTCGATCGAGACCGCGGACCTCGTCCGCCGCGAACTCGAAGCGCAGCGCTAGCAGACGAAGCGACGGGCGGTCCGCAGTGCATGCACTGCGGACCGCCCGTTTTTCGCGATGGAGGTACCTGATCCGATACCTGAAGGAGGCGTGATGGCTGATGACCTCATTCGGCGGGCCAGGAAGACCGCGAATCTCAAACAGGCCGAACTGGCGCAACTCGCCAAGACTTCCCGGCCGGCTTTGTCGGCGTATGAGCACGGGCAGAGGTCACCTACGATGGCGACCGCCCAGCGAATCCTCGAAGCCGCTGGGTTCGAACTCACGATCGAGCCGCGGATCCGGTTCGAGCTGCACACCACTGCGCGCGGCAGGCCTTTCCACGTACCCGATCATCTTCCCCGGCTGTCGGCAGCGGCTGCCCTCGCCCAGATCCGGTTGCCGCTCTACCTGAACTGGTCCGATCGCGACCGTGTGTTCGACCTCTCCGATCGGCGCCAGCGAGCGCGCGTATACGCGATCGTGTTGCGAGAGGGCACTCCGGCTGACCTCCTCGAATACATTGATGGAACCCTGCTCGCCGACCTCTGGGAAGACCTAGCCCTGCCCCGGGAGATCCGCGAAGCCTGGGCGCCGATCATCCATGGACGAAACGGGTTATGGCCCAAGCAGGACTGACACCGCTCCAATCCGCATCCCTACGGTTGTCCTTCGACCTCCCCGAAAGCCAAGGCTTCGTCTTGGCCGGCGGTGGAGCGCTCATTGCCCAACAGCTCATCGACCGGCCCACCGATGACCTCGACCTCTTCGCTTCGCCGCAGCACACCTCAGTCGTACCTGCCGCCCGGGCATTTGCAGGTGCGGTCGCCGAACTCGGCTGGGAACTCGCGGTCATCCAGGAAGTCCCGACCTTCTGCCGGATGCATCTCATCGGCATGGACGATGAACTCGTGATCGATCTCGCCATCGACGCGCCTCCGCGACTGCCTACCGTCAACACTGCCGCCGGACCGATGCTCGATCCGCTGGAACTGGCCGGGCAGAAGCTACTGGCGCTGTTCGGGCGGGCCGAGCCCCGCGATTTCGCCGACGTCTTCCTACTCGCCCGACTCTTCGGAAAGCCGGAACTGCTCGCCCGTGCCTCCGACATCGATCCCGGATTCGAACCGGTCGTCCTCGCCTCGATGATGCGAATGCTTACCAGGCTCGAAGACGACGAACTGCCCGTGGCAGCGGGCATTGTGGTGCAGCTGCGCGCTTTCTTCCACGACTGGGCATCCGAGCTCGAAGGCTGAGCGGCGGCCCGGGAGAAGATCCCGGGCCGCCCGTCGCTTCGTATCGCCCTAAGCGTCGCGCTTCTTGAACAAGGTCCAGGCCGCGGCGACGATGACCGCCGCGAAGACCGCGAACACCGCGCCCGAGCCCCAGCGGCCGAAGTAGTCGAAGTCCGGCATCCCCGGCGCCGACATCGCCGTCAAGTCCACCGCCATCAGCCTCGCCCCCGACGAGAACGGCAGGAACCTCACCACCGGCACCAGCCAGTCCGCCGCGGGCAGGAACGACAGCCCGAAGATCAGGTTCTCGATGATCAGCGGCGCCAGGAAGATCACCACCAGCGCCGAAGGCACACCCCGGAACAGCAGGCCCAGGCCCAGACCCGTCAGCGTGTAGATCAGCGTGTACACCACATAGCCGATCAGCGCCGACCGCAGCGGGTCCTCGAACAGACCCGGCACGTCGCCCCAGAAGATCAGCAGCGTCAACGCGTTCAACGCCAGCGACAGCAGCGTCACCGCCACCGTCACCCCCGATACCACCAGGATCTTCGCCAGGATCAGCCGCGACCGCTGCGGCAGCGCCGTCAGCGTCGGCTGGATCGTCCCGTGCCGGTACTCGTGCCCGGTCGCGAAGATCCCGATGATCGCCATGAACACCGCCAGGAACGGGATCCCGAACGCCGCACCGCCGTTGAGCCCGGCCGCGGCCGTCGTCTGATCCAGCGGCTGGTCCGACACCGCGAACCCGGCGATCACCGGAATCGCCAGCGCGGCGAGCACGCCGATCCCCGAAAGCCAGTACGTGGACCGCAGCGTCGTCAGGCGCGTCCACTCGTAACGAAGGGCGTCAAGCATGGTCGGCACCGCCGGTCGAGGTCGAAGGGGCATGGGTCGAAGGAGCGGGCGCGGCGGGAACCGCGGCGATCGGCTCGGCCGCCACGAACTCCTCGGAAGCGCCCGTGGCGGACATGAACGCCTCCTCCAGCGAGGCGCTGCGCGTGGACAGCTCGGCGAGCTCCACGTGCTCGGTGAACGCCAGGTGCCCGACCGCCCCGATCTCCATGCCGGAGACCACGAGCTCGCCTTCCTTGCCCTGGGCGACCTGGGCGCCCGCGCCCTCGAGCGCGGTCGTGAACGCCGCCGCGCTCGGGCTGCGCACGATCACCGTGGACTGGGTGAACTCGCGCACGAACTGGTCCACCACGCCGTTGAACAGCATCGTGCCGCGGCCGATCACCACCAGCTCGTCGGCCATCAGCTGCATCTCCGACAGCAGGTGGCTCGAGACGAAGATGGTGCGGCCCTCGGCGGCCAGGTGCTTGAGCATGTCGCGCATCCAGTGGATGCCGTGCGGGTCGAGGCCGTTCGTCGGCTCGTCCAGCAGCAGGATCCTCGGGTCGCCCAGCAGCGCCTGCGCGAGCCCGAGCCGCTGGGCCATGCCCAGCGAGTAGCCCTTCGGCTTCTTGCGCTTGACGGTGGCGAGGCCGACGAGCTCCATGACCTCGTCCACCCGCTTGTCGCCGATGCCGTTGGCGCTGGCGAGCATCCGCAGGTGGTTGCGGGCGGAGCGGGTGGGGTGGAACGGCTTCGCCTCGAGGAGGGTGCCGACCTTGTTCATCGGGCGGCGGATGTCGGTGAACGACTCGCCGTCGAAGAGGGTCTGGCCCTCGCCGTGGTCGAGGCCGAGCATCAGCCGCATGGTGGTGGACTTTCCGGACCCGTTGGGGCCCAGGAAGCCGGTGACGACGCCGGGCCGGACGTCGAACGACAGGTGGTCGACCGCGACGGTCTTCCGGTATCGCTTGTACAAGCCCTTCGCAGTGATCATCAGGCTCCAATCGGACTGAGGGGTACGCGGGCGGCGGGCGGGACGGGGTCCCGAGGACGCGGTCAGTCTATGAGGACGGAGCCGGCGCGCGCACCGGCTTGCGGACGGAGATCCGCCTCCTGCCAGGGGAGGAGCGCAGGGGCGGGGACAGTACCGGGGTACTACGCGCACTTACGGCTCGCAGGATTCGCCGAGGGCGGGCACGCCGGACACCGGTCGTTTCGCGAATTTCGAGCCCGGTCTCGGCGACGCTTGCGAGCCGTCAATCGGCGCAGGCGACAACTCTGCCGCAGGGGTGCGACAGGTTCGGGGGTGAACGGATGGGGCCGTGAGGGAGGACACGGTCGGGTGCGGGCCGGACACGCGGGCCGGGGCGGGGTTCGGGCGTGGCCAGGTTGTTTAGACTTGCCGGGTGAGCCTGCGACTGTACGACACCGGTACCCGATCCGTTCGCGACTTCCAGCCCCGGAAGCCCGGCGAAGTCGGCGTGTACCTGTGCGGGCTCACCGTCCAGGGGCCGCCCCACATCGGGCACCTCCGCGGCGGCGTCGCCTACGACATGCTCATCCGCTGGCTGCGCCGCACCGGCTACAACGTCACGTACGTCCGGAACGTCACCGACATCGACGACAAGATCCTCGTCCGCGGCGAGGAGCAGGGCCGCCCGTGGTGGTCCATCGCGTACGAGAACGAGCGCAAGCTCAGCCGCGACTACGCCGCCCTCAACGTCGAGCCGCCCACCTACGAGCCGCGCGCCACCGGGCACATCACCGAGATCATCGACCTCATCTCGGAGCTCGTCGAACGCGGCCACGCCTACGCCACCGAGTCGGGCAACGTCTGGTTCTCCGTGTCCTCCTGGGCCGACTACGGCGAGCTCTCCAACCGCCGCCCCGAGGACATGCTCTCCAGCCCCGACACCGGCGACAAGCGCGACTCCCGCGACTTCGGCCTCTGGAAGGCCCACAAGCCCGGCGAGCCCGAGGACGCCGCCTGGACCTCCCCGTGGGGGCGCGGCCGCCCCGGGTGGCACATCGAGTGCTCCGCGATGGCCCGCCGCTACCTCGGCGACGGGTTCGACATCCACGGCGGCGCCACCGACCTCATGTTCCCCCACCACGAGAACGAGCTCGCCCAGTCGCGCGGCGCGGGCCTCGACTTCACGAACTTCTGGATCCACGGCGGCCTGCTCAACCTCTCGGGCACCAAGATGAGCAAGTCGCTCGGGAACACGCTCAGCGTCGCCTCGCTCGGCGAGAAGGGCTTCCGCCCCGCCGACATCCGCTACTACCTCACCACCGGGCACTACCGCTCCCCCCTCGAGTTCTCCGAGGACCTCCTCGCCGAGGCCAAGACCGGCTGGGAGCGGCTGTCGAACTTCGTCCACCGCGCCGCCGAATCGCTCGGCGCCGAGGCGACCATCGGCGGCGCGCTGACCGCCGACTTCGTCAACGCGATGGATGACGACTTGAACACACCCGCGGCCATCGCCGCGATCCACGACATGGCCCGCGAGGGGAACACCGCCCTCGATGCGGGGAATGACACGGCCGCGACCAGCATCGCGGGCGGTGTCCGAGCTATGCTCGACCAGCTCGGCCTCGACCCGCTCGACCCGCACTGGGAAGACCCGGGGGACGCGAAGCTCCACGGCGCTGTCGACGCGCTGGTGAAGCTCGCGCTCGAACAGCGCGCCGAGGCCAGGGCCCGCAAGGACTACGCGGCTGCCGACCGCATCCGCGACGAGCTCGCGCACGCCGGCATCACCGTCAAGGACACCCCTCGCGGTCCCGTGTGGACAGTCGACTAGGCGCGAGCCCGAACACGACCGGCGGCGGTGCGACCGCCCGGACCGGCATGGTGCGGGCCGAGCCGCCGCGAGCAACCGACGAAGACCTGGGGAACCGAGACCGATGAGCAGCAAGGGTGGACACCCGAACCGCCGCAAGACCTCCAAAGCCGGACCGAAGATCGGCTCCGGCGGCGGCAAGAAGGGCCTGGCCGGCAAGGGGCGCACCCTCAAAGCCGAGGACCGCCCCTGGCACAAGGAGTACACGGGCGACGACAAGCCACGGAAGACCCAGTGGAAGCAGGCCAAGGAGCGCGCCAAGGCCGCCTCCGAGGGCCGCACCAGCAACATCGGCCGGTCCAAGCCCGCCGGGTCCGCGACCCGCCGCCGCGACGACGAGCCCGAGCTCATCCTCGGCCGCAACCCCGTCCTCGAGGCCCTCCGCGCCAAGGTCCCGGCCACCGCCCTCTACGTGGCGTTCGGCACCGAGCTCGACGACCGCGTCGCCGAGTCCGTGCGCCTCGCCGGCAACCGCGACCTCCCCATCAAGGAACTCGCCCGCCGCGACCTCGACCGCCGCACCAACAACGCCCTCCACCAGGGCATCGGCCTCCAGATCGAGCCGTACCAGTACGCCGAGTTCGAGCAGCTCCTGAAGATCAGCCAGACCTCCGGCACCGCGCCGCTCCTGGTCGCCCTCGACGGCGTCACCGACCCCCGCAACCTCGGCGCGATCATCCGCTCCACCGCGGCCTTCGGCGGGCACGGCCTCATCATCCCGTCCAAGCGCGCCGCCTCGGTCACCGCCGTCGCCTGGCGCACCTCGGCCGGCGCCGCCGCGCGGCTCCCCGTCGCCAAGGTCGTCAACCTCACCCGCACCATCCAGGCCTGCCAGCAGGCCGGGTTCATGACCGTCGCCCTCGACGGCGGCGGCGACGTCGACGTCTTCGACCTGCCCGTCGCGACCGACCCGCTCCTCATCGTCGTCGGCGATGAAGGCAAGGGCGTCTCCCGGCTCGTCGCCGAGACCTGCGACCACCGCGCGGGCATCCCGATCTCCAGCGAGGTCGAGTCGCTCAACGCCTCCGTCGCCGCCTCCATCGCCCTCGCCGAAGTCCAGCGCCAGCGCCGCTGAACCGCCGCCCGTCCGTGTCGTCGCTCACGCGCCAGAGCCGAGCGGCCCGGAACTGTCGTACCCCCATGCCAGGGTTCTGACCGGGGGTCAAGAATTCGCACGACGACCGGTGTTCGTCGTGCCCGCTGTACCGAGACACCCGCGTCGCGGCCGAGCACAATCGGTCATCCCGTGACCGCGCGATTCGCCGCGCCCGACTAACCTGGAACGACCCTGCACCAAAGGGGAGTCCACCGACCCCCGGCGGCCGCAGGGTGCCCGGAAACACCCCCTAGCGCCCCCGGAGCTGCGACCACATGCCGGCTGAATACCTCCTGAGCGTCGACCTCGGCACCTCCCACACCGTGGCGGTGCTGGTGTGGCCCGACGGCCGCACCCGGCCGCTGCTGTTCGACGGCTCCCCGGTCATGCCCTCGGCCGTGTTCCTCGACCCCGGCGGGATCATCCACACCGGACGCGACGCCGAGCGGCTCGCGCTCACCGCGCCCGAGCGGTTCGAGCCGAACCCCAAGCAGCGCATCGCCGACGGCACCATGCTCCTGGGCGACCGCGACGTGCCCGTCGCGGCCGCGCTCGCCGCGATCCTCGGCCGGGTCGCCCGCACCGCCGTGGAGTCGGTCGGGCACCTGCCGAACACTGTCCTCACCTGCCCGGCGGCGTGGAGCGAGCAGCGCCGCGCCACGCTGCACGACGCGGCCGCGAAGGCCGGGTACCGGCCGGTCAAGATCCTCACCGAACCCGTCGCGGCGGCGCACTACTACACGTCGCGCCTGTCCCACCCGATGCGGCCGGGGCAGGCGCTCGCCGTGTTCGACTTCGGCGGCGGCACGCTCGACATCGCGGTCCTGGAGCGCCGCCCGGACGGCTCGTTCGGGGTGCTCGCCGACGGCGGCCTGCCCGACCTGGGCGGCCTCGACTTCGACGCGGCGCTCGTCGCGCACATCGGCGAGACGGTGAAGCAGCGCGACCCCGACATCTGGAAGCGGCTCGAGAACCCCAGCGGCGCCAGCGAAATGCGCAACCGCCGCGAACTGTGGGAGGAGGTGCGCGCGGCGAAGGAGATGCTCTCGCGCTCCTCGGTCGCGCCGGTGACGGTGCCGGACATGGCCCAGTCCCTGCACCTCACCCGCGGCGAGCTCGACCAGTTGTCGCGGCCGCTGCTGTCGCGCGCGGTCGGCGAGACGCAGCGGGTCCTCGGCCTCACCGGCCGCCGCCCCGACCAGCTCGCGGGGCTCTTCCTCGTGGGCGGCTCGAGCCGGATGCCCATGGTGTCCAAGATGCTCCACGAAGCGCTCGGCTTCGCGCCCACCGTCCTCGAGCAGCCCGAACTGCCCGTCAGCGAGGGCGCCGCGCTCGCGTTCGCGAGCCCCGCACCGGTGACGCCGCCGGTCCAGGTGCCGCCGACGCCGCCGCAGTCGCCCACGGCCCCGCACTTGTCGCCGCCGCCGCTGCGGTCGGGCAGCCTCCCGCCCGTCACCCCGGGCACGGACGAGACGGTCACTCTGCGCCGCGGCGAACCCGAGCCGCCCAAGCGGAAGATTCCTCCGAAGTGGATTGCGATCGCGGCCGCCGTGGTCGTCCTGGCGATCGTGCTCCCGATCGGCTGGTGGTGGCTCACCAACCCGTACAAGCAGAAGCCCTTCGACGACGAGCTCGCGCCGGTCGGCGACGCCACCGCGTTCGCCGCCGAGCCGAACGACGGCATCTACCAGGTGCGCGCCTGGGACGACCGGGCGCTGTTCGCCTACACGACCGCTTCGACGGACCCGAGCGGCGAGGAGCTGCACCTGCGCGCCCTCGACACCGGCTCAGGAAAGTCGCTGTGGGACAACGACGTGGTCGTGCCCGGCGGCGGCTGGGACGGCAACTTCTACGTCTCCGAAGACCTCATGGCCTTCTCGCAGGAGGTCGCGGCCGGCGAGTACCGGTACTACTTCCTCGACTGGAAGAACGGCGAGATCAGCAACACGGTCGGCAGCACCGACGGCAAGGCCGCCCGATCGGGCGATTTCCTGGTGCTGGCCCCCTTGGGCGGCAACACGTTCACCGTGTACGACGGCGACGGCGAGAAGGTGGCCGGCTGGGAGCTCGGCAACGTCGACGAAGGCGTCACCGTGTCGAATTGGGATCTCGTGGGCACGCCCGAGGACATCGAGGAGCCGTCGATGCGCGCCAACGGCAACGGCCGCGTCTGGGCGGTCACCAGCGACAACGTCGTGCACGTCTACGATCTCGAGTCCGGGGAGACCGTGGCCGAGAAGGAGATCGAGACCGTCGACGACCTGTACTTCGGCTGGGACAACCTGCTGTACGTCGCGGTCGACAAGGAGACCGGCTACGACCTCAACGTGTACGACATCGACGACAAGCTGACCGCTTTCGACAGCGAGTTCGTCGAGTCCGACACGCCCGCGCCCGACCAGGTGAAGGCCTGCGGCGAGGCGCTGGTGTGCGTGCGGGAGCCGGTCGAGTCCGCGACGGACGTCTACACCTGGCGGATCTACAACCCCGACAAGGAGAAGGTCGTCCACGTCTTCGACGACCGCGAGTACCGCAACATCGCGCCGCTGGGCAACCGCCTCATGGTCGAGTACTACGAGGGCGACGACGTGCGCACCGAGATCTACGACAAGGGCTTCGACAAGGTCAACAACGATGTGGGCGACAACGACTTCGAGGCCGTCGACGGCGGCAGCGCCCTCGCCTGGCCCGCCGGGTCCGGGTTCGGCGTCAGCACCGGCAACGTGATCGGCCTCGGCCGCGACGGCACGCGCACCGCCCTGCGCACCGACCTCGAGGTCTTCACCTGCGACGCGAGCGAGACCCGCCTGTCGTGCCTCACTCCCGAAGGCATGCAGGTCTTCTCGTTCCGGGACGCTTAGACGGGAAACCGGGGCCGCGCAGGGATCGCCGCGGCCCCGGCCGACTTCCAGCCGGAGTCACTCCCAGGGCGCGAACACGCCCTCGCCGCGCAGCGACTCCATGCGCTCGCGCAAGGCCGCGAGGAAATCGCCCTCGACGTCGCCCGCGCGCAGCGGCTCGCCCACGAACACGTCGGCGAAGAACGGCACGAGCAGCGCCTGCCCCTTCGGCAGGGCCTTCCCGAGGCCGTGCGTGTACACCGGCACGACCGGCGCCTCCGGGCTCGCGGCGGCGAGCTTCGCGATGCCGCCTCTGAAGCGCGCCAACCGCTCCGGCTCCCCGCGCGAGCCCTCGGGGAAGAAGATCAAGATCTCCCCGCGCTCCAGCGCGTCCCGGCATGAGGCGAGGGGATCGCCCCCTCCTTGCCTCGCTATCGGGACGATCCCGATGATCCGCAGCGAGAACCAGGCGAGGAACCCGTTGCGCAGGAAGTAGTCCGCCGCGGCGACCGGACGCACCTTCGCGAGCGACCTGAGCGGCATGAGGCTCATCATGACCATCGTGTCCAAGTGGCTGTTGTGGTTTCCCGCGATCACCGCCGGGCCGTCGATCGGCAGCCGCTCGCGGTGGCGCACGTTCAGGCCGATCACGAGCAGCACGACCGCCCGCACGATCACGGCGAAGAACACCAGCCGCAGGACCTTGTTCAGCGCGTTCACAGCAGCCCCTGCGCGGTCGGCGAGTAGTACAGGAACCACATGTAGTGGAAGAACAGCGGCGCGGTGAAGATCAGGCTGTCGACCCGGTCGAGCATCCCGCCGTGGCCCGGGAGGAGACTCCCGGTGTCCTTCACGCCGAGGTCCCGCTTGAGCGCCGAGATCGTGACGTCCCCCGCGAAGCCCGAGACGCCGATGATCGCGCCCGCGATGAGCGACTGCCACCAGTTCATCGGTGTCAGCCACGGCCCCAGCGCCCACCCCAGCACGATCGTGGTCGCCACCCCGCCGACGAGCCCCGCGACGGTCTTGCCCGGGCTCACCTGCGGCACCACTTTGCGTCTGCCGAGGAGCTTGCCCCACACGAACTGCAGCACGTCGTTGAACTGGGTGAGGAACACCAGGTACAGCACGAGGCCGACCGAGCCGACGCTCGGGTTGACCTCGTCGGGCAGCACCAGCAGGTACGCGAGGTGCCCGATCGCGAACACCATCGCCATCATGCCCCATTGGAGGGTGCCGACGGCGCGCACGAAGTTCGCGGTCTCCCCGGCCAGGACCATGCGGAACGGCAGCAGCAGGAACACGTACACCGGCACGAAGATGATGAACACGCCGTACCAGCCGAGACCGATCATGGTGAACTGCACCGGGATCGCGAGATAGGCCCAGAAGATCACGCGCCGGTCGGCGCGCCGGGTCGGGATCAGCGACAGGTACTCCTTGAGCGCCAGGAACGACAGGAGCGCGAAGCACACCAGCGACACCACGTCCCCGACGAGGATGGCGGCGGCGAACACCGCCGCCATCACCCACCACGACTTGACCCGCTGCACCAGCTCGGTGCGCAGCGCCTCGGGAAGCCGCTTGCGCAGCAGCGCGATCAGTACGCTCGCGACGATGAGGATGCCGGCGATGCCGGCGAGCGCGGTCGCGACGACCGGCTGGAAGCCGAAGCTCATCAGAGGGCACCTTCCTTGAGCGCGTTGCGGGCGCGGTTGACGACCGTGAGCACGAGCAGCAGTCCGGTTCCCGCGAGCGCGGTCGTCCCGACCCATGCGGCCGGGCTCCCGAACGCCGCCCAGAGGGCGAGCGCGCCGAACACGACCACCCTGTCGCTCTTGCCCATCGGGCCGTCGTACCGCCGCGACGCCCCGATCTGGACGGCGACGACGCCGGTCATCTCGCTGACGACCGCGAGCACCACGACCGCGACCACCAGCGCCGGCTCGAACCCGGCGACGAGCGCGAACGGCAGGTACAGGGCGGCGTCCGAGACGACGTCGCCGAGTTCGTTGAGGATCGCGCCGAGCCTCGACTGCTGGCCGTGCTCGCGGGCGAGCATCCCGTCGATCGCGTTGAGCGCCATGCGGACGAACAGGAACACCGGGACCGCGACGAGCGGCCAGGTCTGGTCGGACCCGAGAGCGACGGCCGCGCCGACGCCGATCGAGAGCACCGCGGCGGCCGCGGTGACCGCGTTCGCGGTGACGCCTGCGGCGGCGAGGCCGCCGACGACGGGTCTGAGCGCCCGCTGGAACGCGGGCTTCAACTGGTACACGGAGGGCATGGACGGGCCTTTCTGACGGGGTGCGGGGGTGAGGCCTCAGGCGGTGACGGCGCGGACTCTGGCGCGCACGTGCCAGGCGATCTGCAGCAGCGCGCCGATGGCGGGGATGGACCAGGCGGCCGCGTGCAGGAGCGGGTGCACGACCGGGATCGGGGAGCCTTCGTAGGAGCCGGTGGCGGTCGTGCCGCCGGCGGTCCCCCACGCGGCGACGACGAGACAGGCGAGAACGCACGCGCCGTAGAAGAGCCGCCGGGTGCGGACCAGCCAGGTCGCGACGCCGAAGTACGCGGCCGCGCCCAGGAAGATCAGGACGGCGCCGGTCTGCCGCTCCCCGGCCTCGGCTTCGAGCCCGCCGAACTGCTCGATGACGACCGCGAGCGCCCACCCGATGATCAGCAGCAGGACCGCCTCGGCGACGTACGTCGCGAACTGCGGGCGCGGCGAGCGCCAGCACACCACGAGGAACAGCACCGGCAGTGCGGCGGCCATGCAGCAGACCAGCACCTTGGAGAGCGTTGTGACGCCGTCGAGGTCCGTGCCGTAGTAGGCGAGCATGAACCAGTACCAGGTCGCGGCGGCCAGCGACGCCGGCACCGTCAGCCAGGCGACCGCCCGCGCGGCGGTGCTGGCGGAGGTGAACGCCACGGCTACCGCGACCGCCATCGCGAGCGCGCACAGGACGACCGCCGGGCCGGCGTCGGGATCGCCGTACTCGTCGGGGCCGATGCCGAGCAGCCAGGTCTGCACCGGCGGGTTGCTGACCAGAAAGGACAGCAGGAACAGGAGGGCGACGAGCGGGCCGCCGACGATCTCGGGGTGGCGGCGCAGCCGGGAGGAGGGGAGGGTGGTCATCGGGACTCCTTCAGGGGTGGGAGTGAGCGGGCGGGGCCGCGAGGGGCGCGGCCCCGGCGGTCGTCAGGCGGTGCGGTTCCGGCGGCGCAGCCACCACAGGAGCTGGAGCAGGGCGCCGAGCGCGGGCAGGCCGAGGAACGCCCAGGCGAACAGCTCGTCCGTCGTCGCCCAGTCGATGCCCGGGTAGTAGGAGGTCTCCGAGTGCAGCACCCGCATCCCGATGCCGACGGTCGCGCAGGAGAGCGCGGCGAACCCGTACGCGATCCGCCTGCCCGGGAGCGGCACGGCGGCGGCGATGAAGACGGCCGCGGCGGCGAGGAAGATGACCACGAGGGCGATCGGCGCGGGCCCTTCCCGACCGATCATGAAGGCCAGCACGGTGGCGTAGAGGGCGATCAACCCCGACAGCAGAGCGCCGCCTTCGGCGACGTACGTGTCCACGCGGGGCCGTGGCATCCGCCACGCCGTCCACAGCAGCCACGGCGCGGGCAGCGCGAGGACCACGGCGATGGTCACCGCCCACGCGGGATCCCCGAACCCCGAGTAGAGCGCGGCGAGGAAGAGCAGGAACCAGACCACGGGCGCGAGCGCCCAGATCACGACGGCTTTGGTGCGACCGGTGCGGTCGACGGTGTTCGATGCGGTGTTCATGGAACCAGTCTCGCAACCGAACGCAAGCGCACAGTTACCAGAATCGTGCCATCGTTGTAGGGTTCCCACAACGAACCCCCGCACCCGTGCCCGATACACCCCGCTTTTTTCTAGGTTTCCACCAACCGGACGATGCGCGAAAGCGGCTACGCCTGCTCGTAGATGTCCGCCGAGTGACCAGTTTGAGGCCTCGTCGCGGTGATCGGTTTCAGCTCCTCGACGAGGTCGAGGCGTTCGAGGACGCGAACCGCTCTGGTCACGGCGGAGGGCTCGAGCCTGGTCCGATCCAAGACCACCGCGTTCCGGTTGCGGCTGACGATGCCATTTGACCAGCGAACAAGATATTTGCCGGTGGTGGCAAATCTTATGAAACCCGGTCGGGCGAGGGCGCGGTTCAGCCGTATCGTGTCGGATGAACCCGTCCAGTAGACTCGTTACGGCGCTCCGCGAAAACGGTGCTGACCAGCCGGTGTAGCTTTAATTGGCAGAGCAGCCGCCTTGTAAGCGGCAGGTTGCGGGTTCGAGTCCTGTCACCGGCTCCATCGCCCGGCCCATCGGCCGGGCTTTTTCTTTGCCCCCGTTCAGTTCTCGAGATGAGGGCCGGTCGTCTCCCGGCGGCACCAGGTCCGGGAGTCCGCGCTCGCGAGCGACCAGGTCAGGGCGAGCGTGATGAGGCCGAGCAGGGCCAGGATCAGCCAGGGGCCGGGGCCGTTCGCGGCGAGGTCGCGCGTGGCGGCGATCAGGAGCCAGATCGTGTAGGCGGCCGTGAGTGCGATGGTCGTCCAGCGGGCCCAGTTGCGGTGGAAAGAGAAGCCGATGTTCAAGGCGGCGTGGACGATGGCGAGGAGCATGACCGCGCCCGCCGTCCAGGCCGCGCTGTCGGCGGCGAGGCGGACTTCGTCGCCCGCCCGGTCGAGGAGGCCGTTCGCGCCGAGGTGGAGGGCGATGCCGGTGGCGGTCCAGAGGATGAGGAGCGAGACCAGGACCTGATGGGGCGGGTGCGCGGCGCTGGCGGCCTTGGGGCTGTGGCGGGGCGCGTCGCAGTCGCACCAGTCGCGGGCGGGCCGCAGCAGCAGGAGGACGAGCAGCAGCGCGAACAGGAGCGCGGCGACCGCGCCGGTCCCGGCATTGAGCGCGGCCCCGGTCATGACCGCGGCGGCGAGGACGAACGCGCTCACGATCACGACGACCCGCCGGGCCCAGTCCCGGCCGCTGCGGACCTTGACCGCGAGCATCCCGCACGCGGCCGCGACGGTCGCGACGAGCACCGGCTCCACGAACGCCAACGGGCTCCACGCGCCCGCGTAGCGCGCGCTCACCTCGAACGCGGTCGCCACAGTGGACACGACCGTGACCCATGCCGCCGCGACCGCGAACAGCCACAGCATCACGACCGCGACGAGGACCGCCACGGGCGTGCGCGGCTTCGGCGCCGACACGGCGGCACCGGCTCCCGGGCCAGGAGGTTCCGGCGGTCCCGCACGCCGCGGTTCCGGAGCGGCATTGAGCGATTCGGGCGCGGACGGTTCCGGGGGCGCCGCGTGCCGTGGTTCGGCGCCATGCGGCTCGGACTCGGGCGGTTCCGGAGGCGCCGTGCCGCGGGATTGCCGAGCGGCGGCCGGTGCTTCGGGTGCGGTCGGCTCCGGTGGCGGCGCATGGCGCGGTTCGCCGCCCGGCGCTTGAGGTGTGGGCGACTCCGACGGCTCGTTGGGGCGCGGTTCCCGCTCCAGCGGCGCCGTGTCGGTCGGCTCGGACTTAGACGGTTCGGGCGTTGCAGCGCGGTCCATAATGCGCCTTTCGACGGGCGAGGCGGACACTTCCGACGGTAAGTCATCCGGCCCGCCGGCACCACCTTCAATCGTTTTCGTAGGTCAGTGCCCCATGTCGTACCCGTATGGGAGGGTGTCCTTTTCATCGGTAGTGGTGAAGGTGGGATCGGGAGGGTACCCGGGACCGCCCGTACGGCCTCGCGGCCGCCGCGGCCGCGCCCCGCGGGCGCTCTCCGCCGCCGCTATTCCTCCACGGTCACCGCGCCAGAGACCAGGCCCGCCGCCGCCTCCGCCGCGAGTGCCGCCGCGTCGGCTTCCGCGTTGGCGAGCGTCGCCCGCAGGTCTTCGAGGGCCGCGTACGCGGCGCCCCGCCGCTGCTGGTCCGCCAACGTCAGTCGGGGGATCTTCACCGACAGGAGCCGGCGCTTCGCGCCCGTCGCCGTCCGCTTGGTCGCCGTCGGGAGGCGGGCCGCGAGCGCGGCCGCGATCCAGCCGAGGTCGACCGTCGGCTCGCAACTGACCGTCCACTGCGTCTCAGTGGCGTCGCCGCGCCGGCCGAGCCGCACCTGCGGCTCGCCGACCGGGTCAACGATGACGCACCTGACGTCGCCGGCCCCGGCGACCGCCTGCGGAGCCGTGGAGTCGGCAGTGCCCGGCGTGATGATGAGGTGCCCGTCGCGCTCGAGGTCCGCCAGGCTCGTCTCCGGCGCGCTCTCCTCCGCTCCGGTTCCGAAGCGCGGCAACGGGTGTCGCGCGAGCTCGTCGAGGCGCCCGCCGAGACCGGCGACGGCCTCGGCCAGGCTCGCCGCGTCGCCGCCCGCGCTGGCGAGGTACACGGCGGGGGAGATGTCGACGTCCTCGTCCCACAGGCGCATGAGCGGCACGGTGGTCGAGTCGGCCGTCGCGAGCGGCGCGTCGGGGGCGGCCGTGAAGGACCGCCAGGCCTCGGCGAAGTCGCCGCCGCCGGAGACGAGGAGCTGCGTGGTCTCGCCGCGCGGCGCGAGGATCCAGATGTGCGCCTTGGCTTCGGGAGAGTCGACGACGGCGCGCAGCGCGCCCCACCGGAGGAGTTCGGAGCGGATGCGCCGCCCGGTGCGGCGGTGCGCGACCTGGGCGGGCATGCGCACGACCGCGTGGCCGCCGGGGGCGAGGAGCGCGACGCAGTGGAGCGCCCACGCGAGCTCGGGTTCGGTGCGCGGCGGGGTGCCGTAGGCGAGGCGCGGGTCGTCGCCGACCGCGTACTCGTTCGCGCCGCCGTCCTTGACGTTGAACGGCGGGTCGCACACCACGAGGTCGTACCGTTCGCCCGGCACGGGCTGCAGGAGCGAATCGCCCACGCGCGCAACCACGTCCGCGCCCTCGTCGAGCAGGCGCAGGCGCTGTTCGGCGATGGCGGCGCGGGGCGCGGAGAGGTCTTGGCCGCTGAGGACGCGGCAGCGGCCGAGTCGGCGGGCGGTCTCGGCGAGGAGGTCGCCTTCGTCGCAGGCGGGGTCGTGGACACTCGGGGTCGCGGTGTCCGCGGTGACGACGGCGGCGATGTCCGCCAGCGGCGCGATGCCCGGCGGGACGCCGGTGCCGGCGGCTTCGCGGGCGCGTTCGATGAAGAACTCGAAGAGCGCCGAGGCGGGCGTCTCGCGGGCCAAGTCCTTGAGCTCCTTGGCGATCGCGGGATCGCCGCCGGCGCCGAAGGCCGCGGCGACCGCGCCGAGCGCGGCCTCGGCGGTGGGGTGCGATCCGGCGAGGGAGAACCAGAGGCGGTCGGCGCCGGTGACGTGGAGGACCCGGCCGTGCCGTCCGGCCCATGCCTCGAGTTCGCGCAGTGAGAAGCGGGAGCGGCGGGCCGATTCGTCGACGGGGGCGGGGAAGTCGCTCTCGCGGCGGCGCCAGTTGCTGACGGCGTTGCGGCCGACGCCCGCGAGTCGGGCCAGGTCGGTCAGCGTGATGGTCTCGCCGGAACCGGTGTCACGGGTGGTCATGGGGCTCCCCTGTCTTGATTTATCGAATCGTAACCCACCCCGCGTTGCGGAGGCTCGACACAGTCTACTAATCTCGTGAAGTGAGTTCACAAGATCTGAACTACGAACACCATTCCACAGAAGGTAGACCATGAACCTCGAATTCCCCGAGATCTCGAAGCGCCTCCTCGCCGCCTCCGGAGCCGCCCTCATCGCCCTCGCGGCCCTCTCCGCCTGCAGCGGTGAGGACACGGGCTCGGGCGACACGTCGAACGCCGCAGAGGAGGCCGGCGACGAAGCGGGTGCGGAAGAGGACGCCGCCGAAGGCGCGGCCGGCGACGGCACCAGCCCCGAGGCCCCGCTCCCGGCCGGCTCCACCCTCGATGTCGGCGACTGGACCGTGACCCCCACGGCCACCCTCGACGCGACCGACGCGATCGTCGCGGCCGACGACTTCAACGCGGCCCCGGCAGACGGCTTCCAGCAGAGCCTGGTCACCCTCGAAGGCACCTACAACGGCACCGAGACCGGCTCGCTGTGGCTCGACGTGACCTTCGGCGTCTGGGCCGACGGCACCTTCTACGACAGCATCGACTGCATGAACACCGTCGAAGACCAGATCACCCTCGTGCCGGACGTCTCCGGCGGCGGCGCCTCCGCGGGCTCGGCCTGCGTCGAGGTCCCGGCCGACGCCGAGACCTACCTCCTGTACTTCGAGGACATCCTGAGCTTCGACGGCACCCAGTACTTCGTCGAGATCGGCTGAGTACCCCCGAGCCGGAGGACGCGGTGACCATTGGGCGGAACCCGCGTCCTCCTTTGCCTCCCAAGGCAACCGGCGAGATCAGTTGCGGCCCCTCGCGGCTTGACCGAATTGCAACCGATGTGATCCTCGCCATCCAAGCCGCTCCGAGGTTCCCGGAACGGCATGAAATCCCAGGTCAGCAGTGTGACGACCGGCGAGGTGACGATCCCTGCCGTCTCGGTAGTTGAATCTCTCCCATAGTGTCGCGCTGAATTCCCTAAGCGCCGCCGGACCCGATCAGGCGGTGACCCACAGAAAGCAGCTCATGAACCTCAACACCGAGACCTTCGGTCCCATCCGCCGACTCCTCGCCGTCGGCGGCGTCGCCCTCGCGGGCAGCGTCGCCCTCTCCGGCTGCGGCATCCTCGAGGACGCCGCCTCCGACAGCGCGACCGACAACGAGGTCAGCAACGAGCAGGTCGACGCCGTGGCGGACGCCAAGGCCGGCGACTGCCTCCCCGAAGAGATGATCAGCGCCGACCCGTCGATCTTCGCCGTCGAGTGCTCCGACCCGACCGCGTTCTGGACCATCACCCAGATCGAGGCCGACCCGGGCCTCACCGCCACGGCCGACGGCTCCGGCGTCGAGGACCCCCAGGCGATCTTCGACCTGTGCGGCGAGACCGTCGGCGCGCAGGTTCCGGGCGCGACCTGGACCGACTGGAGCATGATCTACGACCAGACCACGTACGCCGTCGACTACGTCTTCTGCGTCGAGGCCCTGGGCAACGTCAGCTCTGAGGGCGTCACCCCGACCGTGCCCGCCGCCGGCGGCGAGTGCACCCTCACCGCCACCACCCAGTGGAACTTCGGCACCATCGACTGCGCCGCGGGCGACGCCGTGATCACCTCCGTGATCGACATCCCGCAGGCCGAGTGGGAGACCGCCGACGTCGACGCCCTCGCCGCCGAGTGCACCGGCTCGCGCTACTACCCGGCCGAGGACCAGTTCGGCCGCACCGCTTCGGTCTTCTGCCTCGAGTAGGACCCTGCCGGGCTCCGGCCCGGCCTGGCGCGCTCCGCAGCGCGCGACAAATGCGCAAGGCCCCGAGACTCGTCTCGGGGCCTTTTCGCTTGCGCTGCTTGCGGACGCTCTAGGGAATGAAGACGCAGTACTCGCGCAGGTGGTGCTCGAACGTCGGGCTGATCTCGATGACGAGCATGACTTCGCCGAGACTGCCGAACGGGCCCGACTGCGCGACCCAGTCCTGGATCTGCCGGGCGCTGCGCTCGGTCACGCCCGGCAGGGACATGAGGACCGACAGCGGGGCGTGGTTGAGGTCGACGAGGCCGCCGTCGTCGAACTGGCGCGGCAGGTCCGGGCGGCCGATGCCGAGCCGCTTGGCCAGCATCGGATCCGCCTCCGCCGTGCGGCGGGCCTGCTCGCGCAGCTTCCGCGCCCGGTCGACCACTTCGAGGCTCGAGAGGCGCGCCACCGGCACCTGCAGCCGCGCCGGCGGCGCCCACACCGCCGCGCGGATCACCAGCAGGTGCGCGGTGGAACCGAACGCGCACAACGCCATCGACGTGCCGAACAGCGTCAGCGCCCATGTCGGGATCGGGTCGGGGGAGCCGAACACGGCCGCGCAGCCGATGACGATGAGCACCGAGTGCGCCACGAGCGCCCACAATGTCAGGTTGTCGCGGCGGCGGCCGAGCGCCAGGCCGAACATGATCGGCGCGGCGTACCCGCAGGTGAGCAGCGGCGCGAACGCCCAGAGGTAGGAACCGATGAGAGCGAGGCGGCGGGTCTTGACGTTGTCGGCGGGCGGGGCGTAGGGACCGAGGGCGGTCATCGCGGAGGACTCCCAGGCGAGGCGGGGGGCGGCACCGGCCATGCGGGGTCCGCCACGGGCCCTGCCGGAAGGCCCTGGGGCGGAGCGGACCAAGTCTGCAGCAGCCGTTGGGCTTCGATGGTATCGGCATCGGCGGGGCCGAGCGCCGCGGCCATCTCATGAACCACAGTGGTCAACTCCCGGTGCGCCTCCGGGCCGCGGCCCAGCACCGCGAGCAGGTCCGCCGCCACCCGCCGCGACCGCAGCGTGGACCGCGCCCGCTCGCCCTCCAGGCGCCGCTGGCGTTCGATGACGCTCGTCAGCCCGGTGAGCGCGCTCGCCGCGTTCCCCAGGGCCGCAAGGCATTGCGCCGCGCGCATCTGGCAGTGCAGCGCCAGTGCGGGGTCGGGGGTCTCGAAGTCCTTGGCGAGGGACCGGAACGCGCTGAGCGCGCCGTTGTAGTCGCCCATGCCGAAGGCCCGGTCGGCGTCGGCGATGCGCTCGCGCCGGTCCGGTGCGGCCGGGGCGGGGCCGCGCGCGGCGGCGACGGCGGCGACGCGGACGGGGGCGAGCGGGGCGCGGAACGGCCAGGTCGGGTCGCCGCAGTCGCGAGCGGGCGCGCCGGAGGCGGGCGCGTCGGCGAGGAGCGCGGCGAGGCGGAGGTGGACGGTGGCGGCGTCGGAGCCGCGCTCGGCGGGTTCCTTGGACAGGAGGCGGGAGACGAGGCCGTCGAGTTCGGCCGGGAGGTCGGGGCGGCGGCGGCGCACGGGGTCGGGGAGTTCCTTGAGGTGCGCGGTCTGGACTTCGTAGGCGGAGCCGCGGTCGGCGAAGAGGCGTTCGCCGGTGGCCATCTCGTAGAGGAGCGCGCCGAGGGCGTAGAGGTCGGCGGCGGGTCCGGCGGGCTGGGCGCGGATCTGCTCGGGGGCCATGTAATTGAGGGTGCCGGGCTTGTCGCCGGTCATGGTGAGGCGCGAGGCGTCGGGTTCGAGGACGGCGGCGATGCCGAAGTCGACGACGTGGACGAGGCCTTCGGGGCCGACGATGATGTTGGCGGGCTTGAGGTCGCGGTGGACGACCTGCCGGGCGTGGGCGGCGGCGAGGACGGAGGCGAGCTGGGCGCCGACGGCGAGGGTCCAGTCGCCGGGGAGGGGGCCGGTCTCGTCGAGGAGGTCGCGGAGGTTGAGGCCGGGGAGGTAGGCCATGACGAGGTAGAGCTCGCCGGAGTCCTCGTCGAGGCCGGCGTCGAAGATGGCGGGCACCCCGGGGTGCTGGATCTGGGCGGTGACGCGGGCTTCGCGGCGGAAGCGGGCGGCGGCCTCGTGCTTCTGGGGTCCGTCGAGGAGGTCGGGTCTGACCACTTTGACGGCGACCTCGCGTTCGAGGTGGAGGTCGAGGCCCTGCCAGACGCGGCCCATGCCGCCGGCGCCGACGGGCCGGACGAGCCGGTACCGGCCGCCGAAGACCTGGGGAGTGCTCACGGTACAAGCATGCCCGGCGGGCCGGGGCGGGCGGAGGCCGGACCCTCGGGGAGGCGGGGGTCCGGCCCGGCGGGGGCCGGGAGGACCCCTGTTGTAGACGCCGCCCGATGTGACCGGAGTTGCCCGCGGTTGCGGAAGGATCGTGCCGATGCGGTCGGTTCGCTGTCGAACGGCGTCGAACGGAAGGAGTTACCCGTCGGTTCGTTTTGCCCCTGGGGACACATGCGACTCAGGCGCGGCGGGAGTGAAACACCTGCGTAATACGTAGATAGAACCTTGAATATTTCGTCTGCCCGCGTTGACTCGGGGCTGTGGTGGACGCTACAGTTCTTCACAATCACCCTTCCTAGTGAACGCGCACTCACCCCTCGGTGAACCCCAAAGTGGTAGGGAGCCCTATGCCGACGGCGATCTCAGACCAGCGAAGCGTTCGACTGCGCACAGTGGACGGACTCAGCGCGCTCGGCATACCCGCGCCCCCGCAGCAGTTCCCCCTGCCGTTCCCCGCCGGCCAGCTCCCGCGCCTGCGCCCCCGCGGCCACGTGGAGGCCCGCGCCGCCATCCTCAACATCGTCCAGGCCCGCGTCTTCGACATGCCCGAGGAGCTGGCGATGCGCTGGCTGCTCGACGCGCACGTCCTCGACCACCTCTCCCCGGACGAGTGGGGGTTCATCGCCTGCGGCCGCGGCGATCGCGAGCGGTACGCCGACCAGCTCGAGAGCCTGTACACGGTCTCGTGGCTGCTGGGCCTGGTCGACCACCTCGACCCGGCGGTGCCGTGCAGCGAGGAGCTCCCCGAGCTCCTGCCGGACCTGCGCCGCCCGGAGTCCTTCGGGTCGTGGCGGGACCGCCAGCTGACGCCCACGCGCGACCCGGCGGTGATCGCCGAGATGCTCGACCTCTACTACTGCCTCGACTGGGTGTGCGACCAGGCGCGCCGCGCCGGGCAGGCCCCGCCGCGCGGCGTGGACGACAACCTGGTGTGGCACCGCCGCTGGGCCCTCGAGTGGGCCGTGGTCTTCGCCGACGAGCGGCCCGTCCACTGGGACGAAGTCCGGCTGTGAGGCGAACCCGCGTAAGCGGATGACTATATTCATGGGATGAATGCCACGGCTTCGAACGTCCCCACCCATGACCAGCTCTGCGCGGCCCCCAAGGTCGTGCTCCACGAGCACCTCGACGGCGGCCTGCGCCCGCAGACGCTCATCGAGATCGCCGACGCGATCGGCCACGCCTTGCCCACGACCGACCCCGAGGCGCTCGCGGACTGGTTCTACGACGCCGCCAACTCCGGCACGCTGGAACGCTACCTGGAGACCTTCGCGCACACGGTCGCCGTGATGCAGACCGCCGACCACTGCTACCGCATCGCCGCCGAGGCCGCCCAGGACCTCGCCGCCGACGGCGTCGTCTACGCCGAGCTGCGCTACGCGCCCGAGCAGCAGCTCCTCGGCGGCATGAGCCTCAGCGAGGTCGTCGAGGCCACCCTCGCGGGCCTCGAGGCGGGCGAGCGCCTCGCCGCGGACGCCGGCCACCAGATCAAAGTCCGCACACTGCTGTGCGGCATGCGGCACACCGACCGCGCCCTCGAGATCGCGAAGCTCGCGGTCGACTTCCGCGACAAGGGCGTCGTGGGCTTCGACATCGCCGGCGGCGAGATCGGGAACCCGCCCGAACGGCACCTCGAAGCCTTCGAGCACCTGCGCCGCGAGTCGATGCAGTTCACCATCCACGCCGGAGAGTCCGTCGGCGTCGAGTCGATCTGGGGTGCGGTCAACGTCTGCGGCGCCAGCCGGATCGGCCACGGCATCAAGATCATGGAGGACATCAAGTTCGGGACCACGGACCAGCTGGGCCGGGTCGCCGAGTACCTGCGCGACCGGCGCATCGCCCTGGAAGTGGCGCCCTCGTCGAACCTCCAGACGGGCGGCGCCGGATCCATTGCCACGCACCCGATCAACGAGCTCTACCGGCTCGGGTTCAACGTCACCGTCAACAACGACAACCGCCTGATGAGCCGCACCCACACCTCCCGCGAGTTCCAGCTGCTCGTCGAGAACTTCGGATGGGACTGGTCGGATGTCCGGCGCTGCACGGAGAACGCCATGGAAGCCGCCTTCCTGCACTACCCCGACCGGGTGGCGATCCTCGACGAGGTGATCCGCCCCGCCTACAGCGCGCTGGAGTCCGTCCACCCTGAGTAAGCTCGGGTCCATGCACGTATACACCGCTCCTGTCGTCGTCCCGGTCGCGGACGAGCCGATTCGCGAGGGCGCGGTCGGGGTCGACGACGGGCGGATCGCCTACGTCGGCCCCGCCGCCGACGCCCCCGAGGCCGAGTCGACCACCGCCTTCGACGGCGTGCTCACCCCCGGACTCGTCAACGCCCACACCCACTTGTGCTACTCCGCGTTCGCCGACATGTACGGCAACGAGAAGGAGTTCTTCGAGTGGATCCAGGACTTCGCGCGCCGCAACCCCGAGACCGCCGACGACGCCTGGAAGGCCTCCGTGCAGCTCGGCATCGACGAGTCGATCGCGTACGGCGTCACGGCCGTGGCCGACATCGTCACGCCCGCAGCCGGATTCGCGCCGCTCTTCGCCTCCGACCTGGCCGGGGTCGCCTACTGGGAGGCCTGCTTCATCGACGGGGGCGCGTGGGAGGCCCGCCGGGCCGCCTGGCGCGAGGTCGTCACCGACAGCCGGGCGGTCAACAACTCCGACATCGCGGTCGGCATCAGCCCGCACACGCTGTACACGATCGGCACCGAGGTCGGCAAGAGCCTCGCCGAGCTCGCGCGGACCCTCGACATCCGCCTGCACCCGCACCTGGCCGAGACCATGCACGAGGACATGTTCGTGCGCCGCGGCTCCGGCCCGTTCGCGTTCATGAACCGCCGCGCCGGGCTTGACCTCGAACTCGCCGACGGCGGCGCGGGGCACTCCCCGGCCGCGCAGATGGAGAAGGTCGGCTGGCTCGGCCCCGACTCCCATGTGGCGCACGGCGTCCACCTCGACAAGGCCGACCGCGAACTGCTGCGCACCCTCGGCACCGCCGTGGCCCTGTGCGCCCGCTCGAACGCGCGCCTCGAGGCGGGCGAACCGCCGGTCGCGGCCTACCGCGCCGAGGGCAACACGGTCGCCGTCGGCACCGACTCGCGCGCCTCCAGCCCCGACCTGGACGTCGCCGCCGAATGGCCGCTGCTGCGCAAGCTCGCGCTGGCCCAGGGCGACGGCGGCGAAGGCCTCGACGAGTGGCTGGTGCGCGCCGCCACCGAGGGCGGGGCGAAGGCCCTCGGCCGGGACGACATCGGTGCCATCAAGGTGGGCAACCGCGCCGACCTGGCGGTCTTCGACGTCGACACCGAGGGCGACCCGTACGCGGCGCTCGTCAACGGCGCGGCGGGGAAGTGCACTGCGACCGTGCTCAAGGGCGGTCTCATTCAGCGGTAGACGTTGAATAACGCTTCGATCTCGGCGCTTGTCGATCGGCCGCGGGTCCGCGATGCTGAATAGGGCCTCCCTGAACGGAGGCTGAACGACTTCCATCACCGGAGAGGTCCGCCTCTCTGTGTATCCCCTGGAGAAGGCGGGGCGCGCATGCGCGCCCCGCCGTTTTTCCTTTCGGCCTGGCCGTTGCCGGACACGGTGCGGCAAAACGGCGGAACCTGCGGTTTTCCGGCGAAGGCATACGAGTGCGTCGCTCCTTGTGACAACCGGCACGCCGTTGCTATCGGAAGGGTTACACGGGATAACGGTTCGGTTTCATAGATCGACATCACAGCTTGGATGCGTCAATGTGGTCGTGTAGCGCAGACCGCACTCGGGAGCTCTCTCAGTGTCATCCCAGCCGGGATCGAGGCCGGTCCGCTACTTCGAACCGAAGACGGCAAAGGAGGCGCCGATGCACCGCTCGATCGAGTACACCGCCGCGTCTTCCGGTGCGCCCCAGGCGCTCCCGCCCGTCATCCGGGTTCCTTCACCAGCTTCCCTTCCGGGCGAGCGTGCGGCCGTACCCTGCTCCCTCATGGCCGCTCGCGCCGCGTTACCCCGCGCGCGCCCGATATAACCCCTTGATCCGCCGGGGCCCACACCGACAGGGCTCCGGCGGATTTTCTGTTTCCCGTGTGCAAGGCTGTGCGAGTGATCGAGGCGAACGAAGCGAATACCCCGCGTAAAGAACCCGGCCGCATCGCGGCGATGTTCGACCGGGTCGCGCCGGGCTACGACCGCACCAACACCGTGATGGTCGCCGGGCAGGACAAGCGGTGGCGCAAGGCCGTCCGCGAGGCCCTGAGCCTCCAGCCGGGCGAGCGCTGCCTCGACCTCGGCGCGGGCACCGGCGTCTCCACCGCCGAGCTCGCCAAGTCCGGCGCCGACGTCATCGGCGTCGACTTCTCCCTGGAGATGCTGAAGCACCACCAGGACCGGCAGGTGCCGCTCGTGAACGCCGACGCGCTGCGCCTGCCGTTCGCCGACGACGCCTTCAACGCCGTCACCGGGTCCTTCTTCATCCGCAACGTGGTCGACCTCGACGCCTGCCTCACCGAGATCCGCCGCGTCCTCGCCCCCGGCGGGCGCATGGTCCTGTGCGAGGTCTCCCAGCCGGTCTGGAAGCCCTACCGCAAGGCCCACGGCGTCTTCGTCAAGCACGTCCTGCCGAAGGTGGCCTCCCGTGTCGCCTCCGACCCCGAGGCCTACAAGTACCTCTCCGAGTCGACGATGGCCTGGCCCGACCAGGCCGCGTTCGCCGACCGCATCGTCAAGGCCGGCTTCCGGAAGGTCGCCTGGCGCAACCTCGCCGGCGGCGCGGTCGCCATGCACCGCGGGTTCAAATAGGCGGCGCGGTGGGCAGGCCGACAGAAGGTGTGTTCGGATATACCTATCCGTGTCTTCTTCTACGCCCAAGAGGGGATGATTCGGATGGCCAAGACCGCCGTTGACATCCATACCGAGCAGATGGAGCAGGCTCAGGCGATCCTGGGCACTTCGACGATCAAGGAGACCATCGACCCCGCGGTGCGACGAGTCATCGCCGAAGAGGCCCGGGAGCGGTTCATCGAGCTGGCGTCGGGCGGGTCTTTCGCCGAACTCGCCGATCCCGAGGCGCGGCGGAAGATTCGGTCGTGACGCAGTGCCTGGGTGACACCAGCGCGCTGTCGCGCTGGGGCCTCGAACCGGTGAAGGCCAGACTCGACCCGCTGCTGCGCCGCGGGTTGATCTCCATCTGCGACGCCACCGAGTACGAAGTGCTGTTCACTGCGCGCGATCGCGCCGAACGGAACCGCCTCAAGGCGGTCATGATTCCGGCATTTCCATGGGCTCCCATGGGCGACAACGTGTTCGCCGAGGTGCTGGAGCTTCAGCAGCAACTCACCGAGAGCGGGAAACACCGCTGCGCCTCCATGGTCGACGCCATGCCGGCGGTGGTCGCCGCCAGGGAGGGCCTGACGATCCTGCATTACGACCAGGACTTCGCGACCATTGCCGAGGTCACCGGTCAACCTGTCGAATGGGTCGTCGAGCCGGGGGCGGTCTGACATAGGTGCGCCGCCCGGCCGCTTGGTGGGTGCGGCGCGGACGGCGCGTGCGGGCGGGGGATTATGACGATCACCTGCCCGCGGCTTGCGGGCCCGCCCCGTGGTCGGGCCCAACGGTCTCAGTCGAGTTGGAACGAGCGCTTCGAGAGCCCGAACCAGTACCCGTCGATGACGGTGGTCGCCGCCTGCTCCTGCTCGCTCGCGGCCCCGTAGGTCACGAACAGCGGCACGTAGTGGTCCACGGTGGGATGCGCGTACGGCATCCCCGGCGCCTGCGAGCGGTACCGCGCCAGCTCCTCGATGTCGCCGCGCGCCAGCGCCTCCGAAGCCCACACGTCGAAGTCGGCGGACCAGCCGGGGACGTTCTCGGGGTGCCGGAAGTCCACGAACGGCAGCCCGTGCGTCATGAAGCCGGAGCCGACGACGAGGTAGCCCTCTTCGCGAAGCGGCCGCAGGCGCGCGCCGAGCGCCATGAGGCGGTCGGGGTCGTGCGTGGGGATCGACATCTGGAGCACCGGCACGTCCGCGTCGGGGTACATGACCTTGAGCGGGACCCAGGCGCCGTGGTCGAGTCCACGGCTCGTGTGCTGGTGCAGCGGCTCGGTGTCGGGCATGGCGGCGGCGACGCGCTCGGCCATGGCGGTCGCGTCCGGCGTCTCGTACCGCATCTGGAAGTACCGCTCGGGGAAGCCGCCGAAGTCGTAGACGAGCGGGGTCGCGGCCGCGGGGCTGGAGATCATGAGCGGCGCGGCCTCCCAGTGGGCCGAGACGATGAGGATGCCCTTGGGTTTCGGCAGGCCCTGCGCCCAGTCGAAGAGCTGACCCATCCACGCGGCCTCGTCGAACAGCGGCGGGGCGCCGTGGCTCAGGTACAGCGCGGGGAGCGCGCCGTCCTCGGGCGTCCAGTCGCGGCGTCCGGCGGCGGCGGGCGCGGTGTTCTCGAGGAAGGCGTCGAACGCGGCGCCGGGTCGGCCGGGCATTGGTCACTCCGATTCATTGAACGTTCAATAAACCTAGCTCGGATTCCTTGATGTATCAAGTAGTCCAGTTAAGCTTGTTGCATGAGTGATGAAGCGCCCTGGCTCGACGAAGCGGAGATGGCGACCTGGCTGGCGCTCATCGGCGTGGTCATGCGGCTCCCCGGAGCCCTGGAAGTGCAGCTGCGCCGCGACGCCGACCTCAACCACTTCGAGTACTGCGTCCTCGTCGGCCTCGAGCACGCCGAAGGCGGCACGATGCGCATGAGCGACCTCGCGTTCCTGTGCAACGGGTCCCTCTCCCGCCTCTCCCACGTCGCCCGCCGCCTCGAGAACGAAGGCCTCATCGAGCGGTTCGCCTGCCCCGACGACGGCCGCTCGACCCTCGCCCGCCTCACCGGAGCGGGCCGCGAACGCCTCGCCCAGGCCGCGCCCGGGCACGTGCGGCTCGTGCGCGAACTCGTCTTCGACGAGCTCGACGGCGACGAGATGCGCCAGATGGGCGAGCTCGCCAAGCGCGTCCTCGCCCGCATCCAGTCCTGAGGCGCCGCGACCCGCGCGATTTGACCCTGGTCCGGGTGGTTTCGGATCGATATAGTGACGGAAAGTTTCGTTCCTATTCCCCCGAGGACTCGAACCATGCCCCTTGCGTCCCATCACGCTCCGTCCTACCCGAAAACCGCGCATGGCCGGCGCTGACGTCTTCGCCATGGACCCCGACGAGGTCCGCAGATCCGTCGACGTCCTCTTCGAGATCGAAGCCGAGGCCGACACCCAGGCCGCCGCCATGGCCGCCGCCAACGCCGAAGCCGCCGGCCCCCTCACAACGGCCGCCACCGCCCTCGGCCCCGCCCTCGAAGCCGCCGGCGAATGGTGGCGGGTCCACCGCGCCGGAGGCTTCAGCGGACTCCTCGGCAACACCGGCGAGTACCTCGCCGCCTGCGCCGAGCAGGCCGTCGAGATCGACGACTACAACGCCGGCACCTTCGCGTCCCTCGCCGGCGAGCTCTACCCCGAGCGCCCCAACGCGAACGCCTCCTCCCGGCCGGACTGGTGACGCCCGTGAGCGACTTGACCTGGGAGCACCTCCGCGACCTCGACTGCGGCGCCGTCCGCACCCTCGGCGAGTCCTGGAAGACCTACGTCGACCAGCAGCTCGCCCACACCGAGCGCCTCCGCACCGACGTGATCGACGGCCACTTGAGCGTCGAGAACTACGAGTCCGACACCGCCGCGCAGGTGCGCGACCAGATCGGCATGACCGCCGACCGGTACGAGGACGACCTCTCCGACTACGCCAGCACCCGCATCGCCACCACCCTGCTCGAGGCCGCCGACGCGTTCGAGAAGGAGCAGAACGAACTCAAGGAGCTCATTCCGCTCATCGAACAGCACGACTTCGACATCGAAGGGCCCCACAGCGAATACGACGTCAACCTCTCCGGCGACCTCCACCAGGCCATCCTCACCCTGAACCCGCCCCAGTGGCTGTGCGACATGTGCGGGGTCAAGAAGCCCGACGGCTTCTGGGACTGGGACACCCTCAGGGTCCTCTTCGGCGCCGTCGACCTCTACGGCACCGCCATCGGCCTCGCCGGCCAGTACCAGGACTGGCTGCGGTCGGTCATGTCCCGCGCGCACGACGCCGACGACGAGGCCGCCGCCGCGCTCTCGGAGATGCGCGAGAACCCCACCGAGCTCCCGCCGCACCTCGGCGCGACCTACGACGACCTCGTCGACGACTACAGGGAAGGCGTCACCGAGGAAGTCGCCAATGAGGCCGAGGCGATCGCCGAAGGCACTTCCGGCATGTCGCCCGAACAGGTCAACCAGTGGTGGGACGGCCTGAGCGAATCCGAGCGCCACGCCCTCATCGACGAGCACCCCGAATGGGTCGGCCCGGTGGACGGCATCCCAGTTGAACCACGCGACACCGCCAACCGGACCCTCCTGGCCAACGACATCGAAAGCCTCGGCGCCCAGATCGACGCGAAGGAACAAGCGCTGCAAGGCATGGACCCCGATTCCCACGAGTACGAGCGAGCCAGAGCCGATCTCGACGACCTGCAACAGGACCGCGAAGACCTGTCCCGACTCCACGACAAGATCACCGACGACGACGGCAGCCCCGCAGCCTCCTCCCAGACCGGCCAGGACTATTTCCTCCTCGGCTTCGACACCGAAGGCAGCGGCAAGGCCATCGTCGCCATCGGCAACCCCGACACGGCCGACAACGTCAACACGTACGTGCCCGGGACGGGCGGCAGCCTCACCGGCGCCGGCGGAGGCCTTCTGAACCGCGCCGACACCATGGCCTTCGACGCCCAACGCCTGGGCGGCGGCGAGGAGACCGCCACGGTCATGTGGATGGGCTACGACGCCCCCGACACCCTCATCCAGGCCACTGACAGCAAGTACGCCGAAGCTGGCGCCGCCGACCTCGAGTCATTCACACAAGGCATCCGCGCCACCGCCGAAGGAGCGCCCTCGAACTTCTCGCTCACGGGACACTCATACGGCTCCACCATGGTGGGCACGGCCGCCGCGAAGGAAGGCGTCGAAGCCGACAACCTCATCCTGATCGGCTCACCGGGCACCAGCGTCGACACCGCCTCCGCACTCGGCGTCGACGACGTGTGGGCCTCCACGAACGACGAGGACGCCATCCAATACGGCCCCGTCCACGGCAGTGCGCCCGTGAACGACGGGTTCGGCGCCAACACCTTCACCAGCGACTCGCCGAGAGCATCGAGCGACTGGTGGAAGTTCTGGGAAGGTCCCATGGCAAACCACAACTCATACTGGGACCGGGACGACCCGAGCACCCCCGCCAACGAAGGCAACGACATCAGCCGCGACAACCAGGCCTACATCGTGACCGGCCAGGACAGCCGCGTCCGATGACCCGCCCGCGAATCCTGATCGTCGGGCTCGCCGCCCTCATCACCACTGTCACCGCTTGCAGCGCAATGGAGAAGGACATGGACACTCCGCCGGAGAGCCAGTACACGCAAGCCGAGGTGTACGCCCCGGCCGAGGCGGCGGTCGCCGACCTTGTAGAGGTCCTGCCCGACTTCCCCGGCTTCGCGAATCGCTCCTGGGGCGAACTCCCGTGCAGCCACAACGGCATCGACGACCCGAACCACACCATGGTCGAGGTCCGCTACCAGTTCTCCGCAGAAGACTCGGCCACGCCACTCGTCAACGAGCAGTACGTGAACGTCCTCCGAGAGCACTGGACCTCCCTCGGCTACGAGATCGCCCGCGACGACGCCACCGAAGGCGACGGCGGGACCTATCGCGACATCAAGGCCACCACTGACGACGGAGTCACCATCTGGTTCTCCGCCGCTCATCTCGCGACCCTCATGGTGAGCTTCGGCGGCTGCGTCCCGGTCAGCGACAAGGGCGAGATCGAGTACATTCCACCCGCGGGGGGCATCACCCCCGGCAGCGACGGCGACCGGGTCGGCGACTACTTCCCGGAGGGCATTCCAGCCTCTCACGAAGCGTTGGCCCCCTTCGATTCCCCGGAGCACTTCGACGACCAACTCTGATCAGTGCCGGGGGCGGCTCCTCCTCTCTCCTGCTCTCGGTGTCTCCCGATCCGACCTATCGGCCTGACCGGTCTCGCCATGGCGAGACGACGGACGGACCGAGAAAGCTCGCGCCGTCTTGATCCAACCGACCGGACGCACTCCCGCCCTTGTCGTGCGGTTGCCCGTCCCTGAGGCCCTGGCCTCCTGAGCGCATTGGAGCACCCGGGCTTGGCGGTGCCTCCCTTGCGCACCAAGAAGATGCGAGTGCGCGGGGTGTTGGTTTGCCGTGCATGGCGGTGCTGGGTTGACCGGGTCCTTGTTGCCCGGCCGTCATCACTGATCATGCTGGCGGTCGTGCTCAATTCGTGTGTCTCGTTCCGGACACTGCCGCCGTTCGGGGTGATCCCGACCGTCGATCTCCCACCCAGCACGCCCCCGTAGGGCCGTGGTCAGCTGTGGAACCCGATAGCACGAGAGGACTGAAACCTATGCCCCGTAGAGCAGCGGTCTCGGCGTCCGTACGGTTTGGGTTTCGGCCATAGGCTTGTCGTAGTCTGCTTGCACCTACTCGCCACCTGTACGTTTTCCGCATCCCTGTGCGTACATCAATCATCCCTCGCGCAGAACCACCCGTCATCACCCACACGACGAGAAGACATTCACGTTCCGCCCGGTCCACGTGTGCCCCAAAGGAACCGGGAAAGTCCGAGCCGTGTCGCCCGCCGCCCAATCCACACCCGCATCCCGCCAACGAACCCCACCCCCAACCCACCCCTCCGTCGCCGCCCGCTTGAACCCCGCCCGAAACCGGCCTCGCCGCACATGGAAAAGCGCCCACCCGATCGAGATCGGGCAGGCGCTCAGCGACTAACTGACTCGCCGGCGACTAAGCGGCGATAGCCGCGCGGCCGGCCTTGAGGGCGGCGGAGGTCTCGACGACGCGCTCGGCCTGGGCGGCCGCGGCGGCGAGGGTGGTGTCGTCGATGTCGGAGCCGTTCCAGTGGGAGACGCCGTAAGGCGAGGCGTTGGCGAACAGCGTCTCGTTGGCGTAGCCGGGGGCCACCACGATGCCGCCGAAGTGGTGGAACGAGTTGTAGAGCGCGAGCAGCGTGGACTCGTTGCCGCCGTGCTTGCCGGAGGCGGCGGCGAAGCCGGAGTACACCTTGCCGGCCAGCTTGCCCTGGAACCAGAGGCCGCCGAGGGTGTCGAGGAACTGCTTGAGCTGCGACGCGACGTTGCCGAAGCGGGTGGGGGAGCCCACGAAGACCGCGTCGGCCCAGTCGACGTCGTCCGGGGTGGCGACGGGGATCTCGGCGATCGCGTCGTGGTTGGCGGCCCAGGCCGGGTTGGAGTCGATCGCCTCGCGCGGGGCGAGCTCGGCGACGCGGCGCAGACGCACCTCGGCGCCCTGCTTCTCGGCGGCGGTGGCGATCTGGCGGGCCAGGGCGGTGACGTTGCCGGTGGCCGAGTAGAAGATGACGGCGACCTTGACGGGCTCGACTGCGGACATGTTCCTACCTCTTCCAAGGGAGAGCGAGCTTGAAGTAGTTCAGATTTGAATTACCTATCGACCATACGGCCCGCCGAGGGAAGTTTCAAATTTGAACGATGTGTCGATGGCCACGTTGCCTCGCGTGCCCGAATGCCCTATGGGGCGGCGAATCGGTGGGAGGCACTTGTTACGAGAGTGTTTCCGGTGATTTCGTGTTGCAAGGGTGTGCGACTGTCGGCTTTATCACTCCGCGAGCGCGCGTCACCTCAGGCGCTCCCATCGCTTCCGCAACTCTGGTTCAAGTACGCCTGTATGCCTCGTGACCTCGAATAATGACAACTTAGGCGGACCTAAGTGACAGGGCGTAGATAGCGGAGTTCTAGACTTGCGGCAAACGCTTGTGAAGAGCTTCACAAGCCGGATGGTCGTTAAAAGGATCACCGCCCCGTTCGCCTGAGAGGACGCCCGTGACCACTCACGCAACCCCGGAGGCCGACGTCATCGTCGTCGGCGCGGGACCTGGTGGTTCGGCCGCGGCCTACCACCTGGCCTCCCGGGGCCTCGACGTTCTGCTGCTCGAGAAGACCCGCTTCCCCCGCGAGAAGGTCTGCGGCGACGGCCTCACCCCCCGCGCCGTCGCGCAACTGCTCAAGATGGGCGTCGACACCTCCGAGGCCGCCGGATGGATCCGCAACCGCGGCCTCCGCGTCGTGGCCGACGACATCGCCATCGAACTCGACTGGCCGACGCTCCAGGACTTCCCGGACTACGGACTCACCCGCACCCGTCTGGACTTCGACCAGATCCTCGCCGACCGGGCCGTCGCCGCCGGAGCCGAACTGCGCTGCGGCGTCAAGGTCACCGCGCCGGTCTTCGACCTCGCCGGGCGCGTCTGCGGGGTCACCGCCGTCGCCGACGGCGAGCACGTCACCTACCGCGCCCCGCTCGTGATCGCCGCCGACGGCGTCTCCGGGCGGCTCGCGCTCGCGCTGGGCCTCAAGCGGGACGAGAAGCGCCCCATGGGCGTCGCGGTCCGCCAGTACTACAGGTCGGCGGCCAAGCACGACGACGAGTACCTGGAGTCGTGGCTCTCGCTGCGCACCGCCGCCGAACCCGAGGTGCTGCAACCCGGCTACGGCTGGATCTTCGGGCTCGGCGACGGCCGCGTCAACGCCGGGCTCGGCGTGCTCAACTCCTCCGAGGGGTACGGCAAGACCGACTACCGCGCGCTGCTTCGCGACTGGCTCGCCAACACGCCCGAGGAGTGGGGCCTGGCCGACGAGGCGAACGCCGACGGCCCCGTGCGCGGCGCCGCCCTCCCCATGGGCTTCAACCGGACCCCGCACTACAGCCGCGGCCTCATGCTCGTCGGCGACTCCGGCGGCATGGTCAACCCCTTCAACGGCGAGGGCATCGCCTACGCCGTCGAAGCCGGCGAGGTCGCCGCCTCCGTCGTCGCCGAAGCGCTCCGCGCGCGGTCGGTGCCGCGCCGCGAAGCCGCGCTGCGCGCCTACGCCGACCGGATGGACGACCTCTGGGGCTCGTACTACCGCATGGGCGGGATCTTCTCGCACCTCATCGGCAAGCCCACCGTCATGAGGCTGTGCACCGAGCACGGCCTGAAGCGTCCCGCGCTCATGCGCGTCGTGTTGAAACTGCTGGCGAACCTCACCGACCGACCCGGGCGGGACACCGCCGACCGGATCGTCAACGGGATGCGGATCGTCACGCCCGGCTTGGGCAGAGCTCATGTTCGGTTCGCAAGCTTCACCGAAAGGAGGGTTTAGGAACGTGGAAGTCTATGTGCCCGTCGTGATCATGTTCGCGATCGGCGCCGGGTTCGGCATCGTCTCGGTGGTCGCCTCGCGCATCACCGGCCCGCACCGCAGGAACCGCGCCAAGTACGACCCTTACGAATGCGGCATCGAACCGGCCCCCACGACCTCGGGGCCGACCAAGTTCCCGGTGAAGTTCTACCTCACCGCCATGCTGTTCATCGTCTTCGACATCGAGATCATCTTCCTCGTGCCGTGGGCGGTCCACCACGACGTCCTCGGGATCTTCGGGTTCTGGGCCGTCTTCATGTTCATCGCCGCGCTGTTCGTCGCCTACGCCTACGAATGGCGCCGCGGCGGACTGGACTGGGACTAGGTGCCGCCATGGGTGTAGAAGAGAAACTGCCGCAGGGCATCATCCTCACTTCCGTGGAGGCCCTGGTCAACTGGACCCGCCGCGCGTCGATGTGGCCCGCCACGTTCGGGCTCGCCTGCTGCGCCATCGAGATGATGGCCACCGGCGCGGCCCGCTACGACACCGGCCGCTTCGGCATGGAGGTCTTCCGGGCCTCCCCGCGCCAGGCCGACCTCATGATCGTCGCCGGACGCGTGAGCCAGAAGATGGCCCCCGTCCTGCGCCAGATCTACGACCAGATGCCCGAACCGAAGTGGGTCCTCTCGATGGGCGTGTGCGCCACCTCCGGCGGCATGTTCAACAACTACGCGATCGTGCAGGGCGTCGACCACGTCGTGCCCGTCGACATGTACCTCCCCGGCTGCCCCCCGCGCCCGGAGATGCTGCTCGACGCGATCCTCAAGCTCCACGAGAAGGTCCAGCACGAGCCCCTCGGCGAGAAGCGCCGCCAGGCCCTCGCCGACCTCCCCGAGCCCGTGGTCAAGCCCGGCGCGATGCCCTCCTCGTACCGCTTCGACAAGCAGCGCAAGAAGGAGTGGGCCGAGGCCGTGAAGACCGGGACGGAAGAGCAGCTGCGCATCCGGAAGGCGGTGGCGAAGCGATGACCTCCGACCCGACCGGGACCGGCGCGGCCGGACCCGACGACGTGCAGCCGGTCGGCATGCAGCGCAAGGGGTTGTTCGGCGTCACCGACACCGGCGACACCTCCGGCTTCGGCGGCCTCGTGCAGGCCCAGCCGACCGCCGGCGACATCGTCTCGACGCCCGAACCGCTCGGCGGCTACTTCGACGAGGTGGTCGCCGCCCTGCGCGAATCGCTCGGCGACGACGTCACCCGCGCGGTGATCGTCGATCGCGGCGAGCTCACCATCCACATCGCGCCCGACCGGGTCGCCGACGTCTGCAAGGCCATGCGCGACGACGAGAGCCTGCGCTTCGAGCTCTGCAACTCGGTGTCCGGCGTGGACTACCCCGACCAGCGCAACCGGCTCCACGTCGTCTACCACCTGACCTCGATGACCTACCGGCGCCGCGTCCGGCTGGAAACGGCCGTGGGCCTCGACAACCCCACGGTCCAGTCGGCGACCGCCGTCTACCCGACCGCCGACTGGCAGGAGCGGGAGGCGTACGACATGTTCGGCGTCGTCTTCGAGGGCCACCCGCACCTCACCCGCATCCTCATGCCCGACGACTGGGAGGGCTTCCCGCAGCGGAAGGACTACCCGCTCGGGGGCATCGCCGTCGAATACAAGGGCGCGCACATCCCGCCGCCCGACGAACGGAGGGCCTACAAGTGACCGCCACCGACTCCGCTGGATTCACGGCTTCGCAAGCGGGCGCCGAGACCGGCACCGACGCCTACGCCGCCGAGCGCGACACGACCGAAGGCCGCGTCTACACCGTCACCGGAGGGGACTGGGACGAGCTCGTCGCCTCGGTCGACCCGGTCAGCGAGGAACGGCTCATCGTCAACCTCGGCCCGCAGCACCCGTCCACGCACGGCGTGCTCCGCCTGGTCTGCGAGCTCGAAGGCGAGACCGTCCGCTCGGTCCGCCCCATCGTCGGCTACCTCCACACCGGCATCGAGAAGAACCTCGAGTACCGCAACTGGACGCAGGGCACGACCTTCGTGACCCGCGCCGACTACCTCGCGCCGATCTTCAACGAGACCGCCTACTGCCTCGCCGTCGAGAAGCTCCTCGGCGTCGAGGTGCCCCGGCGCGCCGACGTGATCCGCGTGATCATGATGGAGCTCAACCGCATCAGCTCCCACCTGGTCGCCCTCGCGACCACGGGCATGGAGCTCGGCGCGCTCTCGATGATGATCTACGGCTTCCGCGACCGCGAGAAGATCCTCGACATCTTCGAGGCCGTCTGCGGCCTGCGCATGAACATGGCGTACGTGCGCCCCGGCGGCGTCGCGCAGGACCTCCCGCGCGACGGCGTCAAGATGATCCGCGAGTTCGTCGACTACATGCCGCAGGGCCTCGACGACTACGAAGGCCTTCTCACCGGCAACGCCATCTGGCAGGAGCGCACCCAGGGCGTCGGCTACCTCGACGTCTCCGGCTGCCTCGCCCTCGGCGTCACCGGCCCCGTGCTCCGCTCCGCCGGCCTCCCCTGGGACCTGCGCAAGACCATGCCGTACTGCGGCTACGAGGAGTACGACTTCGAGGTCCCGGTGCACAACGGCGCCGACGCCTGGGCGCGGTACGTCGTGCGGCTCGAGGAGATCCGCCAGAGCCTGCGCATCATCGACCAGGGCCTCGACAAGCTCGAGCCCGGCCCGGTCATGGTCGAGGACAAGAAGATCGCCTGGCCCGCCCAGCTCGCCCTCGGCGCCGACGGCATGGGCAACAGCCTCAACCACATCCGGCACATCATGAGCCAGTCGATGGAGGCGCTGATCCACCACTTCAAGCTCGTCACCGAGGGCTTCCGGGTCCCGGCCGGGCAGGTGTACACCGCCATCGAGGCCCCACGCGGCGAACTCGGCATCCACGCCGTCTCCGACGGCGGCACGAGGCCGTTCCGCGTCCACATGCGAGAGCCCTCCTTCATCAACCTGCAGTCGATCCCCGCGCTCGCCGAAGGCGGCCTGCTCGCGGACGTCATCGCGGGCGGGGCCTCGCTCGACCCGGTCATGGGAGGTTGCGACAGGTGAACTACCCGGAGAAGATCCGCGAGCAGGCCGAGGCCATCCTCGTCCGCTACCCCGAGGGCCGCGAGCGCTCGGCGCTCCTGCCGCTGCTCCACCTGGTGCAGTCGCACGATGGCTACATCTCGGACGACGGCATCGCGTTCTGCGCCGAGGTCCTGGATATCACCAAGGCCCAGGTGCAGGCGGTCTCGACCTTCTACACCATGTACAAGCGCGAGCCGGCCGGCGACTGGCTGGTCTCGGTGTGCACCAACACCCTCTGCCAGGCCAAGGGCGGGCAGCAGGTGTTCGACGCCCTGAGCGACGAGCTCGACGTCGGCCACGACGAGACCACCGCGGACGGCAAGATCACGCTCGAGCACGCCGAGTGCCTCGCCGCGTGCGACTACGCGCCGGTCGTCACCGTCAACTACGAGTTCTTCGACGACATGGACGAGGCGAAATCCCTCGACCTGGTGCGGGAGCTCAAGGAGGGCCGCCGCCCGGTGCCCAGCCGCGGCGCTCCACTGTGCACATTGCGCGAGATCTCGGTGCAGCTGGCCGGGTTCGACGAGGAGCGCACCGCCGGGCTCGAGGGCAACGCCCAGGGCGACGCCACGCTCGCCGGGGCGCGCCTCGCGGCCGAAGCGGGCATCACCGCGCCCTCGTTCGACCCCACCGCGCCGTTGCTGGCCAAGGAACCAGAGGAAGCGAAGTGAGCGTAACCGTGCCCGGTCCCAGGCGGCCCCGCGAGGACGCCCTCAACAAGCTCAAGCCCGTCGTCACCAAGCGCTGGCTGTCCCCGAACGCGTGGAAGCTCGAGGTCTACGAGCAGCTCGACGGCTACAAGGCGCTCCGCAAGGCCCTCAAGTACTCCGAGGGCGACCTCATCGCGTTCATGAAGGACTCGGGCCACCGCGGCCGCGGCGGCGCCGGGTTCCCCGTGGGCATGAAGTGGCAGTTCGTGCCCGACGACGGCCAGGAGCACTACCTGGTCGTCAACGCGGACGAGGGCGAGCCGGGCACCTGCAAGGACCTGCCGCTCATGATGAACGACCCGCACTCGCTCATCGAGGGCATCGTCATCGCCTCCTACGCGATCAAGGCGAGCCGCGCGTTCGTGTACGTGCGCGGCGAGGCGATCCACGCGGCGCGCCGCCTGCGCAACGCCGTGCGCGAAGCGAAGGAAGCCGGCTACCTCGGCAAGGACATCCTCGGCTCCGGGTTCGACCTCGAGGTCGTGATCCACTCGGGCGCCGGGGCGTACATCTGCGGCGAGGAGACCGCCCTCCTCGACTCCCTCGAAGGCAAGCGCGGCCAACCGCGCCTGCGCCCGCCGTTCCCGGCGACGCACGGCCTCTACAACAAGCCCACGTGCATCAACAACGTCGGCTCCATCGCGGCCGTCCCGCACATCGTGCTCGGCGGCGCGCAGTGGTGGAAGGACCTCGGCTCCGAGAACGCCGCGGGCACGATGATCTACTCGCTCTCGGGCCGCGTCAAGCGCCCCGGCCAGTACGAGTGCTCGATGGGCACGACGCTGCGCGAGCTCATCGAGCTCGCCGGCGGCATGTCCGAGGGGCACGAGCTGAAGTTCTTCACCCCCGGCGGCTCCTCCACCCCGATGCTCTCGGCCGACTCGATCGACGTGCCGCTCGACTTCGACAACGTCGCGAAGGCCGGCTCGATCCTCGGCACCACCGCGGTCATGATCTTCTCCGACCAGGACTGCCCGGTGGTCGCCTGCTGGCGGTGGCTGAAGTTCTACCAGCACGAATCCTGCGGCAAGTGCACGCCTTGCCGCGAGGGCAACTACTGGATGGTGCGCGTCTACGAGCGCATCCTCTCCGGCCGGGGCTCCCTCGGCGACCTCAAGCTCCTCGAGAGCGCGTGCAAGAACCTCCTCGGCCGCTCCTTCTGCGGTCTCGGCGACGGCGCGACCTCGTGCGTCACGTCCTCGCTGAAGTACTTCCGGCAGGACTACCTCGATTACATCGAGGGCCACAAGCCGGCACTCTTCGACGCGGAAAAGATCGGAGCGCACTGACATGACCGATCAAGTCACGTTCACCATCGACGGCGTCGAAGTCACGGTCCCCAAGGGCACCTTGATCATCCGGGCCGCCGAGCAGCTCGGCATCGAGATCCCCCGCTTCTGCGACCACCCGCTGCTCGAGCCCGCCGGGGCCTGCCGCCAGTGCCTCGTGGACGTCCCCGACATGGGCAACGGGCGCGGCATGCCCAAGCCCGCCGCCTCCTGCACGACCACCGCCATGGAGGGCATGGTCGTCAAGACCCAGCACACCAGCGAGGTCGCCAAGGAGGCCCAGGAGGGGATCATGGAGTTCCTCCTGATCAACCACCCCTTGGACTGCCCGGTCTGCGACAAGGGCGGCGAGTGCCCGCTCCAGAACCAGGCCATGAGCACCGGGCGCACCGAGACCCGCATGGAGCCGGGGGACAAGCGCCGCTACAAGAAGGCGCTGCCCATCTCCTCGCAGGTGCTGCTCGACCGCGAGCGCTGCGTCCTGTGCGCGCGCTGCACCCGCTTCTCCGACCAGGTCGCGGGCGACCCGTTCATCGAGCTGATGGAGCGCTCGGCGCTCGAGCAGGTCGGCGTGTACGAGGACGAGCCGTTCGAGTCCTACTTCTCGGGCAACACCGTCCAGATCTGCCCGGTCGGCGCGCTCACCGGCACGCAGTACCGGTTCCGCTCGCGCCCCTTCGACCTCGTGTCGACGCCCAGCGTGTGCGAGCATTGCTCGGCCGGGTGCGCGCAGCGCTCGGACCACCGCCGCGGCAAGGTCCTGCGCCGCCTCGCGGGCGAGGACCCGGCGGTGAACGAGGAGTGGAACTGCGACAAGGGCCGCTGGGGCTCCTCTTACATCGAAGCGGCCGACCGGGTCACGAAGCCGCTGGTCCGCGACGAGGACGGCTCGCTGCGCGAGGCGTCCTGGCCCGAGGCCCTGCGCCGCGCGGCCGCGGGGCTCAAGGGCGCGGGCAGCCGCGTCGGGGTCCTGCCGGGAGGCCGGCTCACCGTCGAGGACTCGTACGCGTACTCGAAGTTCGCGCGGGTCGCCCTCGGCACCAACGACATCGACTTCCGCTCCCGCCCGCACTCCTCGGAGGAGGCGGAGTTCCTGGCGCACGCCGTGGCCGGGGTCTTCCCGTCGAGCGGCGCGGTCACCTACGAGGACCTGGAGAAGGCCCCCGTGGTCGTCACCGTCGGCCTCGAGGTCGAGGAGGAGTGCCCGATCGCGTTCCTGCGCCTGCGCAAGGCCGTGCGCCAGCGCGGCCAGCGGGTGCACGTGGTCGCGCCGTTCGCGACGCGCGGCACGGCGAAGCTGAACGCGAACCTCATCGAGGCCCTGCCGGGCGAGGAGGCCGAACTCCTCGACGGTTGGCGGAGCGGCGGCTTCGTGCGCGACGCGCTGAGCGAGGACGGCGCGGTCATCCTGCTCGGCGAGCGTCTTTCCACTGTGGAGGGCGCGTTGTCGGCGGCGGTGCGACTGGCGAAGGCCACGGGCGCGCGGATGGCGTGGATCCCGCGGCGCGCGGGCGACCGCGGCGCGGTCGAGTCCGGCTGCCTCCCCGGGCTGCTGCCGGGCGGCGGCCTCGCCTCGTACGCGGCGGACCGCGACCAGCTGGCCGAGTACTGGGGCGTGGCGTCCCTGCCCGGCAACGAAGGCCGCGGCGCTTGGGAGATCCTGCAGGCCGCCGCGGAGGGCGAGATCGACGCGCTCCTGGTGGGCGGGGTGGACCCGTACGACTTCGCGGACGGGCCCGCGGTCGAAGCGGCGCTGTACGCGGCCCGGTTCGTGGTCTCCCTGGAGATCCGGCACTCGGCGGTGACGCGGGTGGCGGACGTGATCCTGCCGGTCGCGCCGGTGACGGGCAAGCCCGGGGCGTACTTCGACTGGGAGGGGCGGCTGCGGACGTTCGACACGGTGATCCCCTCGGATCTCATGTCGGACCACGCGGTGCTCGACACGCTCGCGGCGGCGATGGGGATCGAGCTGGGGCTCGCCGAGACCCGCACGGTGCGTGCGGAACTCGCGGGGCTGCCGGATCCGATCACGCGCCAGCCGGCGCCGGACTGGGCCGTGGAACGGGCCGCGCACCCGACTGCGCAAATCGACGGCTCGCAGGCGTCGCCGAAGTCGGACGGCAAGGCGATCCTCGCGACGTGGCGCCAGCTCCTCGACGGCGGTTCGATGCAGGAGAACAACCCGCACCTGGCGGGCTGCGCTCCGGACCCGGTGGTGCGGTTGAGCGCCGCGACGGCGAAGGCGATCGGCGCGAGCGAGGGCGGCGGCGTCACCGTGGCGACCTCGATCGGCGGGATCACCTTGCCGCTCAGGGTCACCGACATGCCCGAGGGCGTGGTCTGGCTGCCGCAGAACGCGCCGGGTCGCGGGATCTACCGCCACCTGGGCGCCGGTTCGGGCGATGTGGTCACGATCCGCGCCTACCCGAACGTCCCTCGCCCGGCCGCTCAGTCGGGTGAAGCCGTGGAGGCGGTCAAGTGATGAACGATCCGATCTGGCTCATGCTCGTCAAGGGCGTGCTCGTCTTCGTGGTGCTCGTGCTGCTGGTGCTCTTCACCATCTGGTACGAGCGGCGCGTGGTGGCGATCATGCAGGTGCGGCCGGGGCCGAACCGCAACGGGCCGTTCGGTCTGCTGCAGTCGCTCGCGGACGGCCTGAAGCTGGCGTTCAAAGAGGACGTGATGCCGCGGACGGCGGACAAGGTCGTGTTCATCGCGGCCCCCGTCATCGCGGTGACGTGCGCGTTCACGGCGTTCGCGGTGATCCCGTTCGGGCCCGAGGTGAACGTCTTCGGGATCGAGACGGAGCTGCAGCTCACCGATTTCGAGGTGAGCGTGCTGCTGATCCTGGCGTGCTCGGCGCTCGGCGTGTACGGCATCGTGCTGGCGGGCTGGTCCTCCGGTTCGACGTACTCGCTGCTGGGCGCGCTCCGCGCCGCGGCGCAGGTGATCTCGTACGAGATCGCGCTGGGCCTGGCGGTGCTGACGGTGTTCTTCCAGTCGCAGCTGATGTCGACCGGCGCGATCGTCGAGGCGCAGGCCGAGGGCCTGCCGCTCCAGTTCGGCGGCACGGAGGTCACGCTGCCGGGCTGGTACTTCATCATCCTCGCGCCGAGCTTCGTGATCTTCGTGATCTCGATGGTCGGCGAGACGAACCGCGCCCCGTTCGACCTTCCGGAAGCGGAGTCGGAGCTGGTGGCGGGGTTCGCGACCGAGTACTCGAGCCTGAAGTACGCGTCGTTCTTCCTGGCGGAGTACGTCAACATGGTCACGATGTCGGCCCTGTGCGTGACGCTCTTCCTGGGCGGCTGGGCCGCGCCGTTCCCGAACTCGTGGTGGCCGGGCGCGAACGAGGGGTTCATGCCGCTGGTGTGGTTCTTCGGGAAGGTCCTGGCGTTCCTGTTCTTCTACGTGTGGCTGCGCGGCACGCTGCCGCGCCTGCGCTACGACCAGTTCATGCGCCTGGGCTGGAAGGTCCTCGTGCCGGTGTCGCTGGTCTGGCTCATGGTCCTGGCGGCCATGAACATCGGGCTCGACACCGACAACGAGCTGCCGACGCGCATCGCGTTCGCCGGCGGCGCGGCGATCGTCGTGATGGCCCTGATCTTCTTCTGGCCCAGCCGGAAGCAGTACGAGGAGCCGGCCGAGCCCGACACGGGCCTGGGCGGGTTCCCCGTGCCGCCGCTCGACCTGGCCGTCCCGCCGAGCCCGCGCTCGCTCACGGAGCTCGAACCCGCAAGCACGGCCGTTCCCGTCAACGGCTCTGGTCCTACCGACAAGGGAGAGGAGGAGTAATGTCCGGTTTCGCTAAAGGCTTCGGCGTCACCTTCTCGCACATGTTCAAGCCGAAGGTCACGGTCGACTACCCGGAGGAGCCCTCGAAGCTCCAGCCGCGGTTCCACGGCCGGCACGTGCTCAACCGCCACCCCGACGGGCTGGAGAAGTGCATCGGCTGCGAGCTGTGCGCGTGGGCCTGCCCGGCCGACGCGATCTACGTGGAGGGCGCGGAGAACACCGAGGCCGAGCGGTTCTCGCCCGGCGAGCGGTACGCCAAGACCTACCAGATCAACTACGCGCGCTGCATCTTCTGCGGCCTGTGCATCGAGGCCTGCCCGACCCGCTCGCTCACCATGAGCAACGAGTACGAGCTGGCCCGGGACGACCGCCGCGACCTCATCTTCACCAAGGAGGAGCTGCTGGCCCCGCTCATCGAGGGCATGGAGCAGCCGCCGCACCCGATGCGCCTGGGCGACAGCGAGAAGGCGTACTACGCCTCCGGCCCGGCCAACCCGGGCGCGAGCGAGGGCGCGGAGTTCTCCCTGACGGAGATGCTGGCGCAGAACCGGAGGGGTGAGCAGTGATGATCGACGTCGCGCAGACCGTCGCCCAGAACGGCATCAGCGGCGAGTCGGTGTTCTTCTGGATCCTCGCGCCGATCGCGCTCGGCGGGGCCATGGGCCTGGTGCTGGCGCGCTCGGCGATCCACGCGGCGCTGATGCTCGCGGTCACCATGCTCTGCCTGGCGGTCTTCTACATCATGCAGGCCGCCCCGTTCCTCGGGTTCGTGCAGATCATGGTCTACACGGGCGCGATCATGATGCTGTTCCTGTTCGTGCTCATGCTGTTCGGGCGCGACTCGAAGGACTCGATGTTCGAGACGCTGCGCGGGCAGCGCCTCTTCGCGGTGCTGCTCGGCATCGGCATGGCGGCGCTCCTGGCCTCCGGCCTGGCGCGCGCGGTCTCGGGCATGACGATCGCGGCCGACCCGCGCTGGGCGACCGGCGCGCAGTCGAACGTCGAGGCGATCGCCGAGGCGCTGTTCTCGACCTACCTGTTCCCGTTCGAGGTCATGGCGGGCGCGCTCACCGTGGCCGCGGTCGGCGCGCTCATGTTCGCGCACGTCGCCAAGAAGGGCGGCCACCGCGGGCAGAAGGAGCACAGCCGCGAGCGGTTCGCGCCCGGCAGCTACCCGGGCCCGAGGCCCGGCCCGGGCGTGTTCGCGAACTCGGACTCGACCGCGACGCCCGCGCTGCGGCCCGACGGCTCGATCGAGCCCGCGTCGCTCTCCGAGTACGTGCCGCCGCGCCAGCTCACCGCCGCCGAGGCCGCGCCGAAGCACACGGAAGGACGGGACGCATGAGCCCCGAGTACTACCTGATCCTGGCCGCCGCGCTTTTCACGATCGGCGCGGTCGGCGTCCTGGTGCGGCGCAACTCGATCGTCGTGTTCATGTGCGTCGAGCTCATGCTCAACGCCGGGAACCTGACCCTGGTCACCTTCGCCCGCACCAGCGGGAACATCGACGGGCAGGTGATGGCGTTCTTCGTGATGGCCGTCGCCGCCGCCGAGGTCGTGGTCGGCCTGGCGATCATCATGGCGATCTACCGGTCCCGGCGCTCCGCCTCCGTTGACGACGCCAACCTGCTGAAGGCCTAGAGGGGACACAGTGGACGACATCTCGTACGCACCCGCCGAAGGGGTCCTCTCGCTGGCGTGGCTGCTCATCGCCCTGCCCGCGTTCGGCGCCGCGGTCCTGCTCCTCGCGGGCCGCCGCGCCGACAGATGGGGGCACTGGCTCGGCGTCGCCACCATCGGCGGCGCCTTCGCGCTCGCCGTCACGATGTTCACCTCCCTTGCGGGCCTGGAGAACAAGAGCGCCGAACTCGACCTGTTCACCATCATCTCGGTGCAGGGCCTCCAGATCGAGGCGAACCTGCTCTTCGACCCGTTGAGCGCGGTGTTCTGCCTTCTCATCACCGGGGTCGGCTTCCTCATCCACGTCTACGCCGTCGGCTACATGGCGCACGACGAGGGCCGCCGGAGGTTCTTCGCCTACTTCAACCTGTTCGCCGCCGCGATGCTCGTGCTCGTCCTGGGCGGCAACTACTTCATGACCTTCATCGGCTGGGAGGGCGTGGGCCTCGCCTCGTACCTCCTCATCGCCTTCTGGCAGATGAAGCCCGCCGCGGCCACCGCCGGCAAGAAGGCATTCCTGACCAACCGCGTCGCCGACGTCGGGTTCCTTCTGGCCATGTTCACCATGCTCGGCGCGCTGGGCACCGTGGACTTCGCGGGGGTCTTCAACGGCGCCGAGTCCCTGTCCACGGGCACGAGCCTCGCCATCGGGCTGCTGCTCCTCGCCGCCGCCTGCGGCAAGTCCGGCCAGTTCCCGTTCCAGACCTGGCTCCCGGACGCCATGGAGGGCCCGACCCCGGTGTCGGCGCTCATCCACGCCGCCACCATGGTCACCGCGGGCGTGTACCTCATCGCCCGCTCGCACGTGATCTTCAGCCTCAACCCGGACGTGCAGACCGCCGTGGTCGTCGTCGGCGCCCTCACCCTCCTCTTCGGAGCGATCGTGGGCTGCGCCAAGGACGACATCAAGCGCGTCCTCGCCTGGTCCACCGTCTCGCAGATCGGCTACATGTTCCTCGCCGTCGGCCTCGGCGGCGGGGCGTTCGCGCTCGGCATCATCCACCTCCTCGCGCACGGCTTCTTCAAGGCCGGGCTGTTCCTCGGCTCCGGCTCGGTCATGCACGCCATGAACGACCAGACCGACATCCGCCGCTTCGGCGGCCTCTGGCGGAAGATGCCGCTCACGTACGCCACGTTCGCCGCCGGTTGGCTCGCCATCATCGGCCTGTTCCCGTTCTCGGGCTTCTTCACCAAGGACCCGATCATCCACGACGCGTTCGCCCGCGAAGGCTGGCAGGGCTGGGTCGTCGGCGGCGCCGCCCTCCTCGGCGCGGCGCTCACCGCCTTCTACATGACCCGGCTGTTCGTGCTCACCTTCCACGGCCCCGAGCGCTGGACGGACGACGTGCACCCGCACGAGTCCCCGGCGATCATGACGGTGCCGCTGGTGCTGCTCGGCCTCGGCTCGCTCGGCGCCGGCGGCCTCATGGCCACCTCGGTGCCCGAATGGCTCGCGCCCGTCTTCGGCGAGCCGCACGAGGTCCACGGCCACCTGACCCACATGCAGGTCACCATCGCCACCACCGTCGTCGTGGTCCTCGGCGCCGGCCTCGGCTGGTTCCTGTTCCGAGGCGGCACCGACGAAGTGCCGCGCGCCGCCGCCTGGCCGGTGCGCTTCGCCCGCGCCGACCTCGGCGGCGAGGCCGTCAACCGCGGCGTCTTCGAACGCCCGAGCCGACTCGCCGCCAGCGCCTCGGTCGCCATGGACGGCCGCGTCGTCGACGGCGCCGTCAACGGCCTCTCTGCGGCGATCGGCGGCACCTCGCGCCGCCTGCTCGTGCTGCAGACCGGCTTCGTCCGCTCCTATGCCCTGTCCATTCTGTCCGGCGCGCTCATCGTGGTGGCCGCGCTCATGGTGGTGGTCGTCCATTGACTTCCTCCCCGCGGAGCGGGGATTCCTGTCGGTTGCCCGACCGGGTTTCCTGCTTCTTCGACAGTCGCACGCACGCTAGGAGCGCTTGTGTCTTACACCGTCTCCACAGGCTGCCACGGCCAGCCCGGCCGCCAGAATGTTTTTGGCCGCGTTCACATCACGGTCCTCCGCATGCCCGCAGGTTCGATCGGGGCAAGTGAAGGTGCGTGCGTTGAGCGGCATCTTGTCCTTCAATGTGCCGCACGACGAACACGTCTTCGACGACGGCAGGAACCGGTCCACCACAAGCAGATCCCGGCCGTACCATTCGGCCTTGTACTCGAGGATGCGGCGGAACTCGGCCCAGGAGGCATCCGCGATGGCTCGCGCAAGGGTGTGATTCGACATCATCCCGCGCACGCTCAAGTCCTCGACGGCGATCGTTTGGTTTTCGCGAACCAGTCGAGTGGAGAGCTTGTGCAGGAAATCTGTGCGTCGATCGGTCACCCGAGCGTAAGCGCGCGCCAGACGAACTTGAGCTTTGAGGTAGTTGGCCGAGCCTTTCTGCTTGCGCGACATGTCCTGCTGTCGACGCCGAATACGATTTCGATCACGCCGCTCGTGACGTGGGTTGACAATCTTCTCTCCGGTAGAGAGCGCGAACAAGCTGGTGATCCCAGCGTCGATGCCGATGGCTTCGGTTCGCTTGGGCAGCGCCGGGATGTCTTCTTCGACCAGGATCGAGAGGTACCAGCGACCCGCACTATCGCGGGAAACGGTCACCGTGGAGGGCTCTGCACTAAGTGGAAGGGACCGCGACCATTTGATCTTGAGTGGCTCGTCCTGCTTGGCGAGTTTGAGCTCGCCACCGCGCCAAGTGAATGCCGACCTTGTGTACTCGGCGCTGCCGGCCAGCACTCGCTTGCGTTTGAACCTGGGGTAGGCGGTGCGCTTCTCGAAGAAGTTCGTGAAGCTCTGCTGGAGATGTCGCAGCGCCTGTTGCAGTGGCACCGAGGAGACCTCGTTCAGGAAAGCGAGGTCCTTGCGCTGCTTCCACTTGGTGAGCATCGCAGAGGTGTCGGTATATGTGACCCGTGCTTTGCGTCGAAACCAGGCCTTGTTGCGGGCGTCGAGTGCCTTGTTGTAGACCAGGCGGCAGCATCCGAACGTCCGAGCGAGCTGATCGGCTTGCACGGGCGTCGGGTAGCAGCGGAACCGGTACGCCCGGCGCCTGACCTCGACACTCATGTTTCACAGCTTATCGTGCTAAGCAGTAAGTCGAAAGAAGGGGAGGGCGAGCGGCAACGGCTCAGTCGTCTCCGACGTTCGACTTGTTCCTCCGGAATTCGTTTCCGCTCCCGCTTGCAGGCGGCGGCAATCAGGAAAGAGATCAGATGAACGAACTCCCGTTGCTGTCCGCGCTGGTCGCCGTGCCCCTGATCGGGGCCGTGGCCGTCGCGTCGATCCGCCGCGAGCACGCCGAAGCGGCCCGCTGGACCGCGCTCGCCGCCTCCGGCCTGGTCGCCGTGATCGCCGCGCTCGTGGCGATCGGCTTCGACTACTCGCCGGACGCGCCGTGGCTCCAGTTCACCGAGTCCTACGCGTGGGTCGGGGCCTGGGACCTCAACCTGTCGTGGGGCGTCGACGGCATCGCGCTGCTCATGGTCCTGCTCACCGTGGGCCTGACGCCGATCGCGATGCTCGCGGCCTGGCGCGACCTCGACTCCGTGAAGCGCTCGGTGCCGGCGTTCTTCGCGCTCATCCTCGCGCTCGAAGCGGCGATGCTCGCGACGTTCCTCGCCTCGAACGTGCTGCTGTTCTACTTCTTCTTCGAAGCGATGCTCGTGCCGATGTACTTCCTCATCGGCTCCTACGGCACCGGCCCGAAGAAGCAGTACGCGGCCGTGAAGTTCTTCCTGTACTCGCTCTTGGGCGGTCTGCTCATGCTCGTCGCCGTGATCGCCCTGTGGGTGAACAACGGCGGGGTCTTCGACTGGCAGACCCTCGTGGACGCCGAGCCGATGGCCGCCGGGACGCTGCAGGACTGGCTGTTCATCGGGTTCTTCATCGCGTTCGCGATCAAGGCCCCGTTCTTCCCGTTCCACACCTGGCTCCCGGACGCGGGCGGGGCGGCGCCCGCCGCGGCCGCCGCGCTCCTGGTCGGCGTCATGGACAAGATCGGCACGTTCGCGATCCTGCGCTACTGCATCCCGCTGTTCCCGGACGCGACCCAGAAGTTCGCGCCGTGGGTCATCGCCATGAGCGTCATCGGCGTGCTCTACGCCGCGTTCGTCGCGATCGGGCAGACCGACCTGAAGCGGCTCGTCGCCTACACGTCGATCGCCCACTTCGGCTTCATCGGCCTCGGGATCTTCGCGTTCACGCAGGAGGCCGCGATCGGCGCGGTCCTCTACATGTTCAACCACGGCCTCGCCACGGGCCTGCTGTTCATGGTCGTCGGCTTCCTCACGATCCGCCGCGGCTCGGCGCAGATCGCCGACTACGGCGGGGCCGCCAAGACGCTGCCGATCCTGGCGGGCGTGTTCCTGTTCGCCGGGCTCGCGTCGCTCTCGCTGCCGGGCACCGCGCCGTTCATCTCCGAGTTCCTGGTGCTGCTGGGCGCGTTCAACGGCACGTTCGGCGGGAACGAGCCCGTCGCGGTCCTCGCGACACTGGGCATCATCCTCGCCGCGGCGTACGTGATCTGGATGTACCAGCGCACCATGCAGGGCACCCGCAACCCGGTGCTCGACGAGATGCCCGCGATGAGGCGCGACCTCACCGTCCGCGAGAAGGCGCTCGTGGCGCCGCTGGTGGTCGCGATCCTCGTCTTCGGGTTCTTCCCGCAGCCGCTGATCGACGCGGCCCAGCCGGCCGTCGACAACACGCTCCTCTTCATCTCCGGTTCCCCTGAGGACCTGCCCGCCGCCGAAGGAGTCACCAATGAATGAGGCCCAGCAAGCGGGGCTCCAGATCGACTGGGCCGGTCTCGCGCCCATGATCATCGTGTTCGTCGCGGCCTTCGGCGGGCTCCTCGTGGAGGCCGCGGTCCCCAAGGCCCGCAGGCTGGTCGTGCAGGTCGCTCTCGCGGTCCTGACGCTGGCCGCCGCGTTCGCGGCGGTGATCCTGAACGCGGGCAAGCACAGCGCCGCGTTCGAGATCGAGGGCGCCGGCATCGGCTCGGTGGTCCTCGACGGGCCGGGCCTGTTCCTGCAGGGCACGCTCGCGGTGCTCGCCCTCGTCGCGGTCCTGCTCCTCGCGGAGCGGCGCACGACGAAGGGCGGCGACTTCGTGGCCGAGGCGGCCGTGGTCGCCGACTCAGCGGCCGACAAGGCGCAGCGGCGCGAGGACGGCGCGACCGAGATCTTCCCGCTGACGCTCTTCGCGGTCGGCGGCATGATGATGTTCGTGACGGCGGGCGACCTGCTCACCATGTTCGTCGCCCTCGAGATGCTCAGCCTCCCGCTGTACCTGCTGTGCGGGCTCGCGAAGCGCCGGCGCCTCATCAGCCAGGAGGCCGCGCTCAAGTACTTCCTCCTGGGCGCGTTCGCCTCGGCGTTCTACGTGTACGGCATGGCGATGCTCTTCGGCTTCGCCGGGACCGTGGACCTCGCCGGGATCAACCGGGCGGGCGTCGAGTCGGGCCAGCCGCGCCTGTTCCTCTACATCGGCGTCGGGATGATCGCGGTGGCGCTGCTCTTCAAGGCCGCGGCGGTCCCGTTCCACATGTGGACGCCGGACGTCTACACGGGCGCGCCGACGCCGGTCACCGCGCTCATGGCGGCATGCGTGAAGGTCGCGGCCTTCGGCGGGCTCCTGCGCGTCTTCAACGTCGGCCTGTCGTCCTCGGCGTGGGACTGGCACCTGATCCTGACGGTCATCGCCGTGGCGACGATGCTGGGCGGCGCGATCTTCGCCGTCACGCAGCGGAACATCAAGCGGCTCCTGGCCTACAGCTCGATCGCGAACGCCGGGTACCTGCTCATCGGCGTCATCGCGCTCGGCGACGCGGTCGGCCAGACCATGTTCTACCTGGCCGCCTACGGCTTCACCGTGATCGCCGCCTTCGCGGTCGTCTCGCTCGTGCGCGACGGCGACGAGGAGGCGACCCACCTGGCCCGCTGGGCGGGTCTCGGCAAGCACTCGCCGGGCACGGCCGTCGTGTTCACGATCCTGATGCTCGCCCTCGCGGGGCTCCCGTTCACGAGCGGCTTCAGCGCCAAGTTCAACCTCTTCGCGGCCGCGCTGCAGGCCGACGAGGTCGGCCTGGTGATCGTCGGCGTCGTCTCCTCGGCGATCCTCGCCTTCCCGTACCTGCGGGTCGTCGTCCTGCTCTGGCTCAACGAGCCCGCGCCCGACGCCCCCACGGTCAACCTGCCGAGCCCGATGGCCGGCACAGTCGTCGCCGCCGGCGTCGCGGCCACGATCCTCCTCGGCGTCGTCCCCGGCTTCCTCCTCGACCTCGTCGACCAGGCCAGCACCTTCCTCAACACCTGACGGACGCCGGAGCGGCCGCGGCGAGCCCTGGCTCGCCGCGGCCGCTTTGTCGGCGCTCTCAGCGCACGGCGGCGCGGGCCTCCGGTCGCCAGTTCGCGGGCCACCGGCCCGAGCGCGCGGTCAGCGTCATCAGCGCGGGCAGGAGCACGACCCGCACGACCACCGCGTCCAGCAGGACCCCCAGGGCCAGCGCGAATCCGAGCTGCTTCATCTCGATGCGGTCGATGAAGACGAAGGCCACGAAGACCGACATCATGATCACCGCCGCGCTGGTGACCACGCTCGCCGACGAGAGGATGCCCTGCCGGATCGCCGCGGTGGGGGCGAGGCCGCGTTTCGCGGCCTCCCTGATGCGGCTCATGACGAACAACTGGTAGTCGAGCGACAGTCCGAAGAGGACTGTGAACACCAGGAGCGGCGTGCGCGAGCCGATGAACCCCGGCGAGTCGAAGCCGAGAAGGCCCTCGGCCCAGGAGCCCTGGAACACCAGGACCAGCGCGCCCCATGCGGCGAGGCTCGACAGCAGGTTGAGGACCATGCTCAGCAGCGCGAAGAGCAGCGACCGGAACGCGATGAGCGTGACGACCACGGTCGCCGAGAGCACGAAGCCGACGACGAGGAGCAGCCGCGAGGCCTGGTGCCGGGCGTAGTCCTCGGCGTAGGCGGTTTCGCCGGAGACGGCGTATTCGGCGCCGTCGATCCGGCCGATGGTCGCCGGGACCAGGTCCCCGCGCAGCAGCTCCAGGGACTCGGCCGCGCGAGGGTCGCTGGCGGGGTAGGGGATCGGGAGATCGAGCCGGACCGCGTCGCCGTCCGGCGAGGCCGTGATCCGGGGCCGTCCGGTATCGGCGAAGAGCGGGTCGCCGTGCGTCGCCGCTTCCAGCTCGGCGACGGCGTCGGCGAGCGCGGCGGCGTCGGCGGTGTCGACCGCCGCGACGACCGAGTGGGCGAGCCCGGCCGCCGGGAACTCGGCGACCAGTTCGTCGTAGGCCGCGATGGTCGCCAGCGACTTGGGGAACGTCTCCTTGCCTTCGACGCTCGTCTTCATGGCGAGCGCCGGGGCGGCGAGCCCGGTGATGACGATGAGGCCGATGACGGCGGTCGCCACGGGATGGCGCAGGGAGGGCCGCAGCACCCTCGACCACACCCGGCCGGTGCCCGGTGCCGCCTGGCGCCGCAGGAGCCTGCCGCCGTCGATGCGGCGGCCGGTCTTGACCAAGAGCGCGGGCAGCACGGTCACGGAGCTGAACACGGCGATGGCGACGACGATGATGCAGGCGGTGGCGATGGAGGAGAAGATGACGTCGCCGACCAGGTACAGGCCGGCCATCGAAACGATCACCGCGACGCCCGAGGTCACGATGGTGCGCCCGGCGGTCGCGGCGGCCGCGCCGACGGCGTCGGCGAGACTGAGGGTCCCGCCGGTCCGCACCCGCTCCTCCCTGACCCGCTTGAGGTAGAACAGCGAGTAGTCGACTCCGACGGCCATGCCGATCATGGCCAGCACGCTGGTGACCGCGCCGCCCGCGTCGGGGAAGAAGTGCGAGCCGAGGGCGTACACGCCCAGTGCGGCGACGATCGAGGTGATCGCGAGCGCCAGCGGCACGCCGGCCAGGAGCAGGGAGCCGAACACCAGGAACAGGATCGCCAGGGTGACGGGCAGCGTGAACCGCTCCACCTGGCCGATTTCGGCGCCCAGCTGCGCATCGAGCTCCTTGGCGATGGACTTGCCGCCGGTCTGCGCGATGGCGAGCCCGGGGTGGGCCTCCTGCACCGCCGCGGTCGCCTCGTGCAGCGGGTCCAGGTGGTCGGCGGCCTCGTGGGCGGGCACGGACATGGTCACCGCGACCATGACGGCGTCGCCGCTGTCGGCCGTGACCGGTTCGGCGACGCCGGCGACCTCGTCCAGGGCGCTCATGCGCGAGCGCACGTCGGCGGCGGCGGCCGCGGCCTCGGACGCGTCGAGGGCGCCGTTCGGCGCGGTGATGAGGATCTGCTCGACCGGCGGCGCGGCGAGGCCGTGCTCCAAGGCGATCGTCTCGGCCCGGCCCGCTTCCCCGATCCAGAAGTCGGAGAACGCGGCCTGCTGGGTGCCGGCCGCGGTTCCGGCGGCGAAGCACGCGGCGACGAAGAGCGTCCAGGCGAGTATCGCCTTCCAGGGGTTGGCGGCGCTCCACGCGGCGGCGCGGACGGTGAGCGGGCGGCGCCTCGGATCGGTGCGGGGCGGGGGCGGGGGAGCGGTACGCGGCTCAGCGGAGGTCATGTGCACCGACACTAGAGCGCATTCCCGCCCAGGGCAGTGCTGCAGACCCGAGCCTTCTTGGTAGTGCTAACCGGAACATCGCATGTGGAACCGCAGGTCGGGTGCGCGCGGCGCCGGTGAACGCGAAGTCGCGGCGGCGCCTACCGCGCCTTGGCGGTCTCGAGTTCGCCGGTCTCGGCGAGTTCGCGGTCGATCTCCTCGAAGAGCTCTTCGGCGGCGAACCAGGCCTTGGAGGCCTTGGAGCGCAGCAGGAGGAGGGTCGCGGCGGGGAAGGAGCCGCAGACGACGAGGAGGGCGGCGGCGCTGACGAAGAACGGCGCCTCGTCGGGGAAGGTCGCGAAGTAGGCGCGGCCGAGGATCCACAGGTACATGGCGGCCGGGACGATCGCGAGGGCCCACCAGGCGGCCTTGACCGCGTGCGCGCGGCGGCGGCCGAGGCGGGTGGCGATGAACGGCATCGAGACCGTGACGGCGACGCTGAGGAGGATCGTGGCCAGCCGCTCGAGGTCGATCGAGCCGATGACGTCGAGCATCGAGTCGTGGCTGGAGGAGGACCGCGTCGCGTCGAACAGGAAGCGCACGCCGATCGAGTAGAGGACGACGATCGCCGTGAACTGGAGCCAGATGACGCCTTGCGCGGCGAGGACGGTCTTCGGCTTGGCAGAGGGCCCGTGGTGTCGGGGTCGCACTGCGCTCCCTTCTCGGCAGCGGAGCGCTGGCCGGAGGATCGCACCCTCGGCGCAGCTTGCTAGCCGTAAATGTGTCCGGCGGACGCGTCGGTCGACGCCGAGTGTCTGGAGGCACGGCTCGCAAGCCTCGCCGCGCCAGGGGGCGCCGCTTCCTGGGAAAGCGACCTCTGAACGATAGCGAACGCCGACCACCGCCAGGGACCCGGTGCGATCCACAACACAGATGTGGCGGTTACCGCGCCGCTTGGAAACCGGTCAGGCGTCGCGTTCGATCATGTAGTCGCAGATGTCGACCAGGGCCTTCTGGGCCGGGCCCGCCGGGAGCGCCTGGGCGAGCGCCCGGGCGCGCTCCTGGTACTGCAGCAGCGTGGCCTTGGCCTGCTCGAGGGCCTTCGAGGAGCGCAGCAGCTCGAGCGCCTCGGCCAGGTCCGCTTCGGGGACGGGGCCGGCGACGAGTTCGCGCAGGCGCGCGTCGGCCGGGTCGTCGCCTCTGAGGGCGTAGATGACCGGCAGCGTCGGCACCCCTTCGAGGAGGTCCGTGCCGGGGGTCTTCCCCGAGGAGTCCGAGGCGATGTCGATGATGTCGTCGGCGATCTGGAACGCCACGCCGATGACCTCGCCGAACTCCTCGGCGGTCGCGATCGTCTCCTCGGAGGCGCCCGCGAACCACGCGCCGAACTTCGCGCACGTGGCGATGAGCGAGCCGGTCTTCTCCGAGAGGATCTCGAGGTGCCATTCGACCGGGTCGATGTCCTCGGGCTGCGGCATGGTCTCGTTGATCTGCCCGCGCACGAGCCGCGCGAACGTGGCCGCCTGCAGCCGCACCGCCTCGATGCCGAGGTCGGCCATCATCTGCGCGGCCTGGCTGAACAGGTAGTCGCCGGTGAGGATCGCGACCGAGTTGTCCCAGCGGGCGTTCGCGCTCGGGGCGCCGCGGCGCACGAGCGCCTCGTCCATGACGTCGTCGTGGTACAGCGTCGCGAGGTGGGTGAGCTCGAGCGCGACGGCGGCGTCGAGGATGCCCGGCCGGGCCGGGTCGCCGAAGTGCGCGCACGCGAGCGTGAGCATCGGCCGGAACCGCTTCCCGCCGGCGTTGATGAGGTGGGACCCGGACTGGCGCAGCAGCGGCTGGTCGGTGTCGACCGCTTTCAGCAGTCGCTCTTCGACGAGATCGAGCGAGGCTCGGATCTCTTCGGCGAAGGCCTCGTCGGAGAAGGTCAGCGCGGTCTGTGCACGTCGGGTGGTCACCACAGCCTCACCTTATCGTGTGATACCCCGGCACCGCTCGGCACGGGAACCGGGAGTCGCGCGCGCCGCAACGAGGAACGTCAATGCGCGGACCGCCTGCCGACCGTGCTGCCCGCCACGATGAACAGGGCGGACGCCGCCATCGCCGCGACCGCGGCCGTCCACCCGACGCCCCACCCGGCGTGGTCGACGACGAGGCCGAACCCGATCGGGCCGATCGCGCCGCCGAGGAAGATCCCCGTCTGGGTCACCGAGGTCGCCAGCGCCGGCGCGTCCGCGTACCGCTGGACGACGGCGTGGTTCATCAGCCCCGGCCAGGCCCAGCCGAGCCCGTACGCGGCGGCGGTGCCGACCGGCAGCAGCCACGGCAGCTCGAGCAGGTACGTGGCGACGCCCGCGGCCCCGGCCGCGAGCATGAGCGCGATGACGGTGAACTCGCCGCCCTTGCGGACGTCCGCGAGCGCCCCGAACCCGGTGCGGCCGACGACCCCGGCGATCCCGCCGATCATGAGCACCAGCCCCGCGTAGCTCTCGGAGCCGCCGATGTCGACGGTGAACGTGGTCGCGAACGAGCCGATCGGGGTCGCCGCGAGCGCGCCGAGGAACGTCGCGACCGCGAACAGCAGCAGCCGCGCGTCGAACGAGCGCGCGCCCCGGTTCCTGGGGCGCACGGCGGGCCGCCCGAGCCCGGCGAGCGGGACCAGCGCCAGCAGCACCAGGGCGGCGCCGATGACGAACGCCCACCGCCAGCCGAGGGTGAGCGCGACGACGGGGACGCTGAGCCCGCCGAGCATGGTGCACAGCGGGACCGAGGCCTGCTTGGCGCCGAAGCAGAGGCCGCGCCGCCCGGCGGGCGCCCATTCGCTGAGGACCGTGTTGGAGGCGAGCTGCCCGAGCCCGTTCGCGGGCGCGCACAGCACCATGAACACGGTGAGCATCACCGGGTCGTGCGCGAAGGCCGCGACGCCGAGGAGCCCGGCGGCGGACATGCCGATCGCGGTGCGGGCGGTGACGAGCGCGCCGAACCGGTCGACGAGCCGCCCGGAGGGCACCGTCGTGGCCGCGGTGACGGCGAAGTAGATCCCGGAGATCCACCCGATCGCGCTGACGCCCATGCCGAGTTCGCCGGTGATCTGCACGGCGAGTCCTCCGAACAGGAACACCGGGAGGACGGCGGCGACCTGGACGGTCATGGCGGCGGCGATGGTGGTGGACGTGCTCGGACGGGGCGGTGCGGAGGTGGACACGACGGCAACCGTACTCCGCTTATCTGATAGCCCAGGCGGCGTTCACTTGGCGGGAGCGGCGCCGCCCTGCGCTCCCCCTTCCGGGTATCGAGTCTTGACTCGGGCACGCAGCGTGTGCGAGTGTTGCACCTGAGCGACAGCACTTGTCAGACAGCGTTTCCTGACGGCAGCGGCCTGCGGACCTCCGGCCCGCGCGGCACCTGCGGTGCCCCCGGAACGCCGCATCGCTTCCCCCGCAGGGGAGACGAAACGCGGCGGCCCTGGTGGGAGGGAGCCGCCGCGTTTCGGTTATTCGTATGTTCCGCGACGGCGACGAGGAAGTTTGGTGGGGACTCGACGCCGCCGCCGCGGGTTGTCCGCGACCGGCGTGTGCCGGACCGCGAACGGTGCTGACACATGAATACTGCCTTGTATGCGACCGTGACGCAACCGGCTGTTGTTTATATAGTTAGATCACGGCCGGTCCGACCGGCGCCGCACCCGGCGCCGATCGTCGGATCAACTGGTGCAAATTGGAGCGGCGGCATGGTGGAGCAGCGGCGACCAGGGGACGAACCGCAAGGCGGCGTCCCGAACTTCAAGGGCGCGCCCCGGACCCGGGCGGGCAGGAACCGGCCCGCGCCGCCGGACCGCAAGCCCGCCAAGGGCGCCGCCTCGGCGGCCAGCGCGTTCCCGAGCCCGCAGGCCGAGCCCACCAAGATGATCCAGAGCGTCCAGAGGGCACTGCGCATCATGGAGCTCGTCGGCCGCCACACCGAAGGCGTCACCGCCCCGCGCATCGCCTTCGAGTGCGGCCTCAACCGGGCCACCGCCTACAACCTCCTGCGCACGCTCGTCTACGAGCACTACCTGCGCCGCGACGAGAACGGCCGGTACACCCTCGGCCTCGAGGTCTCCGACCGCTACTCCGAGCTCACCCGCGCCATCGCCGGGCCGAGCACCTGCGGCGAGTTCATGCGCCGCATGTCGAACGAGACCGGCTACTCGACCTTCATCGCGCGCTTCGTGGAAGGCCGCCCCGCCGTCACCGACGTCATCGAGGGCCACCGCAGCCCGCACGTCGAAGACCTCATCGTCGGCTTCGACGACGGCGCCCACGCCACCGCCCTGGGCAAGGCCCTCCTCGCCACCCTGCAGCCGCACGACCGCGCCAGCTTCCTCAAGTCCGCCGGGATGCGCCCGTTCACCCGCCGCACCCTCGTCGAGCCCGACGCGCTCGAGTACGACCTCGCGGTCTACGGCGAGTCCGGCGTCTACGCCGAGATGGGCCAGTTCCGCGAAGGCGTCGGCTGCGCCGGCGTCGTCGTGCGCGAAGGGGACGTGCCCGGCGAGCGGATCGTCTTCGCCGTCGCCCTGCCGCTCGAGGAGATCCGCACGTCCTGGCCGCTGCTGACGCAGCGCCTGCGCGACGCCGCGATCGAACTCGAACCGCTGCTCTAACGCGGGCAACCCGCCCGGGGAAGGGACGCGTACTCAGACCGTCGAAGCCGTTTCGACGTCACCTGAGAGGAACGCGGATCGATGCTACGCAAGACCCGGGCGGCCGCCGCGCTGCTGGCCCTGGCGGCGCTGGCCGCCTGCACCGAGGACGGGAAGGGCGACGCGGCCGATGGCGCGAGCCCGGATTTCGAGGCGCCGCGCCTGGTCGACATGGTCAACGAGAGCAACCGGCTCCTGTACGAGCTGGAGGTCGCGGAGAACCGGATCATCCAGGCCTGCTTGGAGGAGGGCGGCCTCACCGTCCACGACCAGTTCTGGTTCGACGTCGCCGAGCCGGTGGAGCAGGACGAGGTGTTCCGCGCCGAGGACTGGGGGAACTGGATCCCGCCGCTCGAGGAGGCCGAGCAGTACGGCTTCGGCGTCTGGTCGAGGACCGACGGGGGCCTCGGCACCCCCGAGGCCGAGGAGTACGCCGAGTTCAAGGGCTTCCAGCTGGATGACATCAGCGCGATCGAGGGCGCAGGGGGCGCGGACATGCCCGACAACGGCGCGTTCGACGCGCTGTCCCCTGAGGACCGGTACGCCTGGTACGTCGGCTACTTCGGCGAGCCGACCGCGGCGCAGGAGTGGGGCTTCCTGGTCGGCGCCGAGGCCGCCGACACCGGCGGCGGGGACGACGGCGAGATCGACCTCGGCGACGGCTTCGCCTATGTGGAGCCCGAACCGGGCGGGTGCCGGCGCGAGATGATCGACGCGCTCTACGAGGGGGGCCTGCGCCAGGTCCAGACGCCCGAGGGCCAGGAGTACCGCGAGTCGACCTGGGAGTGGCGGCCGGTGAACCCCATGGACGACGCCGCCGCCATCGAGGAGGCCAACCGCGCTTACGACGAGGCGATGAGCGGCGTCCAGGGCGAGCTGGTGCAGTGCCTCGCCGACCGCGGCCGCCCCGGCTGGGAGTTCGACGAGGAGGGCACGCTGCCGTTCAGCGACTACCTCTACGAGCTCTATGAAGGCTCGTCCGATGTGCACGACCACCCGGAGCTGCCCGCCGACGCGCCCACCGACTTCGAGGGCAAGAAGGAGTTCGAGATCGCGTTCGCCGTCGATCTCGTCGAATGCGGCGACCAGACCGGTTACCGCGAGGCCGCCGAGCAGGCCTGGGGCGACTCCCGCGAGGACTACTACGTGTCGATCGAGACCGGGGTCTACGCCTGGCAGGAGGAGGTCCGCGGCATTCTGACCACGGCCCAGGAAGTCCTCGAAGGGTAAGCGGGACAGCGAGAACGGGCCGGACCCCGAAGGGTCCGGCCCGCTTCCCTATGGTCTTACAGCACGGTCCAGGTGTCGCCCGAGTGCAGGAGCCGGTCCAGGGCCTCCTTGCGGTCGACGCCCGCGGCGGCCTCGTCGACCTGGGTGCGCACGCCCGCGTCGTACGTGGGCCGCTTGACGTTGCGGAACACGCCGATCGGGGTGTGGTCGAGCGCGATGCCCGAGAGGCGCGAGAGCGCGAACGCGTACGCCGGGTCGTCGACGTCGGACTTGTGCACGACCACGTCGGCCGCGTCCACCTCCGAAGCGTCCTTGACCTGCAGGCCGTAGCCCGACTGCACGACGACCTTGTCGCCGAACGCGATCGGCTCGCCGTCCTGCAGGCGGATGATCGACTCGTCGCGGGTGTCGGGGTTCTTGAGGACCTCGAACGCGCCGTCGTTGAAGATCGGGCAGTTCTGGTAGATCTCGACGAACGCCGAGCCCTCGTGCTCGGCCGCGGCCCGCAGCACCTCGTGCAGGTGGGCGCGGTCGGAGTCGAGGGTGCGGGCCACGAACGTGGCCTCGGAGCCCAGCGCCAGCGACAGCGGGTTGAACGGCGCGTCGACCGAGCCCATGGGGCTGGACTTGGTGAGCGTGCCCGGCCCGGAGGTGGGGGAGTACTGGCCCTTGGTGAGGCCGTAGATCCGGTTGTTGAACAGCAGGATCTTCAGGTTCACGTTGCGGCGCAGCGCGTGGATGAGGTGGTTGCCGCCGATCGACAGCGCGTCGCCGTCGCCGGTGACGACCCACACCGACAGGTCCGGGCGGGAGACCGCCAGGCCCGTGGCGATGGCCGGGGCGCGGCCGTGGATCGAGTGCAGGCCGTACGTGTTGAGGTAGTACGGGAACCGCGAGGAGCAGCCGATGCCGGAGATGAACGCGATCTTCTCGCGCTCGAGGCCCAGCTCGGGCAGGAAGGACTGCACCGCGGCGAGGATGGCGTAGTCGCCGCAGCCGGGGCACCAGCGCACCTCCTGGCTCGACTTGAAGTCCTTGGCCTTCAGCTTGGGGGCGTCCAGCTTGACGTCAGCCATTCTTGATGACCTCCTCGATGGCGTCCTGCAGTTCGTTGGAGGTGAACGGCAGGCCGCGCACCTTGTTGTAGCCGACGACGTTCGTCCCGGGGAAGTGGTTGCGCAGCAGCATCGTGAGCTGGCCCAGGTTCATCTCGGGCACCACGACGCGGTCGTAGCGCGCCAGGATCTCCGCGGTGTTCTTCGGCATCGGGTTGAGGTAGCGCAGGTGCGCGCGGGCGATCGGCACGCCCTTGTCGCGCAGGCCGCGCACCGCGGCGCCGATCGGACCCCACGTCGAGCCCCAGCCGAGGACGAGTACCTCGGCGTCGCCCGCCGGGTCGTCCACTTCGAGGTCGGGCACGTCGACGCGGGCGATCTTCGCCGCGCGGGTGCGCACCATGTGGTCGTGGTTCTCGGGGTCGTAGGAGATGTCGCCGGTCTTGTCGGCCTTCTCGATGCCGCCGATGCGGTGCTGGAGGCCGGGCGTGCCGGGGACCGCCCACGGGCGGGCCAGGGTGTCGAAGTCGCGCAGGTACGGCAGGAACACCGGCTCGCCGGCCGCGTCGACGCCGTTCGGCTCGGTCGCGAACTCCACGGAGATGTCGGGCAGTGCGGCGGTCTCGGGCAGGCGCCACGGCTCGGCGCCGTTGGCGATGTACCCGTCCGAGAGGACCATGACCGGGGTTCGGTAGGCGAGCGCGATGCGCGCGGCCTCGAGCATGATGTCGAAGCAGTCCGAAGGGGACTGCGGCGCGAGGACCGCGATCGGGGCCTCGCCGTGGCGGCCGAACATGGCCATCACGAGGTCGGCCTGCTCGGTCTTGGTCGGCAGGCCCGTGGAGGGCCCGGCGCGCTGCACGTCGACGACGAGGAGCGGCAGCTCCAGCGAGACGGCGAGCGAGATGGTCTCCGACTTGAGCGCGATGCCCGGGCCCGAGGAGGTGGTGACGCCGAGCGCCCCGCCCCACGAGGCGCCGAGGGCCGCGCCGACGGCGGCGATCTCGTCCTCGGCCTGCACCGTGGTCACGCCGAAGCGCTTGTGCTTCGACAGCTCGTGCAGGATGTCGCTGGCCGGGGTGATCGGGTACGCGCCCAGGAACACCGGGAGGCCGCTCGCCACACCGGCGGCGGTGATGCCCCAGGCCAGGGCCTGGTTGCCGGTGATGTTGCGGTAGGTGCCGGCGTTGAGCTTCGCCGGCGGGATCTCGAACCGGACGGCGAACGCCTCGGTGGTGTCGCCGTAGTTCCACCCGGCCTTGAGCGCGGCGATGTTCGCCTCGGCGATGGCGGGCTTGGACTTGAACTTGCCGCGCAGGAACTCCTCGGTCGCCTCGGTCGGGCGCGAGTACATCCACGAGACGAGGCCGAGCGCGAACATGTTCTTCGAGCGCTCGGCGTCCTTCTTCGAGACGTCGAAGTCCTTCAGCGCCTCGATGGTGAGGGTCGCGAGGGCCACGGCGTGCACCTGGTAGTCCTCGAGCGAGCCGTCCTCGAGCGGGTTCGCGTCGTAGCCGACCTTGGTGAGGTTGCGCTTGGTGAACTCGTCGGTGTTGACGACGATGGTGCCCCCGGCCTTGAGGTCGCGCAGGTTCGCCTTGAGCGCCGCCGGGTTCATCGCGATGAGCACCTCGGGCTGGTCGCCCGGGGTGAGGATGTCGGTGTCCGCGAAGTGGATCTGGAAGCTCGACACGCCGGGCAGGGTCCCGGCGGGGGCCCGGATCTCGGCGGGGTAGTTCGGGAGGGTCGACAGGTCGTTGCCGAGTTTTGCGGTCTCCGCCGTGAAGCGGTCACCCGTGAGCTGCATCCCGTCGCCGGAGTCCCCTGCGAAGCGGATGACGACCCGGTCGAGCTGCCGGACGGTGTTCACCTAGTTCTCCTCATGCGGGTTCGGGGGCACGCAAGGACTGCGGCGTTCGGTCTCGGGGGAGCGGGGGGCTCCGCCGTGTCTGCTACTTGCGATGCTACGCGGGCGTCACCTCGCGGTGCCAACCCTGCGACGCCACCGCGATGTAGGCGACACCACTTTCCGCGATCTGACTCACATGGTGAGACGAAAGCCGGTCCCCAGTGACCTGGACCTCTCGTTTCGGCTGTCTCACGCGTGTTTCCGGGGCGGCGCGCCGTCCCGGATCGTGGACGCGTGAGGCTCGCTACGACACGCCGGAGTCGTGGATCCGACCCCTGCCGCGGCCCCCGCGGGGCTCCAATCAGGACCCGCTGGAGGCCGTCGACTCGGCGCTCTCGCCGGCGGTCGGCGTCTCGGCCGGGTCCAGGCTCGACGCGCTCTCGGTCGGCGTCGGCTCCGACGTCGCCTCGTCCTCGACGGGCGAGAAGACCTCGGCGTCGGCGTCCCACGTGTACTCGAACACGCCGGTGGACTCCGGGTGGCCCGGGTTCACCGCGTCGACGGCGATCACGCCGTCCTGGATCGAGACGACCGCGGCCGTGGAGGTGAGCGTCTTCGGCTCCCACACCCAGCCCAGCTGCTCGAGCGAGTCGCCGTCCTCGTTCCACGAGAACGCGGCCACGCCAGCGGTGAACGACGCTCCGCCCTCGGGGCGGCACTCGAGCACGGCCGCGACATCGTCGGCGCCGTCCCCGTCGACGTCGCCGAGCACCGGCCCGACGCCCGCTTCGGGGTCGAACGCGATCGCCCAAGGCGTCTCGTCGGTGAAGGTCCAGTTCTCGGCGTCAAGGCCCAGCGAGCCCTCGGGGCACGCGTCGCCGTACTCGCCGGGGTCGGTGATGACCAGGGTCGTCTCGGCGGGGATCGCGGGGGTCTCGGCCGGCTCCTCGTCGCCGGACGAGTGCGGGCTGGCCGGGTCGCCGATGCTGTAGCTCGGGGTCTCGTCGGCGGTGGCGACCTCGGACGTCGTGTCCCCGGTGCCCGAAGGCGCGGGGCCGAACGCGTTCGGCCCGATCGTCTGGGCCACGGCGAAACCGCCCGCGGTCACCGCGGTGCACGCGCCGAGGACCGCGGCCAGCGACATGAGCCGGCGGCGGCGCAGCGCGGCCGGGGCGCGGCCGAGCAGCTCGTTGACGGGCGGCGGCGGGAACTGCGCGGCGGAGTCCGCCTTCAGGCTCGCGAACGCCGCTGCGACCTTGTCGTCCTCAGGGTCGACGGTCATGAGCGGTCCTCCTTCACGGAAGCTCGGCGGTTCGCGGAACGGGGCCCGGGCAGGGCGCGCTTGATGCGGATCGGCATGGTGTCCGGGTCGGCCTCGGGGGCCTTCGCGGCTTTGGCGGGGGTCTCGGCGGCCGGGTCGGTGAGCAGCGCGGCCAGCTCCTTGCGGCCGCGGTGCAGCCAGGACTTGACGGTGCCTTCCTTCGCGCCGGTCGCGGCGGCGATCGCGGCCACCGTCATGTCCGCCATGTAGTGCATGACCAGCGCCTGGCGCCGCTTGGCCGGGACCTGCTTCAGCGCGGCCACGAGCGCGACGTGGTCAGGGCTCGCCGCGGGCGCCAGTTCGGGCGCGGAGGACTTCTGGAGGAACTTGCGGGCGACCTGGTTGCGGCGGTGCCGGCTGGTGGCGAGGTTCCAGGCGACGCGGCGGACCCACGCGACGGGCTCTTCGTAGCCGCCGACCTTGTCCCAGCGCTGCCACGCCCGCAGGAATGCCTCCTGGACGAGGTCCTGGGCTTCGGTGGCGTCGCCGAGGTAGGCGCATACCTGGGCCGCGAGCTCCGAGAAATGCTTCTCGTAGAGGTCGGTGAACTCCGCCTCCGTTCGCACATCCGCTCCAGCGCAGGTAGGTGGGACAAGGGAATCTTCCGGGTCATCTGGTTCGTGCCCGGCGGCAACCATTGTCGCGTTCGCGAAGGCGGAGATACGAGGCGGGGTCGCTATGTCGACAATCCTCTCAACGACCGGAGCGTCCGGGCCGTCGAAGGCCTCGCCGAGGTCCACGGGCCGGTCGAGCAGCATCGTGGCGGACCCGGCGTCGGCCCGGGGCAGCGTCGGTGCGCCGGCGGCGGTCATGTGCGGTGATCCCATTCCTGTTACCTGTTCCGTTCGCCCGCTCGGCCCCGGTTCGGGCGCTTCGCGGCGTACGGAGTGAATCCTCTTCGTACAACAACACGCCGCTGCGTGCCGCGCGGTTGCGCGCGGTGCGGCGAAGTTCCGCGAAGTCGCCGCGGAAATGCGCCGAATCGCCCGCGCGCACGGGTATCGCGAGCCTCCGTGCGCCGCTATCGTGTCGGTATGGACACCACCGGACTGAGCGATTACGCCGTCTTCGGGGCGCTCCTGCTCGCCGGTTTCGCGTTCGTGGCCGCCGCGATGACCGCCAATCGGCTCCTGCGGCCCAGCGCGCCCTCGAAAGCGAAGGGCCAGGCGTACGAATGCGGCGTGGACCCGGTCGGCAAGGACTGGGCGCAGGTCCAGATCCGCTACTACGTCTACGCGTTCCTGTTCGTGCTCTTCGCGGTCGAGGCGGTGTTCCTGTTCCCGTGGGCCGCGGTGTTCCGGGCCTTCGGAGCGGCCGCGGCGGTCGAGATGGGCGTCTTCGTCGGCGTGCTCGCCCTCGGCCTCGCCTACGCCTGGCGGAAAGGGGTCCTGCGATGGCGGTGAAACTCCCGTTCCCTTCGCGCACAACGGAGACGAATATCCTCGGCGAGCCGATCCGGTTCGTCCTCAACTGGGGCCGGCGCTATTCGCTGTGGGTCTTCAACTTCGGACTCGCCTGCTGCGCCATCGAATTCATCGCCGCCTCGATGAGCCGCCACGACTTCATGCGCCTCGGCGTGATCCCCTTCGCGCATTCGCCGCGCCAAGCGGACCTCATGGTCGTCTCCGGCACGGTCACCGACAAGATGGCACCGGCGATCAAACGCCTCTACGAGCAGATGCCCGAACCGAAGTACGTGATCTCCTTCGGCGCCTGCTCCAATTCCGGCGGCCCCTATTGGGACTCGTACTGCGTCACCAAAGGCGTCGACCAGATCATCCCGGTCGACGTCTACATCCCCGGCTGCCCGCCCCGCCCCGAAGCGCTCCTCCACGGCATCGGCGAACTCCAGAAGCAGATCGCCGAGGAACCGCTGCGGCGAAGCTTGCGAACCGAGCAACCGGCAGTGCGCAAACCCAGCCTGCGCCCGCTCGTGAGGAAGCCCGATGCCTGAGACCTGGGAAGACCGCGTCCGCGCCGCCCTCGGCCTCGAGGAGCTGGGCGCCGACGGCCCGCGCGCGGTCGCCGACGTCGACGCCAAGGACTGGCACGAGGCCGTGCGCGCCTGCCGCGACGAGCTCGGCTGCGACTTCTTCGACTGGCTCTCCGCGGTCGACGAGGGACCCGCCGATGCAGGCCACGGCTTCCGCGTCGTCGCCCACCTCTGGTCGGTGACCGAGCGGCGCGGCGTGCTCCTGCGCGCGCTCCTCGCCGAAGGCGCGGTGGCCTCCGTCGTCGACCTCTACCCCGGCGCGGACTGGCACGAGCGCGAGACCCACGAGATGTTCGGCGTCGACTTCCCCGGCCACCCCGACCTCCAGCCGCTCCTCCTCGCCCCCGAGTTCGAGGGCCACCCGCTCCGCAAGGACTTCGTCCTCGCCTCCCGCGTCGTCAAACCCTGGCCCGGCGCGAAAGAGCCCGGGGAAGGGCACGCCACGGTCCGCAAGCGCGCCCCCAAGAAACCCCCGGGCGTCCCCGACGACTGGATCGAGCCCGAAGGCGGCGCCGACGCGAGCGCTGAGCGCTCCGACGGCCCGAAAACGTCGCCGAAGGCGCGGCCCGATGCTCCTTGAGATCGCGGTCAAGCTCGCCGCCGTGCTCGCCGCGTTCCTGGTGCTGCCGTTGGTCGTCGGCCAGACCGAGCACAAGCTCATGGCCCACATGCAGGGCCGCCTCGGCCCGATGCACGCCGGGCGCTTCCACGGCTGGGCCCAGCTCATCGCCGACGGCGTCAAGTTCGCGCAGAAGGAGGACCTCGTCCCCGACGACGCCGACAAGCCCGTCTTCAAGCTCGCGCCCGCCGTCGCGCTCCTGCCGTACCTGCTGGTCATCCTCTTCATCCCGCTCGGCCCCGGCGACCTCGTCGGATCGAACCTCGACATGGGGCTGTTCGTCGTCGTCGCACTCGTCGGCGTCGGCGTGCTCGCGGTCCTCATGGCCGGCTGGTCCTCCGCGAACAAGTACACGCTCGTGGGCGCCCTGCGCGGGGCCGCGCAGCTCATGGCCTACGAGCTGCCGCTCGTGCTCGCCGCCGCCTCGGTCGCCGTCGCGGCCGGGACCTTGAGCCTGCCCGCGATCGTCGAGGCCTGGAACCCGTGGTGGCTGCTGTGGCAGGCCCCGGCCGCGCTCGTGTTCTTCACCGCCGGGCTCGCCGAGATCCGCCGCCCGCCGTTCGACGCGCCCATCGCCGACTCCGAACTCGTCTTCGGCTACCTCACCGAGTACGCCGGGCTCCGCTTCGCGCTGCTGCTCCTCGCCGAGTACGTGGGCATCGTCGTCATCTCGGCTCTCACGGCGGTGCTCTTCCTCGGCGGCTGGAAAGGCCCCGGCCCCGAATCGCTCGGCTGGGTCTGGACCCTGCTCAAGACCGGCGCGCTGGCCGGCGTCGTCATCTGGCTGCGGGTGGCCTGGCCGCGCCTGCGCGTCGACCAGATCCAGGCCCTGTGCTGGAAGGCCCTCGTCCCGATCGCGCTCGCGCAGCTCGTCCTCACCACGGCAGTCGCATTGGCCCTCTGAGCCACATCCGTCCCGTTAGGAACAGTTGCGGCCAGGACAACCCATTGGCGGGGTTCAGGCGTATTCCTCAGCATGGAGTCAGATCGAGACGACACCGGGACCGCGGATCCCGGACGCACGATCAACTTGCGGCCCTTCAGGAGGCGGCCCAAGGCCGAACCTGATGAGCCCCCGGTCAAGCCGCCGCGGGCGAAGCCGAAGCACCGCCGCAAGAAGCGCAAGATCGCCGCGCTCGGGCTCGCGGTCCTGATCCTGGTCACCGGCGTCGCCGTGGTCGGCTCGGTCTTCTACGCCACCGTCGACCTCCCCGAAGCCCTCGACGACGAGCTCAGCCAGGGCTCCACGGTCTACTACAGCGACGGCGAGACGGTCCTCGGCGAGCTCGCCGCCGAGCAGCGCACCTCCGTGGGCCTCGACGAGATCGCCGACGACGTCGAGCACGCCGTGGTCGCCGCCGAGGACGCCAACTTCTACGGGCACCCCGGCGTGGACGCCAAGGGCGTGCTCCGCGCGATCGTCAACAACGTCAAGGGCGGCGACCAGCAGGGCGCCTCGACCCTCACGCAGCAGTACGTCGGCCTCGTCGCGGACATCCGCGGCGACGGCTCCTACCTCCGCAAGGCCCGGGAAGCGGCCATGGCGATGAAGATGGAGGAGGAGTTCTCGAAGGACGAGATCCTCAACCACTACCTCAACATCGTCTACTTCGGACGCGGCGCGTACGGGGTGGAGGCCGCCGCGCAGGCGTTCTTCGGCAGCTCGGCCGCCGAGCTCTCCACCTCGCAGGCCGCGCTCCTGGTCGCCCAGATCAAGTCCCCGGACGGCCCCTTCGACCCGCGCGACCCCTACGGCCAGGGCGGCAGCACCGAGGCCGCGACCGAGCGCTGGGAGTACGTGCTCGACCAGATGGTCGCCACCGGCCGCCTCGAGCAGGTCAAGCGCGACGCGATCACCGTCCTCCCCGAGACCCTCGACCCGACCGACGACCCCGACGGGCTCGGCCCGGAGGGGTTCGTCACCAACGGGTACGTGCTGCGCGAGCTCGCCGCCGCCGGGATCGGCACCGACGAGGTCCTGCGCGGCGGCTTCGACATCGTCACCACCCTCGACGCCGACCTGCAGGAGCTCGCCGTCGAGCAGACCGGCATCCGCGAGGTCACCGCCGAGGACGAGGACATGGCGGCCGCGCTCACCGCCGTCGAACCGGGCACGGGTCGCGTCCTCGCCTACTACGGCGGCGAGAACGGCGCCGGGCTCGACCTCGCCGCCGACGTCGGCCACCGCCCCGGGACCGCGTTCAACACCGTCGTCCTCGCCGCCGCGCGCGAAGCGGGGATCGACGTGTGGTCCTCCGAACTCGACGGCTCCTCGCCCCGGCGGTTCGAGACCTACGTCGACGCCGAAGGCGAGCCGATGGACCTGGTGAACATCGGCGGGGCCCAGGAGCACGAGACCAGCCTGGTCGAAGCGGTCGGCCTGAAACTCGACACGCCCGTCTACGAAGTGGCGGAAGGCCTCGGCGGCGACGCGATCGCCCGCACCGCCGCCGCGCTCGGCATCGAGCGCATGTGGGACCCGCACGACCTCGACGAGCACGGCGTGGCCGCCGCGGTCGACCCGGCGCAGGACTCCGGGTTCCACCCGGACATCGGCATCGGCGCGTACCCGATCACCACGCTCGACGCCGCCGTCATGCACGCCACTCTCGCGACCGGCGAGGTCGTCGAGCCCTACTTCGTGGAGAGCGTCGTCGGCCGCGAGGCCGGGCACTACGACGCCGACCCGCCGGCACCCGCCGAGTTCGGACGCGGCCTCGCCGCGGAGGCGTTGGTCCCGCTCTACGAGAACGCCATGGAATACGGCGACTTCGAAGTGGCCGTCAACGCCTCTTCGACCTGGCACGCCGGCTTCTCCGACGGCCTCTCCCTCGCCGTGTGGGCCGGGGACGAGAAGAAGGAGGGCGACGGCTCCTCCCACAAGGGCACGATCGCCGAGAAGATCTGGTGGCACGTCATGAACGGCCGCTCCGACGAGTACCGCGTCTCGGGAGAAGCGCCGTGGCAGGACGAGGAAGGCGCCGTCTCCGAGGGGCCCGTCGAAGCAGAGGAGGACGAGGCGCAGGCCGAGCAGGACGAGCGCGACGACGCCGAGACCGAGGAGACCCGGGAGCCCGAGGCGCCCGAGACCGAGGTCGAGCCCTCAGCGGACCGAACGACCGAGGCCGCCGAGGAGCCGCCCACCGAGTCCGAGGACGCGGACTGGCCGTGGGGATAGGCCTGTGAACGCACCGGTGCCCGGCCGCTTCGAGCGGCCGGGCACCGGCGGAAGTTCAGATCCTGCGCTTCAGGAGAGACGTGGCTCAGGCGGCCTTCGCGGCGGGCTTCGCCTCGGACTTGGCCGGCTTCGCCTCGGACTTCGACCCCGACTTGGCATCGCTCTTCGCCCCGTTCTTGGAGCCGTTCGAGCTCAGCGAACTGGAGTCGGTCGAGCGGGAGTCGGTGCGGTAGAAGCCGCTGCCCTTGAAGGTCACGCCCACGTTCCCGAAGACCTTGCGCAGCGCGCCCTTGGCCTCGCAGTTCGGGCAGTCGGTGAGGCGTGCTTCGGAGAACGACTGGTGTTTGTCGAACTCGTAACCGCACTCCTTGCAGCGGTATTCGTAGACAGGCACTTCACGGACCTCCAGCAGTCAACACAAATCCCGATCGACATTAGCAGTCAACGCCGAAGAGTGCTAATCCCATCCCGCGCCGGAGGCGGTCCTCCAGCGCCGGGGCGCCGGGCGTGTGGCCTATCTCAACGAGGTGAACCCTGTCGCCGGGGTGATCACGCCCGTCACCGGCCGGTCGTGCGGCTCGGCCGGGACCAGGAAGCCGAACTCGCCGTCCCGCAGCAGCGCGACCACCGGCACGTCCGGCCCCACCCGCGCCAGCGCCCGGTCGTACGACCCGCCCCCGCGACCGAGCCGCATCCCATCATCCGAGACGGCGAGGCCGGGGACGATGACCGCCGCGGCCTGCTCGATCGCGTCCGGCGGGAGCACCGCGCCGCCCGGGTTCGGGCCGTCCCCGCCCTCCGAGTTCGCGTCCGGCTCCCCTTGCCCCCCAGGGCCTCCGGCCTCGCGCCAGGCGAGGTCCTTGTCGGGCATGAGCACCGGTTCGAGGACCTTGTAGACCACTGCGAGCCGTTCGGGCAGTTCGGGTTCGAGCGCCGCGCCCGGCTCCGAGCCGAACGGCCGGTACGCGGCCACGACGGCCCCTTCGTCCACGGCTTCGATGAGGAAGTCCCGCAATGCCTTCCATGTCGCCAGATCGGCGTAACCTCGCTGCTCCCCGGGCATCGCGTTCCGGGCCGCGAGCAGCTGCCGACGGGCCGCGCTCTTCGCCTCTTGCATGCCGTTTCCTTCCTTCAGTGGCCTGTACCTGGGAGGATTCCCCTGTATGGAGACCTCCACTCACCCTTTCGGTTAGTCCCATTCACATGGTGCCGTCATGGCCTGGCCGTGTCGTGTCGAGTCGGTTGCTCTAGGTAGTCTTCTAAGTAGTGAACTTGAGGGGGATTCGGTGTCGCTGCGCTCACGGCTCACCACGGCGTTCCTCGTCGTCGTGCTCGGGCCGGTCCTGGTGGGGGCCGTGTTCGTCGCTGCCGTCATGTCCCACCTGGCGGACTCGCGCGGGGAGGCGCTGGCGAACTCGGCGGTGACGATGGTCGACTCGACCCTGGGCACCATCTGCGAGCGCATCCAGGCTTCGGCTGCGGCGGTGGCATTGAACTACCGTAACGGCGATCAGGAGAACGCGGTCGAAATGGCGCAACTCCTCGTCGACCGGGCGGTGGTCGACGGCGTCGTCTTCTCCAGCCTCGCCTCGGTGAGCACGAGCCCGGGAACCGACATCGGCGCCGAGGCCCCGGAGGGCTCGTGGGTCGACTGCGGCGAGACCGTCGCCTACGCCGGCTCCGGCCCGATCGTGGCGCTCGGCGCGCAGGCCGAGGTCCAGAACTCGGACGGCTCCACCGCGGTATTCAGCGCCTTCCGCGAAGTCGACCAGGCCTTCCTGGCCCGCCTCGCGCGCGTCGCGGACGCCGACCTCATCCTCCAGGACTCCCGCCCCACACCGCTCGAGGTCGGCAGCGCCGACGCGGGCCGCTGGGACTTCACGGACTCGTTCCTGCCCTTGAGCATCGGCACGGTCGCCACCGACGTGACCCCCATGTACTGGACCCTCGCCGCGATGGTCACCGCCTCCGCGGTGTGCGCGGTCGGCCTGGCCGCGTGGCTCGCCCGCTCCACGACCCGGCCCCTCGCGGAGCTCTCGGCCGCCGCCGAGCGGGTCGCCCAGGGCGACCTCAACGTCCGCGTGCCGGTGCACGGCCGCGACGAGGTCGCGCAGCTCGCGTTCGCGTTCAACCGCATGACCGCCCAGACCCAGTCGTACGTCAACGCCCTCACCGCCTCCCGCGACCAGATGCGCGGCCAGCTCGGCCGCCTCGGCCAGACCCTCACCGCCACCCTCGACCTCGACCGCATCCTCGAGGTCATCCTCGACACCGCGATGGTCACCGCCGGGGCCGAGGCCGGCGTCATCATGCTCGTCGACGTGGACGACGCCGACCAGCTCCGCGAACGCGCCGGCGAAGGCGACCTCGGCCTCACCGAGCCCGCGTCCATCCGCATCGGCGAAGGCATCATCGGCGCGATCGCCGCCGGCGGCGTCCCCGCCCACGGCCGCATCATCGACGGCCGCTTCGAAGACCGCCACCGCGCCCCCACCGAACCCGACGCCCACACCATCGTCGCGGTCCCCTTCTCAGGCCGCCAACCGGTCGAACACGAGCGCACCGGCGGCTTCCGCTCCGCTGACTTCAGCGGCGCCCCCCGCACCGACGCCGGCGTCCTCGGCGTCCTCGTCCTCTACAACCGCATCGCCGGCGACGACTTCGAACCGGGCGACGTCGACACCCTCAAGACCTTCGCCGGGCAGGCCTCCGTCGCCGTCGAGAACGTGCTCCTGCACCGCCACGCCGAACGGCTGAGCCTCACCGACCCGCTCACGGGCCTGTGGAACTACCGGTTCATGCAGACCTCCCTGCGCCGCGAGGCCGAGCGCGCCCGCCGCTACCAGCGCCCCTCCGCGCTCCTCGCGATCGACCTCGACCGCTTCAAGACCGTCAACGACACGTACGGCCACCCCGTCGGCGACCAGGTCCTCACCGAGCTCTCCCGCCGCATCACCGCCCAGATCCGCGAAGTCGACCTCGCGTTCCGCCACGGCGGCGAGGAGTTCATGGTCCTGCTGCCCGAGACCGACGCGGGCGGCGCGTCCGTCGTCGCCGAGCGCCTCGGCCGGGCCGTGAACGCCCGCAAGTTCAAGGTCAACGACGCCTCCGGCGGCCGCGAACTCGACATCACCGTCTCGATCGGCGTCGCCGTCCTCGGCGAGCACGCCGACACCGCCACCGGCATCCTCGCCGCCGCCGACGAAGCCCTCTACGCCGCCAAGGCCGCGGGCCGCGACACCTGGCGAGTGGCCGCCGTCTGAACGCCGAGCGTCCACAAGGCTGCCGAGAAGCGGACCCTGCCGCCGGACCACCCGACATGAACGTTCACCCCTTGTTCGACAGGGTGGCTGACCGGCCACGCCGCGTGCGCACGCTACCCTCGCGGTATGTCTGCAACCGCGCCTCGTGCCACGAAAGCCGTCATCCCCGCGGCCGGCTTCGCCACCCGCTTCCTGCCGGTCACCAAGGCCATCCCCAAGGAACTCCTGCCGATCGTCGACAAACCCGTCCTCCAGTACATCGTGGAGGAAGCCGCCGCCGCCGGCGCCGATGACGTCACCCTCGTCACCGCCCCCGGCAAGGACGCCATGATCGACTACTTCGACGCCCGCGCCGACCTCGACAACGCCCTCAAGGCCAAGGGCAAGGACGCGATGCTCGCGAAGGTCAAAGAGCCCGAGTCCATCGCCGAGATCACCGCCATCCGCCAAGGCGGCGCCAAAGGCCTCGGCCACGCCGTCGGCCGCGCCGCCTCCCACGTCGGCGACGAGCCCTTCGCCGTCCTCCTCGGCGACGAGTGGTGCCACCTCGACGACAAGCTCCTGCCGCGCATGATCGACCTCCAGTCCGAGACCGGCGGGATCGTCCTCGCCCTCATCGAGGTCCCCGACGACCAGGTCTCCCGCTACGGCGTCGCCGCCGTCCGCCCGACCGACGCCGAGGACGTCGTCGAAGTCACCGGCCTCGTCGAGAAGCCCGCCCGCGAAGACGCGCCGTCCAACCTGATCCTCATCGGACGCTACGTCCTCCCCGGCTCGATCTTCCCGGTGCTCGAGCGGACCGAGCCCGGCAGCGGCGGCGAGATCCAACTCACCGACGCCATGGAGGCCATGCGCGCCAACGGGACCCCGGTCCACGCCGTCGTCTTCCGCGGCCGCCGCTACGACACCGGCGAGCCCGTCGCGTACCTCCAGACCCTGGTCGAGCTCGCAACCCAGCGGGACGACTTGCCCGGCTTCAACGCCTGGCTGCGCGAATTCAGTGCGACACTTGACTGACCCGGCGACCGCGAGGCGGCGCTGAGAGGAACTTGACCGACGGGGGGATGAGGAGTGAAGGGGACCGGCGAGGCGACGCCATTGGCCGACTTCCTGGCGAAGGCGCTGGCCCTGGTGCGTCCCCTGCCGCCGGTCGACATCGACATGACCCAGTCGACCGGGTCGGTCCTGGCCGAGAACGCGGTCAATCCCGGCCCGCTCCCCGCCTTCGACTACGCCGCGATCGACGGCTACGCGTGCAACGGCGACGACATCGCCGGCGCCAGCCCCGAACGCGGCGTGGGCCTCAAGGTCCTCGGCGACCTCGCCGCCTCCTCGTGGCGCCCCGTGCGCCTCGTCTCCGGCACCTGCTTCTCCGTCGCCGCCGGGGCCGCGCTCCCGGTCGGCGCGGACATGGTCGTGCCCCTCGCGTGGACCGACGAGGGCATGGCCACCGTCGACGTGCGGCAGGTGCCGCGCCGCGGACACGGCGTGCGCCGCATGGGATCCGAGCGGCCCTCAGGCGAGATCCTCGCCCACGAGGGCCGCCGCGTCACCCCCAACCTCATCGGCCTCCTCGCCGCCGCCGGCATCGCCGACGTCGTCGTGCGCCCCACCCCGCGCGTCGTCGTCATCGCCACCGGCGACGAGCTCGTGGACACCGGCCGCCCCTCGCAGCCCGGCCAGCTCATCGACGTCAACTCCCACCTCGTCACCGCCGCGGCCTCCGAGGCGGGCGCGCACGCCTACCGCGTCGGCATCTGCGACGACGAGCCCGACGCGCTCCGCTCGGTCCTCGACGACCAGATCCTCCGCGCCGACCTCGTCATCACCACCGGCGGCACCGGTCTCGGCCCCGGCGACATGGTGCGCCGCACCTTCTCCCGGGACGGCGCGGTCGACTTCAACCCGGTCGCCGTGTACCTCTGCGAGACCATGGGCTTCGGCACGATCGGCCCCGAAGAGGTCCCCGTCGTGTGCCTCCCCGGCGACCCCGTCGCGGCCACGATCGCGTTCGAGGTCATCGCCCGCCCGCTCATCCAGCGCCTCGCCGGAGCCGAGCCGGTTTTCCGGCCCAGCGTGCGCGCCAACCTGACCGAGCCCGTATCCTCACCGAGCGGGCTGCGCGAATTCCGGCCCGTCCGCGTCGCCGAGAGGCGCGGCGGCGGCTACACCGTCGCCCCGCTGGGGGCCACGTCCTACACGCTCTCCGGACTCGCCGAGGCGACCGGCCTCATGACGATCGGCGAGAACGCGACCCGGGTGCCCGCCGGCTCGACCGTAGACGTGCTGCTCCTGGACCGGAACCGATGATCGACAAGCCGCAGCTGGACAACGAATGACCCTCTCCAACCCCGGTTGGCCCGTGCACCTCCACCACGGCGACGTCAGCGTCCGCCCCTTCCGGCGCTCCGACGCCGCACGCTGGTCCGAGCTGCGCCGCGCCAACGAAGCCTGGCTCGCCCCTTGGGAACCCGGCACCGGCACGACCTGGCACGAGGCGCACTCGCCCGCCGCCTTCCGCGCCATGCTCCGCGGCCTCAAGCGCTCGATCAAGGACGGCACGAGCTGGCCCCTCGCCGTGTGCTGGCAGGGCGAGCTCTGCGGGGGCCTCACGGTCGGCAACATCGTGCGCCGCGCCTTCGGCTCCGCTTACGCGGGCTACTGGATCGACCGCGGCCACGCCGGGCGCGGCATCACCGCGACCGCGCTCGCGCTCGTCGTCGACCACGCCCTCACCGTCGGCCGCCTGCACCGCATCGAAGTGAACATCCGGCCCGAGAACGGCCCCTCGAACCGGGTCGCCGAGAAGCTCGGCCTCCGCCGCGAGGGCCTCCACAAGCGCTACCTCTACATCGACGGCGACTGGCGCGACCACTACGGCTACGCCGTCACCGCCGAGGAGATCACCACCGAGCGCATGATCGACCGCATGGCCCGCCTGGCGAGGACCGAAGCGGACCACTGAGGCGCCGCCCCGCCGTGAGAAACGCCGCACTTCAGCTCCGCTTCAGGTGATGCGGCATAGCTTGGAAACCGGGGATCCTTCCCTAGCCGAGCGACGCGTCCTCGGCGTGCCCGCCGGATCGCCCCTCGAGCCGGCCGCTCAGTCCCTCGCTGTGAGGATGATCGGCCCGTCCTCTGTGATCGCCACCGTGTGCTCCATGTGCGCGCCGCGCGAGCCGTCCGCGCTCCGCAGCGTCCACCCGTCCGGGTCGTAGACGATCTCGTCGGTCGTCTGCAGGAACCACGGCTCGATCGCGATGACCAGGCCCGGCTTGAGCTTCATGCCCCGGCCCGGGCGGCCGTCGTTGGGCACGTGCGGGTCGCCGTGCATGGTGCGGCCCACGCCGTGCCCGCCGAACTGCGTGTTCACGCCGAGGCCGTCGCCGCGCGCCACGGTCGCGATCGCGTGCCCGATGTCGCCGAGCTTGTTCCCCACCGTCGCCGCCGCGATGCCCGCCTCGAGCGCCCGCGCCGTCGTGTCGATCAAGTGCAGGTCCCGCTCGCTCGCGTTCCCGACCACGACCGACAGCGCCGAGTCCGCGACCCAGCCGTCCACTTCGGCGGCGAAGTCGAAGCTCACCAGGTCGCCGTCCTTGAGCTTGTAGTCGAACGGCAGGCCGTGCAGCACCGCGTCGTTCACCGACGTGCACAGCACCTTCCCGAACGGGCTCCCGCCGAACGACGGGTGGTAGTCCACATAGCAGGAGACCGCCCCGGCCTCCTTGATGCGGCGCGCGACCAGGTCGTCGAGTTCGAGCAGGTTCATGCCGACCTCGGCGGTGCGGGCCAGCTCGGAGAGGATCCCGGCCACGAAGCGGCCGGCCGGGCGCATCGCCTCGATCTCGGCGGGGGAGTAGTACTCGATCATGGCGGCCCTTCGGAACTCGGCAAAGCGTGTCCCCTCCATCATCACCGCTCGCGCCCGCCTCCGCCGCGAGCCCCCGCAAACTGCGACCGCCGAGACATCCCATCATCCTGTAAGGGTCCAGGTCACGCCACGTGCCGAACGCCGGGCCCGAGGTCGGGGCGGGCGTTACGCTCTGAGCCGTGGACGCCGCGACGCAACTTCCGACGGTGGGCATGATCGGCGCCGGTCAGCTCGCCCGCATGACCCACCAGGCCGCCATCGCCCTCGGCCAGAGCCTCAAGGTGCTCGCCGGCGACCCGGCCGAGAGCGCCGCGGTCGTCACCCCCGCGACGACCTTCGGCGACTACCGCGACACCGACGACCTCCGCGCGTTCGCGAAGGGCTGCACCGTGGTCACCTTCGACCACGAGCACGTCCCGCAGGACGCCCTCAAGACGCTCGTCGCCGAAGGCGTCGAAGTCCAGCCCCGCCCCGAGGCCCTGCTGTACGCCCAGGACAAGCAGGCCATGCGCACCCGCCTCGCCGCACTCGGCCTCCCCCAGCCGCGCTGGGCCCCGGTCGACTCCATCTCCGACGTCGAGGCCTTCGGCCTCCCGTGCGTCCTCAAGGCCGCCACCGGCGGGTACGACGGCAAAGGGGTGTGGATGATCGACACGCCCGGCGACGCGCAGGCCGTGCTCGCCTCCGGCATCCGCCTCATCGCCGAGGAGCGCATGGCGCTCCAACGCGAGCTCGCGATCCAGATCGCCCGCTCCCCGCGCGGCGAGACCGCCGTCTACCCCATCGTCGAGACGGTCCAGACCGGCGGCATCTGCACCGAGGTCATCGCCCCCGCCCCGCGCCTCACCGACGAGACCGCCGCCGAGGCCCGCCGCATCGTCGAGACCGTCGCGACCGAACTCGGCGTCTGCGGCATGCTCGCCGTCGAGCTCTTCCAGACCTCCAAGGGCCTCTTCGTCAACGAGCTCGCCATGCGGGCCCACAACTCCGGCCACTGGACCATCGAGGGCGCCCGCACCAGCCAGTTCGAGCAGCACCTGCGCGCCGTCCTCGACTACCCGCTCGGCTCCACCGAGACCGCCGCGCCCTACACCGTGATGGCCAACGTCCTCGGCGGCGCCCCCGGCGGCCCCCGCATCGACGAACGCCTCCAGCACCTCCTCGCCGAGGACCCGGGCGCGCACGTCCACCTCTACGGCAAGGCCGTGCGCCCCGGCCGCAAGATCGGCCACGTCACCGTCTGCGGCGACGACCCCGACGTGCTGCGGCACCGCGCCCTGCGGGCCGCCAAATGGCTCCAGGAAGGCGAGTAATGGCTGAGCAGAAACCCCGCGTCGGCGTCATCATGGGCTCGGACTCGGACTGGCCCACAATGGAACCGGCCACCGAGGTCCTCACCGAGTTCGGCGTCCCCTTCGAGGTCCGGGTCGTCTCCGCCCACCGCACGCCCCACGGCATGCTCAGCTACGCCGACTCCGCCGCCTCCCGCGGCCTCCAGGTCATCATCGCCGGCGCCGGCGGCGCGGCCCACCTGCCCGGCATGGTCGCGTCCGCGACCCCGCTCCCGGTCATCGGCGTGCCCGTCCCGCTCAAATACCTCGACGGCATGGACTCGCTCATGTCCATCGTCCAGATGCCCGCCGGCATCCCCGTCGCCACCGTCTCCATCGCCGGGGCCAAGAACGCCGGCCTCCTCGCCCTGCGCATCCTCGGCGCGAGCGACGAGCCCCTGCGCGACAAGCTCGCCAACTACCAGGTCGACCTCGAGCGCATGGTCACCGAGAAGGACGCGAATCTCCGCTACCGGATCGCGCACCCCGAATAACCTCGAAATCCGTTTTCAGCCGGGCGGCAACGGCCATAGACTCACGGTGTGTCCGACACTGAACTGCACCCCACCGGGGGCTATGAGCACGTGACCGTGGTCGAGGCCGGGCGGCTGGCGATGCTCGCCGGCCAGTGCCCCGTCGACGCCGACCAGCAGGTGGTCGGCATCGGCGACCTCGACGCCCAGATCGACCAGACCGCCGCGAACTGCCTCGCCGCCCTCGCCTCGGTCGGCGCGGCCGTCGACGACGTGGTCCGCTCGGTCGTCTACGTCGTGAGCGCCGACAGCGCCGCGATCGGCGCCGCCTGGCACCGCTTCGCCGAGCAGACCGACCTCGGCCCCGCCTTCAAGGCCGCGAGCACCGTCGTCGGCGTGACCGCCCTGGGCTACCCGGGCCAACTCGTCGAAGTCGACCTCACCGCGCGCCTCCCATAGGAACGGCGAGAGCCGGGCACCGCTCGTGGCGGCGCCCGGCTCCCCCCTTGTCAGCGTTCGCTGTCAGGACGCGGCCCGAAGATCGTCCGGTCCGCCTCCTCGATCGCGACGTCGTTGATGCTCGCCTCCCGGCGCCGCATCAGGCCCTCGGCGGTGAACTCCCACAGCTCGTTGCCGTAGCTGCGCCACCACTGGCCCTCATCGTCGTGCCACTCGTACTGGAACTTCACCGCGATCCGGTCGTCGGTGAACGCCCACAGCTCCTTCCGCAGCGCGTACTCGTGCTCCCGCGCCCACTTCGCGGCCAGGAACCGCTTGATCTCCTCGCGGCCGGTCAAGAACTCGGAGCGGTTGCGCCACACGGAATCCGGTGTGTACGCCAGCGCCACGCGCTCAGGATCGCGGGTGTTCCAGCCGTCCTCGGCGGCCTGCACTTTCGCGGCGGCGGACTCGGCGGTGAACGGGGGCAGGGGAGGTCGGGTCGCAGTCATCGTTGGTTCCTTTCAGGATGGGACTCGCAGGCAGCGGTTCGGTTTACCACCACTTGGCCGGATACCGGTGCGCGGGAAGGACGGTGCCGAGCGCCCAGCCCACGAGGACGGTGGCGGCGCTGGCGAGCAGGATCGGGTCGAGCAGGAACCACCAGGACGGACCGGTCGCGCCGATGAGCGCCGCGGTGGCGGTCGCGGGCGGGTGCGGTGCTTTGAGGAGCATCATCGGCGCGGTCGCGAGCCCCGCGGCGACCGCGGCGGTCCAGATGGACGGCCCGAGCACCGCGACGGCGGCGAGCCCCATGACCCCGGCGCTCACCTGTCCGATCAGCATGGCGCGGGGCTGCACGAACGGCGCCTGCGGCGCGACCGCGATGATGCCCACGGCCGCCACCCACGGCAGCGCGAACAACGCGGCTCCGGTCCCGGCCTGGAGTGCGGCCAGGGCGAGCAGCCCGGCCAGTCCGGCGATCGTCGGCACGAGGACCTTCGCCCAAGCGGGCGTCGCGGTCTGAGCGTTCAGGGGTTGGGTTTTCAGGGGCGGGGTTTTCAGGGGCGCGGTCATGGGGGTTCTCCGTTGTCTTGCTAGGCGGGGCTAGTGGTCGTGCCGGACGACCGGCCAGTCGATGTCGGTGTCGGCGGTCTTGTTGAAGTAGTTGGTGAACACCTGGAGCGCGACGTTGGCGACCACTTCCGCGATCTCCTCGTCGCTGAGCCCGGCTTCGCGGGCGGTCTTCAGCTCGGCGTCCTCGACGCCGCCCTTGCCGCGGAGCACGGCCCGCGCGAACGCCAGGGCCGCAGCGGATTTCGGCTCCTCGGCCTCGCCGCGGCGGGCGGCGGCGATCTCGTCGGCGCCGAGCTTGGCGACGTTCTCGGCGAGGTAGGTGTGGGCCGAGAGGCAGTAGTCGCAGCCGTTCTCCTGCGCCACGAGGAGCGCCAGCCGCTCGCGCAGGTGGGCGGGCAGCACGCCGGCGGCGAGCGCGCCGGAGAAGCCGAGGTAGGCCTTGAGGACGGCGGGGCTGTTGGCCATCGCCTTGGTCATGTTCGGGGTGACGCCGAGGGCCTTCTGGACGCCGTTGAGGAGGGCGGCGGCTTCGCCGGTGGCGGTCTCGGCCTGGAGCAGGGGGAGGCGTGACATGGTCGTGATCCTTCGTGATTAACCGTCTAACTTGATTTAGCCGGTTGATGTCGAGAACACTAGCGCCGCAACTAACCGCCTACAAGAGTTTTATCGGTTATACTTGGGAGATGACCGTCACGCGCCCGCTCACGGGAGAACCCCTGCCGCTCGACCTCCTCGACACCACCTGGATGGAGGACGGCGCCCGCCGCGACATGTTCGACACCCCTGGGGCCCTGCAGGACTGGCTCGCCGACCGCGACTTCCCGACGGACGCCCCCGAAGCCGAAACGCGCACCCACCTCACCGAGGCGAGGGAGGCGATCCGGGCCGTGCTCGAGCACCGCGACGACGGCGAGCCGAGGCTGAACGCGGTCCTCGCCCAAGGGATGCGCCGCCTCCAACTGGTCGACGGCAAGCCCCAGACCTTGGACGTGGTGGACGACCCCGCCGCACTCCCGGGCTGGACCTGCGCCGTAGCGCTCCTTGACCTCCTCGAACGCAAACCCGACCGCATCCGCAAGTGCGCCAACCCGAACTGCATCCTCTGGTACCTCGACACCACCCGCAACGGCAGCCGCCGCTGGCACTCCATGGAGACCTGCGGAAACAGGGCAAAAGCCAAACGCTTCCAAGACCGCCACGCCTGAGAGAATGCTGCGCATATGAGCCGAATACCGGAGCCAACCCGACGACAGCGCCTGCGCGAACTGATCGACGACCACCGCCGGACTCACGGCGATTTCACGGCCGCGGAGCTCACCGAGGCCCGCCAAGCGCTCTACGGTGCTGGAGAAGCGACCGCCGTGAGTTCAAAGGTCGAGGGTGGCGGCGTCGGGTATCCGATAACGGTGACGGCAACGGCGCGGGTGAGTGGCTGGGAGCTGCGCATCGGGGACGTCGGTGTCACTCGAGTCGCAAGCGTTGGAGACGCGGAGGCGGCGGTGCGGGACTACCTCGAACTCGACGGGCTCGACCGCGATGCGCCGCTCGACATCACCTTCAAGTTCCGAGGTCGCCACGCTCCCGAGTGCGAACGCTCGACGTTATTAACGTGATGCGTTACTATTGGTTGTGCTTAGATCATTCGCCGACAAAGAAGCCGAGCGGATCTTTGAGAGGAAGCGATCGAGGAAGTATGACGATGCTACGCAGCGCGCCGCGCTCAAGAAGCTGCTGATTCTCGACGCGGCCGAGACCCTCGAGGACCTTCGGGTGCCGCCCGGCAACCGCCTTGAGAAGCTGAAAGGCGACCGCGAAGGGCAGCACAGCATCCGGGTCAACCAGCAGTGGCGTGTTTGCTTCCGCTGGACGGATGCAGGCCCGGAGGGGGTAGAGATCGTTGACTATCACTAGATTGAGGTTGAAGCGACACGGGAAGGGGAGGCCGATGGAAGCGTTGATGCCACCGATTCATCCGGGGGAGATCCTGGCTGAGGAGTTCCTGGAGCCCTTGGGTATCACGCCTTATCGGCTTGCGAAGGAGCTTGATGTACCCGCCCCGCGGATCGGCGAGATCCTGCATGGCAGGAGGCGCATCACCGCTGACACCGCCCTGCGGCTCGCGCGGTACTTCGGCACCTCGGATCGGTTCTGGATGAACCTCCAGAATCGCTACGACCTCGAGATCGAGCGCGATCGGCTCGGGAACGAGCTACGTCGGATCAAGCCGTTCGCCGCCGCTTAAACCTCTGCGCAGAGGATTGCCGCGTGAGACTCGCCAAGCCGCGTGAGGACTAGTGTCGCTTCGTTGGTTCCCTTGAGCTTCAATTGCTTCCGCAGGGCTGCCGGGTCGATGCCGGTGCCCCGCTGCTTGATCGTGAGGCGGCCGATACCGCGTTCCGCCAGTAGGGCCTTGAGCTTCTTGGGGTGGAGGGGCCAGACCTCCTCCACCTTCCAGGCCCTCGCGAACGGGGTCTCGATCAGGTTGTCGCCGTAGAGGTAGGCGATGGTCTCGTGGGCGGTGTTCGCTTCCAGTCGTTCCGCCAGTTCGGCGACCAACCCCGCCCGGATCACCGCCCCGTCCGGTTCGTACAGGTAGTCCGCGATCTCGCCGACCACTGCCCGCTCCTCGCCGCTGCCCGTCAGCTCGTGCCACTCGCCCGCCTTGCACACGCTGGCGCGCCTCGGCACCTCGGCCGCCTCGCCCAGCCACAGGCACGCCTCGACCACGTCCCGGTCCACCGAGACCCATTCCGCTTCGGCGCCTTCGGGAATCCACCCATGGCTGATTCCCGGGCCGAGTTTCAAAGCGGCGAATCGGGTCTTCGACATGTGCGCGAGCAGGGTATCGAGTGGCGGCGAGTAGTCCGCCGGGTTGAAGTTCCTCGTGCCGCCCGACCGGCGCGCCGGGTCCGCGAAGGCCGATTCGGCGAGCGGGGTCCGCAGCGCGTCCCCGACCGCGACCTCGAACCGCAGCCCCAGCGCCTCGGAGTTCGCTCTCGCGTACGCGGCCGTCTCCTCGCTCATGTCCACGGCCTCGACCCGCATGCCCGCCTCAGCGAACGCCAGGGCCTCCGTGCCGAGCCCGCAGCACAGGTCGGTCACCTCGCCCGCGTGCGCGGCGAACCGCGCCGCCCGCCGCTCCGCGACGACCCACCGCGTGGCCTGCTCGAGACCCGCCCGGGTGAAGAACAGCCGCTCGGCGCGCGCGCCGAACTTGGCCGCGGCGTGCCGGCGGAGGTCGGCGAGGGTAAGGGCGGCGGCGGCGAGGTCCGGTGCGACGCCGGCCTTGCGGAGCGCGAGCGGGGCGCGGTCGCCGTCGCGGACGAGGGCCTCGGCGGCGGTTCGCTGAAGCTCGGGGTCGGCCCGGAGGGCGGCGAGCAGGCTGGGTTCCACGGGTTTCATGATCCCTCACCGGCGGTGCCCGCGGGCGCGGGGCTATGACTTCGAAGACCCCGTGTTGACGCCCCCACCTGGGGGAACTATCTTGACCCTTAGCACTCGCAGACCGAGATTGCTAAGCGCTATGATCGGCTTGGCACTCTCGCCTCGAGAGTGCCAACAGCCACGGGCCGGTGCCTCGGCACCCGCGACGACGAGACCCGTGCCGTCGTGGCGACATCCGTATTGAACACGCAGGTTTGGAGAAACCAAGTGAGCAAGGCTGCCATCAAGCCGCTGGGCGACCGCATCGTGGTCCAGGCGAACGAGGCCGAGACCACCACCGCCTCCGGGCTGGTCATCCCCGACACCGCCAAGGAGAAGCCCCAGGAGGGCACCGTTCTGGCCGTGGGCCCGGGCGCCTTCGACGACAAGGGCAACCGCCTCCCGATCGACGTCAAGGTCGGCGACGTGGTCATCTACTCCAAGTACGGCGGCACCGAGGTCAAGTACAACGGCGAGGAGTACCTGGTCCTGTCCTCGCGCGACGTCCTCGCGGTCGTCGAGAACTAGCACGTTCCGGGCCCTTCACCTGAAGGGCCCGCTCGTGTCTTAGGAAGGGAAACCATGCCGAAGATTCTCAACTTCGCCGAGGACGCGCGGCACAACCTGCTGCACGGCATCGACCACCTCGCCGACACCGTCAAGGTCACGTTGGGCCCCAAGGGCCGCAACGTGGTCCTCCAGCGCTCCTTCGGCGCGCCGCTGATCACCAACGACGGCGTGACCATCGCCAAGGAGATCGAGCTCGCCGACCCGTACGCCAACCTCGGCGCGCAGCTGGTCAAGGAGGTCGCGACCAAGACGAACGACGTCGCGGGCGACGGCACCACCACCGCGACCGTGCTCGCTCAGAAGATGAGCCGCGCGGGCATCAAGGCGGTCACGGCCGGGGCGAACCCGATCGCGATCCGCCGGGGCATCGAGGCCGCCGCGAACGCCGTGTCCGAGGAGCTGCTGGCCCAGGCCATCCAGATCGACTCGCACGAGCACATCGCGCAGGTCGCGGCCGTCTCGGCGCAGGACCCGGAGATCGGCGAGCTCATCGCGAAGGCGATGGACGCGGTCGGCGCCGAGGGCGTCATCTCGGTCGAGGACGGCTCCAGCCTGGAGACCGTGCTCGAGGTCACCGAGGGCATGCAGTTCGACAAGGGCTTCATCTCGCCGAACTTCATCACCGACCAGGATTCGCGCCAGACGGTCTTCGAGGACCCCTACATCCTCATCACCAACGCCAAGGTCGGCTCCATCGAGGAGCTGCTGCCGGTGCTGGAGCGGGTCGTCGAGACCTCGAAGCCGCTGCTGATCATCGCCGAGGACGTCGAGGGCCAGGCCCTCGCGACCCTGACGGTGAACGCCCTGCGCGGCACCCTGCGCGTGTGCGCCGTCAAGGCCCCGGCCTTCGGCGACCGCCGCAAGGCCATCCTGGGCGACATCGCGGCCCTCACGGGCGCCGAGGTCATCTCCTCCGAGGTGGGCCTCGAGCTCAAGGCCGCCGACCTGTCGCACCTGGGCCGGGCCCGCCGCGTCACCGTTTCCAAGGACGCCACCACGATCGTGGACGGCGCCGGGGAGAAGGATGCCGTCGACGCCCGCATCGCGCAGATCAAGCAGCAGGCCTCCACGACCGAGTCGTCCTGGGACCGCGAGAAGCTCGAGGAGCGCCTCGCGAAGCTCTCGGGCGGCGTCGCCGTCATCCAGGTCGGCGCGGCCACCGAGGTCGAGCTGAAGGAGCGCAAGCACCGGATCGAGGACGCGGTCAACGCGACCAAGGCCGCGGTCGAGGAGGGCATCGTCGCCGGCGGCGGCGCGGCCCTGGTGCACGCGATCAGCGTGCTCGAGAAGATCGAGCTCGACGACGAGGAGGCCCGCGTCGGCCTCAAGATCGTCGAAGCGGCGCTGTCGGAGCCCTTGCGCCGCATCGCGGTCAACGCCGGCGAGTCCGGCGACGTGATCGTGAACGCGGTCGAGGGCAAGGGCTGGCGCGAAGGCTGGAACGCCGCCACCGGCGAGTACGAGGACCTGGTCTCGGCCGGCATCCTCGACCCGGTGAAGGTCACCCGCAACGCGCTGCTCAACGCCGGTTCGATCGTCGGCATGCTGCTGACGACCGAGGTGACGATCGTGGACAAGCCCGAGGAAGAGGCGGAGGAGGCCGGTCACGGCCACTCCCACTCCCACGGCGGGCACGGCCACTCGCACTAGCGCCCGGCCGGCTCCGACCGGCAACCGAGCGAACGCAAGGCCGCCGACATCGTCGGCGGCCTTGCCGCGTTTTCCGGCCCCCGGTTTAGCCGCTGGTCGAGCGGGGGGTCGGAACCGCAAGTGTCAACATCCCGACAGTTAGTCGCACTACTGTCGGGAAACCGATAGAGTTCAAGTGCCTTCGCGGCCTTTGGGGATCGGAGCCGCGAAGGCGCTTTTTTGTCTCGAAACAGAGGTTCAGCCGCCTGGAGCCAGGTGTTTCGCGCTCCTCCCGGTCGCCCGGGTCCACCAGGGCCGCAACCTCACTCGCTCTCGCGCACCCGCAGCTCCCGCATCCGGTTGAGCGTCGCCGCCACCTCGTGCCGGCGCGGCACCGCCAGGTCGATGTCCCTGATCCGCAGCAGCTCCTCCTCGCCGCCGGCGTCCAGGGCCTCGTCCAAGCGGTCGAGGACCTCCGCGACGGTCGCCTCGCCGTCGATCCAGCCGTGCCGCGCGGCCGCCTCGATCGCCAGCCCGATCCCGGTGGTCATCGCCGGGTCGGTGATCTGCTCCACCGATCGCACGTCCACATCGGACTCGCCGAACCGCAGCCCGTCCGTGCCCCCGGCCTTGATCTTCTGCTTCCCCCGCGACTCGGACGACACCGACCGCGGGTCGATCACGCGCGCCCGCGGCATCCGGAACCCCTCGGCCTCGACCCGGCGCCCGGTCGGCTTGGCCGCCAACGCCTTCGCCCGCTCGGTCACGTCCTCGGGCCGGTACGCGTCCATGAGGATCACCCGGTCGGCGACGTCCATGTAGTCGCCCGAACCGCCCATGACGAGGATCGTCGCCACCCCGTGGTCGTCGGCCATCGACCGCACCAGGTCCACCAGCGGCGTCAGCGGCTCGCGGTCCTTCGCCACGAGCTCCTGCATCCGCGCGTCGCGGATCATCAGGTTCGTCGCGGCCGTGTCCTCGTCGATCAGCAGCGCCTTCGCGCCCGCCTCCAGCGCCTCGACCACGGCGGCGGCCTGCGAGGTCGAACCGGACGCGTTCTCGGTCGTGAAATGCCGCGTGTCGTCGCCGCTCGGCAGGTGGTCGACGAACGCGTGCACGTCGACGCCCGTCACCGCGCGCCCGTCCTCGGCCCGGATCTTCACCGCCGACCGGTCCGCGACCACCAGGTCCCGGCCGTCCCCCGGGATGTGGTCCCACACCCCGGACTCCAGGGCCCGCAACAGGGTCGACTTCCCGTGGAAGCCGCCGCCGACGATCAGCGTGACTCCCGGCCCGATCCCCATGCCGCGCACCGCGCCCGCGTGCGGCAGCTCGAACTCCACCGCGAGCGAGTCCGGGCTCACGAACGGCACGCCCGACTCCAGCGGCCGCTGGTCCACGCCCGAACGACGCGCGAGCATCGACCCGTCCGCGACGAACGCCACCAGGCCCGCCGCCGCCACGGACTCCCTGAGCGCCTTCACATCGTCCGCGTGGCGCGTCCACACCAGCACGTCCTCCTCAGGCACCGACAGCGCCTCGTCGGCCGCGTCCGGCAGGATCTCGCACAGCAGCCGCGCCGCCTGCCGGCCCGCGATCCGCCGCCCGTGCCCGGGGAACTGCGCGCCGAGCCGGAACACCACCGACCCGTCCGCGCCCACCGTGCACGAGGCCCGCCGCAGGATCTCCTGCCCGCCGCCGTCGATCCTCAAGTCCCTTGTGGGGCAGGCCTTCCTGAACCGCTTGGCGAGCAGCACCGCCAGCGCCCGCCGCCGCTCCGGCGTCGCGTACCAGTCTTCGAGCAGGTCAGCGGCCTCGGCGTCGAACTCGAGGGCGACGCGGCTCGGGGGCGCGTACGGGTCCGACTGGACCCGGGAAATGTCCAGAATCGCCGGACCTGCCCACCATTTGCCACGCAAGGATTTATATCGGCCGTAACTCGTACCTTCCAGGGCCGTTAGTTCGTTAGACAGGTCATGGCGAGGTGGATGTGAACGATGGTCACCAAAATCGCGGGACTCGGCTCGGTACGGTCGTCCGCCTCTTCGCTGTGTCATGCCCCCAGTTTCCCATCCGGGACGAGGAACTCGCGTCAAGCGAGACCGAACACCATGCGTCCACGCCCCGCCCCGGAACCTCGAAAAGTCACTCGAAAAATCCGCGCGAACTCGCGTCATGGCGGCGGACCGCCTGCGTGCTGGTAACAGAGAGACACGCACGGCCTACCGCAGCGAAAGGTAGAACAAAGTGAGAACCGTACTGGTCTGTGTTAAGACTCCTCAAGCCGGACAGAAGATCTCGGCCTGCGCGACCCGCATGGGCCTGGCTCAGGCGGTCAAGTCGGTTGAGGGCTCGCCCGAGCTCTTCCTCGAGCTCGGCCGCCGCCAAGTGGACGTGGTGCTGGTCGACGTGGCCTTGGCCGCGCCCGACCCGGTCAAGTTCGTCAAGACCGTCCGCGCCCGCTCGCCCCGTACCGGGGTCCTCCTGTCCGGCGCGGCCGACCCGCGCACGGCGGCCATGGTGGTCGCCGCGGGCGCCCGGGGTGTCATCCGCACCCCGTCCAACAATTCCGACGACCTGCTGGTCGCGCTGGCGCAGGCGATCATGTTCGCCTCGCCGACGCTCCAGCGCGTCACCGAGACCGTGCCGCGGCAGCGCTCCACGCTGCAGGGCATGAAGCTCACGGAGCGCGAGCTCCAGGTCCTGCGGGGCATGAGCGAAGGGAAGTCGAACGCGGAGATCGGGCGCGACCTGTTCGTCTCCGAGGACACCGTCAAGACCCACGCGCGGCGCATGTTCCGCAAGCTCGGCGCGCGCGACCGGGCCCACGCGGTGGCCGAGGCCTTCCGTTCCGGCCTCGTCTGCTGACCATCCGCTCCGCGTCCCGACTGGCAGGGGAGGACGCGACCGTTCCCCGGATTTCAAGGCGCGCAACAGGTCCGTGATGACCGGCAGGGTCACGCCCGGCGGCGCGCGACGCGGGTCGCACAGCAGCACCCGCCGCTAGGCAGTACAGCTTCACAGCGGTGACAAGACAGGACCGAGGAATCCGCGGGGCGAGGGGGCCCCGCGGCACGGTCCCCCATGACCGCAACGGCCGCTTCACGATCGGGCCGAAACCGGACCGCACGTGACCGCGGGGGACACCCATCGTCCCGAGCGGGCGCGCGACCGTGCTCAGGCCCGCAAGGCCCCGCGCTCCGAAGGGCGGCTCGCTCGTCGCAGCGAGACCGCCCGTGCCGGGCGGACGCCGCGGCGACAGACTCTGGCCCCGCTCCAAACGAGACCGACTCGAGCAGACGCTCGTCGCGCACGCTGGGCGGCGCGCTCCGGTCCAAGCGAGGCCGCCCGCGATGAAGCGCCTCGGCGTGGCCGCGAACGCCGGCCGACCGGACTCAGTTCGGCGCTGCCGCCGGCGGCCGGGCGAATCCGAGCCGACGCTCGTCGTGCACGCTGGGCGGCGCGCTCCGGTCCAAGCGAGGCCGCGGCGATGAACGGCACGGCGTGAGGGCGAACGCCGGCCGACCGGACTCGATTCGGCGCTGCCGCCGGCGGCCGGGCGAATCCGAGCCGACGCTTGTCGTGCACGCTGGGCGGCGCGCTCCGGTCCAAGCGAGGCCGCGGCGATGAACGGCACGGCGTGAGGGCGAACGCCGACCGAGCGGACTCGATTCGAGTCTGCCGCTTGTGGTCAGGCGAGTTCGAGCAGGCGCTCGTCGCCGCCGGGGGCGGCCACGAGCTGGAGGCCGACCGGCAGACCCTCGACGGTCCCGGCCGGTACGGCCAGGCCCGGCGCGCCCGCCAAGCCCGCGATGCATGTCAACCGGACGATCGCCTCGCGGTTCGGCGCGTCGCCGATCGGGAACGCCGGTCCCGGCGCGGCCGGGATCGCCAGGGCGACGCCGTCCCGCAGCCGGTCCCGCACGAGCGCGGTGACGCCGCTGCGGACCCGTTGGGCCGCGGCGATGTCGGCGCTGTCGAGCTTCGCGGCGTTCGCGAACCGCATCGCCACGCCGGGCCCGAACGCCGGTTCGTTCGCCTCGATCCACTCCCCGTGGGCCTGCCACGCCTCCCACGCCTGCAAGGTCGCGTACGCGACCCGCGCGGCCTCCAGTGGATGGTCCCCGGCATCTGCCGTGAAGAACGGTGCGCGGTCGATCGGCAGCCCCATCGCTTCGACCTGCGGCCAGACCGCGGCCGTGGTCGCCTCCGCGATCTCGTCCCAGATGTCCTGCGGCGCGAGCAGTCTCGTGATCGGCCCGGCCTCCGCCGTGCCCTCCAGGAGCACGCCCATCGCCAGCCGCAGCGTCGCGGCGTCCCGCGTGAGCAACCCGGCCGTGTCGAACGACGGCGCGAGCGGCACCGCGCCTTCCAGGCTCACCCGGCCGTGCGTCGGCCGCAGTCCGAACAGACCGCAGTACGACGCGGGCACCCGGATCGACCCGCCGGTGTCCGTTCCGAGCCCGATGTCCGCCCGCCCCAACGCGACCGCGGACGCCGACCCCGACGACGACCCGCCCGGCACCCGCCCTGGCGCGGCCGGGTTGTCCGGGGTCCCGTAGTGCGCGTTCGTCCCGTTCAGGCTCCACGCCAGCTCATCGGTGATCGTCTTCCCGACCACCCGCGCCCCCGCCGCGCGCAGCCGCGCCACCGCGACCGCGTCCTCGCTCGGCACCGCATGCGTCTCGAGCCACCGCGGATTCCCCGCCCCGGTCGGCACTCCTGCCACGTCGAACAGGTCCTTCACCGCCAGCCGCAGACCCGCCAGCGGTCCTTCGCGCCCGGCGTCCTCGAAGCTCCTGATGAACGGATCGGTCACGGCTCGACTCCTTCGGTCCCGGCGGCCCTGTCGTGACCCAGTGTTCACCAGACGCCGCGAACACTCGATACGGCCCGCCGCGCCGGCGCGCCCTTGGGCGAAGCGGGTCGCGCTAACCCCCTGACGTGTTTCGCCGCCGCACCGGGGTCGGTGCGGCGGCGCGGGTGTTCGAGTCTCCTAGGCGTTCAGCGCCTCGTTGATCTTCCGGCTCATCTCGGCCATGACCGGGCTCGGCTCGCCCTTGTTGGCGCGCTCCGCGGCGGCGATCACGACCCGGACGACGGAGCGGAAGTTCTCGGCCTCGGCCGCGTCCGCGGCGGCCAGCAGCCGCACCGACTCGCTGATCGCGGGCAGCACCTGGTCGGCGACGGCCGCGGTCGACTTGCCCGGGAACTTCAGGTCCTTCGCCTTCGCCCCGGCGATCACGTGCCCGACGGCGCCGGTCGCGGCGGCGAGCGCCAGCGACGCGTCCGTGCCGATCCGGTGCGCCGACCCGGCGATCCCCGCCGCCGACATGAGCGTGACGACGCCGTAAGCGGCGGTGCGGATGGTGGTCTCGTCCTGGGGGGTGAGGTTGATGTTCATGGTGGTGCTCCAATTTCGGTTCCGGTGAGGTCGCCCTCGTTGATGAGGCAACTATCGACGCCCCGCCTTGCACCGCCCTGACACCGACCTGACAGCCCTTCTGACACACGCACCGGCCCGCCGAAGCGGGCCGGTGCTCGCGTCTAACCCCAGGTCACCCCGGCCTGTTCGGAGATCGCGCCGTTGATCCGGTTGAACATGTTGGTCACGCAGATCGAGAGGAGGAGCGCGGACATGCCCTCCTCGTCGAAGTGCTTCGTCGCGGCGTCCCACACCTCGTCGGTCACCCCGGGGGCGTTGTCGGCGACTCGGGTCGCGGCTTCGGCCAGCGCCAGAGCCGCCCGCTCCGCCTCGCTGAACAGGTCGGTCTCGCGCCATGCCGAGACCATGAACGCCTTCCTGACCTCGCCGCCGACCTTCTCGATGCGGTCGACGTGGCCGTACACGCATGGGCTGCACCCGTTGATTTGACTGGCGCGCAAGGCCACCAGCTCCAGCAGCTCCTCTGCGACGCCACCCTTCCTGGTGGCCTTCATGATGCTCCCGATCCCCTTCATCGCGTCGCCGAGGACCAACGCGGGGTTCGTCATCCGAGCTTCGTTCTCTCCGGACATCCCCTGCTCCATTCGTTCGGGTCTCCTTGCATCCATGACGAACGGAGCGGCCGCAGTGTGACCGCGGGGCCGCTACTGCTTCCAGAAGAGGTGGTGGGTGACGCCGCTGGGACTGGGGATCGCTTCGTGGTGGAAGCGGTCGTTGAGATCGTCGGGGGAGTTCCAGAAGCGGACGCCGGTGCCGATCTCGACGGGGGCGACGACGATGTGGAGGGTGTCGACGAGGTCGGCGGCGAGGAATTCGCGGATGGTGGTGCCGCCGCCGCCGAGGCGGACGTCTTTGCCTTCGGCGGCCTTCTTCGCCTCTTCGAGGACGGAGGCGGGGTCGGCGTCGGTGAAGTGGAACGTGGTGTCGGAGAGCGAGAACGAGGGCCGGAGGTGGTGGGTCATGACGAAGACCGGGGTGTGGAACGGCGGTTCGTCGCCCCACCAGCCCTGCCAGTCGTAGTTCTCCCAGGGGCCCCGGAACGGGCTGAACTTGTTGGCGCCCATGATCTCCGCGCCGATGTTGTTCTTGAAGTCGCGCGTGAAGTAGTCGTCGAGGCCGCGGGTGCCGCCGGGGTCGGTGCGGTTGGGCCAGCTGGCCGTGGCGCCGGCCCAGGACATGAGCTGCCCGGGGTCGGCGTTGCCGAACGGGTGCTCGAGGCTCTGGCCCACGCCGGCGCCGAAGCCGTCGCTGGTGACGACGAAGTTCTGGACTTTGAGCAGCTGCGTCATGTGAGGGCCCTTCCCTGGTGCCGTCGGTGTCGGTGTTGAGACCGCGCGCGCCTCGCGGATTCATCGGCGCGAGGCGCGCTGTGGTCCGTGTCACCGTATGTTGCTGAGGCGGTTGCGGCAGGGGAATCGCCGCCGGCGTTTTCGGAACTGCGCAATGTGGGCGATCACGGTATCCTGGGGGCAATCCGATTCCGCCGCTCCTTCACACCCCTGAGCGAGGCCGAATTGTCCGATGCCTATGCCCACGACGCCGACCGATACTGGGCCGACGACCACCCGGTCCTGGAGCTCATCCGTGAACGTCAGGCCGCCGGCTCCGCGCCCGGTGCGAGAGCCGACGGCTTCAAGCTGGGCCTCGCCGTCGAAGGCGGCGGGATGCGCGGGGTCGCTTCCGCCGCGATGCTCGTCGCGCTCGACGATCTGGGGCTGCGTCCGGTGTTCGACGCCGTCTACAGCTCCTCGTCGGGGTCGATCAACGCCGCGTACTTCATGGCGGGCGGCGACTGCTGGTACCCGCTCACGATCTACTTCGACGACCTCGCCACCCGCAAGTTCGTCGACATGCGGCAGATGTTCAGCAGCAAGCCCATGCTCAACCTCGACTACGCGTTCGACGAGGTCGTCGAGGTCATCAAGCCCCTCGAGTTCGAGAAGGTCTTGAGCAGCCCCGTCGAATTCCACATCACGATCAGCCTCGTCGACAGCCTCAAGGCCATCGGGCCGCACGAGTTCGACTCCCGCGAGGACCTCAAGTCCGCGCTCAAGGCGAGTTGCTGGATGCCCGTCGCCGTCCCCGGGACCGGCATGTTCCGGGGCGAGCGCGCCCTGGACGGAGGCGTGCTCACCGCGCACCCGCATCTTCTGGCGCTCGAAGACGGTTGCACCCACGTGCTGTCGTTGAGCACCAAGCCGATCAAGGCCCCGCCCACGCGGCTCTCGCCCGGACGCCGGTTCTCCGTCTCGTATCTGGAGCGGCTGCGGCCCGGCCTCGGCAGGGCCTACGTCGCCTCCCAGTTCAAGTACCGCAGCCAGCGGAAGCGGCTGCAGCAGTGGATGACCGAGCCCGGGGACGGCCCGCAGGTGCTCGACCTCGCGCCGCTCCCGTGGATGCGGGAGGTCGGCAACCAGACCCGCGACCGCGACGCGCTCATCACCGCCGCCCGCGAAGCCCACGCCGTCGCGGCCGCCGCTGTCCAAGGCATCCCGGTCGCGGAGATCCGCGACGGCTCCTTCCGCTCCGTGCCCCGCATCGTCACCGTGAGGACCGCCCATGGCAAACGGATCGATTGACCTCTCCGCCGCCTGCGCGCACCTCACCGGGCGGGCCGAGAACCGCGAGGCCATAACGGCACTCGACCTGTGGGAAGCCGAGGACTGGCGCGACGCGCTCCTCGACGTGCCGCTCGACGAGCGCGCCTACGGCGACCGCTTCGGGATCGACCGCGCCGTCGAGGTGGACGACCTGTGGGCCTGGTGGTCGGCCCCGGAGACCGACGAGCGCATCCAGCACGCGACCACCGGCTACCTCGGGTTCTTCCTGCTCACGCTCATCGCCATGCACCGCTCGGACCGGATGCGCTATCACGGCGAGGCCTACGAGACCGGCGAGATCGCCGGCAGGCCGGCGGACGAGATCTGCGGCGAACTCGTCAGGCACCCGCATGTGCGCGCCGCGATCGAGCGCCTCTACGCGCCCGCCGAAGGCGACGACGAGGCGGAGGTCTGGGACTCGATCGAGTTCGCCACCATGGACTTCCACCGCCAGGGCACGACGTCGATCATCATCACGGTCGACTCGAAGGCCCCGAAGGCCGGCTGGGCCACCCACTACGCCCTCAAATGCCTCATCTACCCCTACCTGCGGATCCAGCCGATCGTCGAGGCCACCCGCGGCTACAAGCGCGAGTTCGGCGGCGACGAGCGGCCCGAGGAGTCGCCGCTGGTCACCGTGTGGGCCAGCCACGACAGCTGGGTCCTGATGGAGTTCGTCAAGGGCGTCACCCTCACCGACCACCTCCGCGGGATTGCCGAAAAGCGCAAGGAGCCGAAGTCGGCGATCCTGCGGCCGGTCGACATCGGGCAGCTGCGCGTGCTCGGCACCGCGCTGCTCGACGCGATGGCCGTGCTCGCGGCGAAGGTCGGCCACCACAACGACCTCACCCCGTCGAACATCATCGTCCAGGCCGAGCATCCGAACGCGGTGAAGCTCAAGCTCATCGACCTCGGCGTGAACTTCCTGCACACCAGGACGCTCGTCGGCGCCGAGTCCCGCGAGTCCGTCTACATCGCACCCGAGGTCAAGGCCACCGGCAAAGGCGGCGACCTCGCCGACCTGTACTCGGTCGGCATGGTGCTCATCGCGATCGGCGGGATCCCGCACAGCGCTCCCGGGACGGTCCCCGACCAGTTCTATGTCGCCTCGGTCGGTCTCGCCCGCCTCCTCGAGGACCTCGTCGACGCCGACCCGGAGCAGCGCCTGGCCGTCTCCGACATCGATCCCGGCCGCGGCCGCTTCACCGAGATCCGCGACCTCTTCGTCTGCGAGATCGAAGTGCTGGAGGCGGCCGACAAGGAGCAGCCGAAGACCCGCGTCGAGCGGTTGAAGCACCTCCTGCCCGGGGCGGGCATCGTCAAGCGGCAGCGCGAGATCTGGAAGGTCCGCCGCAGGCAGCTCAAGGCCGTCGACAGGACGACCCATCCGACGCGGGCCCACCACCTGCGCCAGGCCCGGGGCCTCAAGCGCTGGGCCGTCGCGTGCGCGCTGCTGTCGTGGATGACGCTGGCGCTCGTGCTCACCTGGTGGTCGCGGGACCTCGACTTCTTCTGGCAGGCCAAGTGGATCGAGTACGCCAACGGCCTCCTCAACCGCACGGGCTCCCAGAGCATCCCGTTCCTCGACGACATCCGCGCCGACGACTACGTGATCCCGGCCGCCTGGGACAACCTGCCGGTCCGCCTCATCGCGCTCGCCTACGCGATTCCGGGCCTGCGGCTGTACATGAACATCTTCGCGGACATGACGCCGCACTCGGCGATCCGAAGGCGCGGTTGGAAAGGCGCGCGCACGGGCGCGGCGTCGTTCATGATGCGGGCCTCGGCGGTCTACCCGACCGTGTACATCCTGCTGCCGACCCTGGTGCAGAAGCAATGGTGGGTCATCTTCAGCCCCATCGGGATCATCACCGTGGCGACGATGATCTCGGCGTGCCTGTGGTTCGCGCACGACGCGAACGCGCGCGCCCGCGCCTGGAACGGCGGCAAGGGCCTCTCGACCGTGCCCAAGGGCGAGATCACGACCCTGCAGCGCCTCGCCTCCTGGCAGCCCGCCGCGTGGCTCTACGCCCTGCCGGTGGTCATCATCGGGATCTTCCTCTACAACGACCGCCTGCAGGACGAACTCATGTACGCCATCGCGATCGGCCTGATCAACATCGGCATCTGGACGTTCAAGAACACCGGCTCCGACGCCCCTTATGTGCGGGCCGGGCTCACCCGGGCGATCCTCGCGGCCGAACGCCTCGACGTGCTCGAGCAGCGGGCGGCGAAGCGAAACGCGCCGAAGCCCAGGGCCGACGAGCCGGTGCAGGCGGCCGAAGCGGTCGCCTAGACGGCGTCCTCGCCGTGCGTCATGATCCAGCAGTCCGAGAATCCCCGGGCGTAGTCCCAGGTCACGTAGTGGGCCGGGTCGGGATCATAGGCGGGCTCGTGGACCTGCGCGCAGTTGGCCTCCAGCAGGCCGCGCAGGTTCGCCATGAGCAGGCCCCAGGTGAAGTAGTGCGCTTCGTCGCAGTCGGCGCAGTCGACGACGACGCCCCGGTAGCCCTGCGGTTGCAGCACCTTCTCGAACAGCTCCAGTTCGTGGAGATCCTCGAGGAGGTCTGCGCGGTCGTCGTCGTCCAGGTCGGGTTCGAACGGGGCGATCGCCTCCGCGTGGTCGGGATCGTCGGCGAACGGGTCGCGTGGCTCCTCATACACATCTACCAGCCTAACGCTTGGCAACGACGTTGCCGGAAGCCCGCGGTGCGCGGGCGGTGACTCCCGGATGCGTGCCAGCCTCGAAGCCGCGTGCTGACACCGCGCGCGGCGCTGGTTAGGCTGGGCCGCAAGTCAACCCGCTAGCACTGAGGAGACGGCCATGGACGGCTTCGGCGAGAACGTAGAAGAGATCTTCGACGACGTGGTGGACGGCGTCGCGGACGCGGTCACCGACATCGACGCCACCGAGGTCTGGGAGGACGTCAGCGAGACCGCGGGCGACGCCTGGGAGGCCGTGTCGGAGTCCGAGACCTTCGAGACCGCGTCCGAGGAAGTCCAGGACCTTTTCTAGGGCATAACGGTCAACCCGTAACGGGCCTGTCGGCATCGCCGCCGGGCCCGTCCGGTCATCCCCCCAATGCGCGGTGTTTCCGCTGCGAATCACACCTCAAGGGGACGTGTGCGCTGCGGAGCGACGCAGGTTACGGCTCTACGATTGGGACATGGCGTTCTCAGGGGATTTCGGAATTCAGGGGCACGAGGGTGCCGCCGGTGAGCGGGTCGGAGGCACCACGGTGCCGATGGGCGCGGCCAGTGCCATTCCACTCGGCCTCACCTTCGACGACGTACTGCTCCTGCCCGGCGAATCCGACGTGATCCCGGCCAAGGTCGATACGTCTTCGCAGCTCACTCGCAATATCCGTATCTCGGTCCCGCTGCTGACGGCCGCGATGGACACCGTCACCGAGGCCCGCATGGCCATCGCCATGGCCCGTCTCGGCGGCTTCGGCATCCTCCACCGGAACATGTCCGCCGAGGACCAGGCCCAGCACGTGGACCTCGTGAAGCGCTCCGAGTCCGGCATGGTCGCCGACCCGGTCACCTGTTCGCCCGACGACACGCTCGAGCAGGTCGACAAGCTCTGCGGCAAGTACCGCATCTCGGGCCTCCCCGTGACCGACGAGGCCGGGAAGCTCGTCGGCATCATCACCAACCGCGACATGCGCTTCGAGACCGACCACTCGGTCAAGGTCGCCGGCGTCATGACCTCCCGGAACCTCGTCACCGCCCCCGAGGGCGTCTCCAACGAGCAGGCGCTCGAGCTGCTGAAGCGGCACAAGATCGAGAAGCTCCCGATCGTCGACGGCGAAGGGTTCCTCCGCGGCCTCATCACCGTCAAGGACTTCGCCAAGCGCGAGGAGTTCCCGAACGCCTCCAAGGACGACTCCGGGCGCCTGCGCGTCGGCGGCGCGATCGGTGTCGGCGAGGAGCAGTACGCCCGCGCCGGCCAGCTCGTCGAGGCCGGCGTCGACGTCCTCTCCGTCGACTCCTCGCACGGCCACGCGCGCGCCGTGCTCGAGATGATCGCCCTCCTCAACAAGGACTTCGGCGACCGGGTCGACATCATCGGCGGCAACATCGTCACCGCCGCCGCCGCGAACGCCATGATCGACGCGGGCGCCGACAGCATCAAGGTCGGCGTCGGCCCCGGCGCCATCTGCACCACCCGCGTCGTCTCCGGCGTCGGCGCCCCGCAGATCTCCGCGATCATGGACACCGTCCGCGTCGCCCGCGAGCGCGGCGTCCCGGTCATCGCCGACGGCGGCATCCAGTACTCCGGCGACATCGCCAAGGCCATCGTCGCCGGCGCCTCCACCGTCATGATGGGGCAGCTGTTCGCCGGCTGCGCCGAGAGCCCCGGCGAGCTCATCTACATGAACGGCAAGCAGTTCAAGTCCTACCGCGGCATGGGCTCGCTCGGCGCGATGCAGTCGCGCGGCGAGGCCAAGTCCTACTCCAAGGACCGCTACTTCCAGGGCGAGGTCGAGACCAACGACAAGCTCGTCCCCGAAGGCGTCGAGGGCCAAGTGCCCTATCGCGGCACCCTCGCACAGGTGGTCTACCAGCTCGTGGGCGGACTGCGCAGTGCCATGGGCTACACCGGGGCCGGTACGATCGAGGCGATGCATGAGCGCGGCCGTCTGGTCCGGATCACCGCTGCGGGCCTCAAGGAGAGCCACCCGCACGACATCCAGATGACCGTGGAAGCACCCAACTACCACACGCGGTAGTCGGGCCCTGTAGGAGGAGTGACTGTGCGGGAATTGGTCGAGATCGGCCCCGGCAAGATCGTGGCGCGCGGCTGGCGGCTGTCCGAAGTGGCGCTCGTGCCTACCCGGCGTACCCGGGACATCGACGATGTCTCGACCGAATGGCAGCTCGACGCCTACCGGTTCGAGATCCCGGCCGTGGGGCACCCGTCCGACGCGACGATGAGCCCGACGTCGGTGATCGAGATGGGCCGCCTCGGCGGCCTCGGGGTCCTCAACGGCGAAGGGCTGTGGTGTCGCTACGTCGACCCCAACTCGCTGCTCAAGGAACTGGCGGACACGCCGGTTGAAACCGCCATCGAGCGGCTGCAGGAGATCTACGCCGAGCCGGTGAAGCCCGAGCTCATCGCGGAGCGGATCGCCGAGCTGCGCGCCGGGGGGATCACCACCGCGATCCGCTTCAGCCCGCAGCACACCGCCGAACTCGCGCCGCTCGCGGTCGAGGCCGGGGTGGACCTGCTGGTCATCCAGGGCACGATCGTCTCCGCGGAGCACGTCTCCTCCGGCGGCGACGTCCTCAACCTGAAGCAGTTCATCGCCGACCTGGACGTCCCGGTCGTCGTGGGCGGGGCCACCAACTACAAGACCGCGATGCACCTGATGCGCACCGGCGCCGCGGGCGTCATCGTCGGCGTCGGCTCCGACGACTGGTCCACCACGGACACGGTCCTCGGCATCGACGTCCCGATGGCCTCCGCGATCGTCGAAGCCGCGGCCGCGCGCCGCGACTACCTCGACGAGACCGGCGGGCGCTACGTGCACCTCATCGCGGACGGCGAGATGACCAACTCCGGAGCGATCGCCAAGGCCATCGCCTGCGGCGCCGACTCGGTCATGCTCGGCTCGATCCTCGCCGACGCCGCCGAGTCCCCGGCCGCCGGCGCCTGGTGGCACTCCGCCGCCTCGCACCCGAAGCTCCCGCGCGGCCGCTTCCGCCCGGGCGACTCCGGCGACGTCGAGGTCCCCGACCTCGAGGCGATCCTTTACGGCCCCAGCAATTCCTCGGACGGCAGCCAGAACCTCTTCGGGGGCCTGCGCCGCGCCATGGCCAAGACCGGCTACACCACGGTCAAGGAATTCCAGAAGGCCAGCCTGGTCACCGCGTAACAGCGAACGAAAGGCCCGGAGCGCATCGCGTTCCGGGCCTTTCGCATCCGCTCCGCTCTGTGGGACCATCACCCGATGCTGAAACTCACCGATTTCATCATCGACTGCCCCGAGCCCATGACGCTCGCGGCCTTCTACGCCGAGGTCACCGGCGAGCCGGTCAAGCCCGACAGCACCGACACGTGGGCCGGCATCAAGTTCGGCCAGATCGAACTCGCCTTCCAGCGCGTCGACGACTTCCGCCCCTCCTACTGGCCCGACGAGGAGCACCCCAAGCAGTTCCACCTCGACTTCGAAGTCGACGAGTTCGAACCCGAGCACGAACGCCTCACCGCCCTCGGCGCCACCCTCCAGAAGCGCTTCACCAAAGGCGAAGGCTACGGCTGGCACATCTACACCGACCCGGTCGGCCACCCCTTCTGCCTCTGCCGCAACAAAGGCGTCATCTGGCAGGACGGCACCCCGATCTGGCCGTCATAGGCCGGTTTCGTCGACTCCCACGAGGCCGGGCCTGCGTGAGCGAGCCTCGCCGCTTTCAGTCGCTACGCCACAAAGCGGATACGGGCACTGCCCAGATCCGGTCGCCGAGCGAGAGGGCGTTGTCCCCGCCGTAGATGACCAGACCCAGTTTGAACCGGTCCCCGAGCTTGTCCCGCAGCCACATGAGGTGTTTGGCGTGCTTGCGGTTCGGCGTCGAGGACAGCTTGACCTCGATCCCGGCGATCTCGCCCGTGCGGCGCTCCTCCACGATCAGGTCGATCTCTCCGCCGTTTCGATCCCGGTAGTGCCTGACATCGACGCTGTGCTCGCTCCAGACGGTCTGCTTCAACACCTCGGTGATCACGAGGCTTTCGAACAGTGCTCCCGCCAGCGCGGGGTTGCCATTGGGCGTGAACGTCTTCTCGCCCGCACCGCAGAGGTCGGCGGCCAGCCCGGTATCGACGAGCACCGATTTGGGACGCTGTTTCACCGATGACGTGATGTTGGTCGACCAGGCGGGGATGGTGACCACGAGATGCAGCGCTTCCAAGAGGGCCAAGTGCTTCACTACGGTCGACCGCTGCTGCTGGGCGTCACTGGCGATGTCGGAGATCTGCACTTCGGAAGCGGTCCGCGCAGCCATGAGCCGGAACAGCATCCGTAGGTTCTCCTCGCTGCGGATCTGCGCGATGGGCCGCAGCTCCTCGCGGGAGATCACGTCATGGGTGTATGCCTCGAACCAGTCCCGCCGATTCCGACCCGTGAGCCGACTGGTGACGACCTCGGGGAAACCACCCTCCAAGATGAGGTCGGCGATCTCGGCTCGGGAGATCGGCTCGACTCGTGGCGGCCAGGCGTCGGGATTGAACAGTGAGTCGACGAAGGTCTCCCGGACGGAACGTCGTTCGCCGATTGACAGCGGCCACAATGCGATCCGCCCGACGCGTCCGGCCAGCGTCTCGGACACGCCGCGAGCGGCGAGGTAGTTGGCGGATCCGGTGAGCAGGAGCTGTCCACGGTCGCTGCGACGGTCGGCTGCCATCTTGATCGCGAGGATGAGGCCTTGGCCTGCCCGCTGAACCTCATCGATCGCTGCAGGAACCGGAAGCGTGCTGACGAAGCCGACCGGGTCGTTCACGGCCTCGTACAGGATGGCTTCGTTGTCGAGGCTGAACCAGGCGTCATCGGGCAGCGCGAGCAGTTCACGTGCGAGTGTGGTCTTCCCGGTTTGGCGGGCTCCTTCGAGTAGGTGTAATGCGCAAAACGCGGGTGTTCTGGTAATCAAAACGCGGGATTTCAAGTGATCAAAACGCGGGAACTCTCGACCGCCGGCGATGCTTGCTGAGGGTCGGGGCTCGGGTTCGAGGGCGTTGGTCCGGCGGCGTGGTGGGTTCTGCTGGATCGTCCGGTTCGAGGCTGGCGGGGTGGGCCTTTCGGGTGAGGGGCCGGTCCGGCTGTCGGGGGGAGTGGCCTGGTCTGGGCGGGCAAATGAGCTCTTGCACACAGGTATCTGTCAGCTAGGCCACGTATCCTTGCCAGCGTGAAGGCCAAGAACCACCCCATTCCCACAAGGAGTGGGGAACAACACACCCTGCCGACGGCGTTGGTGCTGCTGTGACCTGCCCATTCTGCTCCGTGCCCACCGTCCCTGGCGCGCGCTACTGCCACAACTGCGGAGCGCCCCTCTCCCCGGAGGCGACCGCCCCCCAGACGGAGCGCCGCTATGTCACGGTGCTGTTCGCCGACCTCTCCGACTTCACGACCTGGTCTGAGAGCCTCGACCCGGAGCGGGTCTCGTCCGTCACCGACCGGCTCTTGGCGGAGTGCGTCTCCGCGGTGAACGAGTTCGGCGGGCACGTCGACAAGCTCATGGGCGACGGCCTCATGGCCGTGTTCGGCGCCCCCCTGTCGCACGAGGACGACGCCGAGCGCGCCGTTCGCGCCGCTCAGGCCATGCAGAAACGGGTGCGGCGTCTGCTCAAAGCCGAGTCCGGTGGTGGTCTTCCCATCGGGCTTCGCATTGGCCTCAGGTCCGGTCTCGTGGTCGCCGGCATGCAGGCGAACCTCGAGTACACCGTCATCGGCGACACGGTCAACACCGCGTCGCGCATCTGCGCGATCGCCTCGGTCGGCACCATCTGGGCCGGCGAGGAGACCCAGCGCGCCACCAAGCACGCCGCCGCCTGGCGCCGCCTCACGCCCGTGCGCCTGAAAGGCAAGCGTGAGCCCGTCGAGGTGTTCCAGCTCCTGGGCCTCGAGGACGAGCCCGGCACCCGCGCGAGCCTCGGCGACACCGCGCCCTTCATCGGCCGGGACGCCGAGATCGGCCGTGTCAACGGCCGGCTCGAGGCCGTCATCGACCGCGGTGAGCCGCTGGTGCTCATCCACACCGCCGAAGCGGGCATGGGGAAGACCCGGTTCGCCCGCGAAGTGCGGACGGTCGCCACCGAGCGCGGCGCCCGCGTCCTGACGGTGCGCGTCGCCCCCTACGGCGAAGGGCGGCGGTTCGGGCCGCTCGCCGACCTGGTGCGCAAGGCGGCCGGTCTGCGATTCGACGACGACCGGGCCACCGCCGAGACGAAGCTCCGGCGCATCGCCGACGGGCACGCCGACCACGGCGAGTGCCGCCTGAACATCACGCTCCTGCTCGGGCTCCTCGGGCACGGCCGCCCCGGGGCCACCGACCGCGTCGGCGGGTTCACCGGGCAGCAGTCCGACGCCTACACGATCCCCGAGGCCGTCGCCGAGCTCATCACGCACATGGCCACCCAAGGCCCGCTCGTGCTCAACATCGACGACCTGCACACCGCCTCCGCGGCCGGCATCGACGCGCTCGGCGTCGCCCTGTCGAAGATCCACGGGCCGGTGCTCGTGCTGCTCTACGGGCGTCCCGAACTCACCCGCTCCTCCGGTGTGCTCACGCGCATCTCCGAAGCCGAAGTCCACCCGCTCCCGCCGCTCGCCGGCGCCGACGCGGCGCGGCTGCTGCGCGAGTTCCTCGGCGGCGGGCGCATGCCCAAGCCCGACGAGGACCGCCTGCTCGGCTTCGCGCAGGGCAACCCGTACTACCTCGCCGAGCTCGTCACGCTCCTCACCGAGCAGGGCCTGCTGTCCGGCGACGGCGACCACTGGCGCCTCGCCGCCGGGTCGCTCACCGGACGCGTGCTCTCGCGCGACCTCGCGCAGGTCCTCGGCGCCCGCATCGACGCCCTCACCCCCTCGGCCCGCGCGCTCCTGCGCGCCGCCTCGATCTTCGGCGACGCCGTGCCCCCCGAGGCCGCGCAGCTGCTCGAGAAAGAGGTCCCCGGCGAGTTCGAGGCCGCCCTCCAGGAACTCCTGGACCGCCGCATGCTGCGCCGCCGCTCCTACGGCGGCTACCGCTTCGTCACCCCGCTGCTGCGCCAGGCCGCTTACGCGCCCATCGGGAAAGCCGACGCCGCGCACGCGCACGCCGAGATCGCCCGCTGGGCCGCCGACACCGAACTCGAAGGCCAGAGCGCCGACGACCTCGTGGTCTTCCACGCCGAGCAGGCCGTCACCCTCGCCAAGGAAGTCGAGATCGAAGCGCTCGACGAGGTCTGGAACGTCCTCCCGCTCGCCGTCGAGGCCGTCCGCAAGCAGGCGGCCCGCGCCATGGACGCCTCCGAGCCCGAGCGCGCCGTCGCCCTCCTCAACGGCGTCGAGCGCCTGGCGCCCCTGTCGTTCGACGACCGCCTCCTGCGTGGCCGCGCGCTGACCCGCCTGGGCCGCACCGAGGAGGCGGAAGCCGAGATCGAAGGCCTCGCCATCGACATCGGCCTCATCGTCCCCGCCGACGACGACCACGCCGAGCACGAGGAGCACCCGTCCGGGCGCCTCTTCGGCGACGACTTCCCCGAGGACGAGGCCGAACTCGTGGCCCAGCTGCTGCTCCTGCGCGGCCGCCTGCACCGCTACAGGGGCGAACTCCAGGACGCCCGCACCGCATGGACCGCCGCGCTGGCGCTCTCGCGCCGCGAGGGCCTGGCCGGGCCGCGCTGCGACGCGCAGTGCCGCATCGGCCTGCTCGACTTCCTCGCCGGGCACCTGAGCGAGGCCGAGTCCCGCTTCCTCGACGCCTACGACGTCGCGGTCGGCGTCGGCGACGACAAGCGCCTGGCCTGGGCCCTGCAGCACCGCGCGTGGGTCCTGGTGGCCCGCGGCGACTTCGACGGGGCCGACGACGTGCTCCGCGAGGCCGCGAAAGCCTTTGCGCGCCAAATGGACCTGGTCGGCCGGGCCTGGGTGCGCGGCGTCTCGGCGTTCGCGCTCCTCATGGCCGGGCGGTTCACCGAGGCGAAGCGGCTGTCCGATGTGTTCATGCCGATCGGCGAGCGCTCGGGCGACGTGTTCGCCGTCGGGCTGCTGCGCGCCATCGGCGCCGCCGCCCAAGTGGCCCTGGGCCACCCGGCGGGCGCCGACGCCGCCGCGCGGGCGTCGTTCCGCGACTTCGAGCGCATCGACGACGACTGGGGCCGCGGCTTCGCGAAGTACGTGCGCGCCTTGGCGGCCCGCTCGATCGGCGCGCTCGACCACGCCCTCGACCTCGCCGCAGGCGCGGAGGAGTACGGCGCGAAGACCGGCCACCCGCTCCTGATCTCCTTGGCGCACAACCTCAGAGGCCGCTGCGCCCTCGAACTCGGGGACGCGGCCACCGCCGAGGCCGCCGCCGAGGAGGCGCTCGGCCTGGTCACCGACGACGTGCTCGAGCCGGGCCGCGCGGCCAACACCGCGCTCCTGGCCGACGTGCGCGCCGCCAAGGGCGACCGCGCCGGGGCCCTCGCCATGCTCGAACCCCTTGCGGCGCATCACGACGAGCCCGCGCTGGGTAGTCCGCGCCGGGCGATCGTGGCCCGCTACGCCCGCCTCCTCGACGAGGACGGCCAGGTCGAAGCGGCCCGCCGGTGGGCGGCGACCACGCTGAAGTCGTTCGGGGAGGACCCGGAGGCCACGGCCTGGGCCGAGGGCTACCTCGAAGCCGCCAAGGTCTCGTGAGCTGCGGCCGGATCGCCTGAAAGGGACGCACACCGTGTACGCCGCCACCGCCTTCGACGCTGCGATGCTTGGTGCAGTGGGGGCGACGCAGCGGGTGGACGGGCGGCCCTTTCGGGCCGAGGCCTTGCGGCACGGGGCCCGTTCCAGTCGGACCGCCCGTCCTCCCGCGCGCCACACGGGGGATGCATTCACTATGGGCTACCGGCAGTTCGCCCAGCGGAAGCGACATATCAACCGTTCGGCCAGTTATCGCTGGCTCTTCGTCCAGGGGTATACAGAATCGTGGGCGCGTTGCCGTAACGTTATGCGTCAAAGGTCCCATGACTCGGATCCCCCAGGCCCGAGCGCCGCGACCTAAGGTCCGGAACGTCCCCACGCGCTGATCGCGACGATTGGCGCACCGACCTGCATCAGGCAATGGCGCCAGTCACTCCCGCGCGTCGCCGAGAACGGAGGCTGTACACAGTGGACACCATCTCGTCCTACGGTGCTCCAACCGACCCCCTCGCCCCCTCACCCCTCCGCTCCGAGGCCGACCCGGAATCCCTCTTCCAGGGCATCGAGCGCCTCACCGGCTTCCGCGAGATCGACCGCGGCGCCTTCTCCATCGTCTACAGCGCCACCCGGTACGACGACGGCTCCGAGGTCGCCGTCAAGGTCGAGGCCCGGCCGCTCACCGACGACGCCGCCCGCGAGCGCTTCCGCCGCGAGGTCCAGACCGCCGGGCGCCTCTCCGACCACCCGTGCGTGGTCAAGATGCTCTCCGCCGGCCTCACCCACCAGGCGAACCCGTACGTCGTCATGGAGCGCTGCCGCGGCACCGTGGCCGACCTGCTCGACAAGCACGGCCGGATCCCCCCGCACCGGACCATCGAGATCGGCATCCGCATCGCGGACGCCCTCGCCGCCGCCCACGAGGCCGGCATCGTCCACCGCGACGTCAAGCCCGCGAACCTCCTCGTCGACCACCACGGCCACGCCGTGCTCGGCGACTTCGGCCTCTCCAGCCTCATCGCCGCGCCCCGCCCGGGCGAGCCCGTGTCGACCATGGCCACGCCCGCGTACGCGCCCCTGGAGGTCTTCCAGATGCGCGAGGCCGGCCCCAGCGCCGACGTGTACTCGCTCGCCGCGACGCTCTACACGATGCTGTCCGGCACGCCCCCGCGGTTCCCCGCGGACGGGGTCCTCGACATCAACGACGTGGCGGCCCTGTTCGATCAGCCGATCCCGGCGATCCCCGGTATATCGCCGCTCCTGCTCGAGATGCTGCGCACCGCGCTCATCAACAATCCCGACGGGCGCCCGACCGCGGTCGAGTTCCGCGAGTTCCTCGCGAGCATCCCCGAGGCCTCCACCGGCATCCTGCCCCGCGTCACCGACGACCCGCCGCCGAGTTCCCCCGCGCCCCAAGGCGTCGGCGTCTTCGGCGCGTACTCCTCGCCGCCGCCGGAGTCGGTCCGCTCGGCCTCGCCCCCCGGCTACGCCCAGCTCGACCCGAGCTCGTTCCCCGACGCGCCCTCGACGCTCCGCCTCGCCCCGGGCAAGCGCCGGGGCCGCGAGCCGCAGACGGCCCGGGCGGCCTTCAAGACCGGCCCCGAGGCGCCCTTCTCCTCCCCGGTCGTACCCGACCCCAACGCGCGCATCCCGTCCCCTCCGGTCAGCCCGCCCGTGAGCCCCGCGGCCCCGCCGCGCGACGCCGCCGCCGAGACCACTGCCTGGAAGGCCTTCGCCTCCGGCGGCTCCCGCGACGAGAACGACTCGCGCCTCCCGGTGCCCGTGCCCCGCAACGAGACCGGCCTGACGCGCCGCGAACGCCGCCTCAAAGAGGGCGACACCGGCTCGAGCATCGGCCGCCTCATCGGCATGGGCGCGGGCGCCCTGGTGATCCTCGGCCTCCTCATCGCGGGCGGCATCTGGCTCTTCGACCGGGAGGAAGCCCCCGACCTCGCCGCCCAGTCCAACGCCGGCGACTACGTGGGCGAGTGCACGCTCCAGGCCGACGGCGTCTCCTGCGTCCCGGAGCCCGCCTGCTACGACGCCGCGTTCGCCTCCACCGACTGCGAACTCGCCCACCAGTGGGAGGCCTACGCGACCGGCCGGCTCCCCGAGGGCGTCGCCGACGCCGACGGGGCGAGAGCCGACGCGACGGTCGCGGCCGCCTGCGTCGACGCCCAAGCCGAAGGCGGCCCGCTCTCCCAGCTCATCGGCGGCGACTCCCTCGACTGGACCACGGACGTCTACGTCACCGGCGACGGCACCTTCCAGTGCGTCGCCCAGCTCAAGGACGGCTCCGAGGCCAACGGCTCCACCTTCGCCCGCGAGGGCTGAACCGGCACGTCAGAAGGGCCCGGCACGTCAGTGCCGGGCCCTTCGCCGCGCTGAGCCGAAGGTACGGCTCCGCAAGCGGTCGCCGCGCATGGGAGAGCCTGCGCGGCTTCGGATCAGAACTCCTCGTCGAGGTCGACCTTGCCTTCCACGGCCACTTGGTAGGCGGTCGGGCGACGTTCGAAGAAGTTCGTCAGCTCCTGCACGTCCTGGAGCGCCATGAACGGGAACGGGTTCTCCGAGCCCCACTTCTTGGGCATGCCGAGGCGCACGAGGCGCTGGTCGGCGGCGTACTCCAGGTACGACTTCATGTCCTTGACGGTCATGCCGGGCATGCCCTCGCCGATCAGGTCCTCGGCGAACTGCAGCTCGGCGTCGACCGCCTCCTGCAGCATGTCCGTGACCTCCTGGCGCATCTGCTCGTCGAACAGCTCGGGCTCCTCCTGGCGCACGATGTCGACCACGCTGAACGCGAAGTTCATGTGGCAGGACTCGTCGCGGAACACCCAGTTCGTGCCGGTCGCGAGCCCGTCGAGCAGGCCTCGGCTGCGCAGCCAGTACACGTAGGCGAAGGCGCCGTAGAAGAACAGGCCCTCGATGCACGCGGCGAAGCAGATGAGGTTGAGCAGGAACTTGCGGCGGTGGTCCGCCGTCTTCAGCTCCTGCATGTCGAAGACCTCGTCGATCCACTTGTAGCAGAAGTCGGCCTTCCGCTTGATCGACGGGATGTTGTTGACCGCGTCGAACGCCTTCGCGCGCTCCTCCGGGTCGGGCAGGTACGTGTCGAGCAGCGTCAGATAGAACTGGACGTGCACGGCCTCCTCGAACAGCTGCCGCGACAGGTACAGGCGGCCCTCGGGGGAGTTCACGTGCTGGTACAGGTTGAGCACCAGGTTGTTCGCGACGATCGTGTCGCCGGTGGCGAAGAACGCCACGAGGCGGTGGATGAGGTGCTGCTCCTGGGGCGTGAACCCGGCCAGGTCGGTCAGGTCGGACGCGAGGTCGACCTCCTCCACGGTCCAGGTGTTCTTGATGGCGGCCCGGTACTGGTCGTAGAAGTCCGGGTACTTCATCGGTCGCAGGGTCAGGTTCATGCCCGGGTCGAGCAGCATTCGCGGGTCCTCTCTCGGTTCTGGTGGGCGGGGTGAAGCGGTGGGCGGGGTGAGGAGCGGGGCAGGGCGTCTCAGCCCTGCCCGCTCACGGCGACGCCTGCGAGCCCTGGATCGGCTCAACGGGTCCTACTGGCAGGCTTCGCAGCTCTCCGGGTTCTCCAGCGAGCACGCGATGTCGGCCGGGATCACCTCGAGCTCGGTCGGCTGCGCGGCGGCGGGCTGCGCGCTGACCGTCGTCTGGTTGATGCGCGTGGCCGGGCGGCTGCGCAGGTAGTACGTGGTCTTCAGACCCGACTTCCACGCGTACCGGTACATCGATGAGAGCTTGCCGATGGTCGGCGCGGCCTGGAACAGGTTGAGCGACTGCGACTGGTCGATGAACGGCGTGCGCGCCGCGGCCAGGTCGATGAGCGCCTTCTGCGGCAGCTCCCACGCGGTGCGGTACCGCTCCTGGAGCTCCGCCGGGATCGCGTCGATGCCCTGCACCGAGCCCTCGGCGACCACGATCGCCTGGCGCACCTGCTCGTTCCAGATCCCGCGCTCCTTGAGTTCGGCGATCAGGTGACGGTTCACCTGCAGGAACTCGCCCGAGAGGGTCTCGCGCTTGAAGACGTTCGACACCACCGGCTCGATGCACTCGGCGCAGCCCGCGATCGAGGCGATCGTGGCGGTCGGCGCGATCGCGATCATCAGCGAGTTGCGCAGGCCGTGCTCGCCGATCTGCGCGCGCACCGCGTCCCAGCGCCCGCCCAGCGTCAGGCGCGCGTCCGAGAAGTGGTCGATGTGCAGCACGCCGTCGGCGGCGCGGGTCTCGGCGAAGTTCGGGTGCGCCCCGAGCTCGGCCGCCAGCTTCGACGAGGTCTCGTACGCCACGATCGCGATGCGCTCGGCGATCGCCGTCGAGAGCGCCAGCGCCTCCTCGGAGTCGAACGCGAGCTTCAGCTTGAAGAACACGTCGGCGAGGCCCATGCAGCCCAGGCCGATCGGGCGCCACTTGCGGTTGGCCTTCTCGGCCTCCGCGGTCGGGTAGAAGCCGAGGTCGATGGTGCGGTCGAGGAACTTGACCGCGGTGCGCACGGTCTCCTCGAGACGCTCGAAGTCGAAGCCCTCCGGCGTGGTGTGCTCGGCCAGGTTCACCGAGCCGAGGTTGCACACGGCCGTCTCGGAGTCGTTGGTGACCTCGAGGATCTCGGTGCACAGGTTCGAGAGGTGGATGACGTTCTCTTTGCGCGCGGTCTGGTTCGAGGTCCGGTTCGCGGTGTCGGAGAAGGTCATCCAGCCGTTGCCGGTCTGGGCGAGGGTGCGCATCATGCGCCCGTACAGCTCGCGGGCCGGGACGGTCTTCTTGGCCTTGCCCGCGGCCTCGGCGGCCCGGTACGCCTGGTCGAAGTCGTCGCCCCACAGGTCGACGAGCTCCGGGGTCTCCTTGGGGTCGAACAGGGACCACTGGGCGTCGTCCTCGACCCGGCGCATGAACTCGTCGGGGATCCAGTTGGCGAGGTTCAGGTTGTGGGTGCGGCGCTCGACGTCGCCGGTGTTGTCGCGCAGCTCGAGGAACTCCTCGATGTCCGCGTGCCAGGACGCGAGGTACACGCACGCGGCGCCCTTGCGGCGGCCGCCCTGGTTCACCGCGGCGACGGACGAGTCGAGGGTGCGCAGCCACGGCACGATCCCGTTCGAGTGGCCGTTGGTGCCGCGGATGAGCGAGCCGCGCGAGCGGACGCGCGACCACGCGATGCCGATGCCGCCGGCGTACTTCGAGAGGCGCGCGACCTGGCTGTACCGCTCGTAGATCGAGTCGAGCTCGTCCTTCGGGGAGTCGAGCAGGAAGCACGAGGAGAGCTGCGAGCGGCGGGTGCCGGAGTTGAACAGCGTCGGCGAGGACGGCAGGTACGAGAGGGTCGACAGGAGGCGGTAGAGTTCGGCGGCCTCCTCGACCGACTGGCTCAGCCCGCACGCGACGCGGAGCATGAAGTATTGGGGGCGCTCGAGCACGGTGCGGTGCTCGGGGTGGCGCAGCAGGTAGCGGTCGTAGACCGTGCGCAGCCCGAAGTACTCGAAGCGGTCGTCGGCGGTGTCGTCGATGACGGCGTCCAAGGCCTCGGCGTTGGCGTTCACGAAGGCCACCAGGTCGTCCGCGAGCAGGCCGTTGGCGTTGCTGGCCGCGATGGAGGTCGTGAACGAGGTGACGCCCTCGCCCGCGGTCTCGTCCGCGATGTGCTCGGCGAGGAGCCGCGCCGCGAGCTTGGAGTAGGTGGGCTCGGAGGCGACGGTGGCCGAGGTGATCTCGATGGCCCGCTCGCGCAGGGCCTGCGCGGTGGCGCCGGGCCAGAGGCCGGCCTCGATCTGGGCGATGACCTTCTCGGCGTCCACATCGGGCAGGCCGGCGGCGTGGGTGCGCAGGCGCTCGGCGATGAGGGCGGCGGGACCCGGCTCGGGCTCCCGCTGCTGCGGTGCGGTGGTGGTGGCGGATGGCGTGGTGGCGAGCCCGGTCATCTCTGCATCCCCTCGGTGCTGGGCGATCTGCTGCGGATCGCGCTGGCGGCGCGGCGGCGCCGCCCTCCCCACGCTGTGGGAACGGGGGCTGACAGCACCGACCTGACAGAGCAGAAGCATACATGTAGTGGTCGGCCCTCGGGGTGGCCCCAAGATGTTGCGGTTTTCCGGTGTTTCGGACACCGAACCCCCAGCGTGTCAGCTAAGCTCGAGGGTTTCCGCGGGGTCAGCCTAGACCCGGCTTCCGACATTTCTCCGGGGAAACGGCCGCGCTCACCCGGGTGTGATCCTCACCGGCCAAACCGGGTGCGAGCCCGCGCCGTGCGACTGGTAGCATCGTGGCGGCCTGTTCATCAGGCCATGCCTCCGTAGCTCAGTGGATAGAGCACTGGTTTCCGGGACCAGGTGTCGCAGGTTCGAATCCTGCCGGGGGCACTCGTCCGAAAGCCATCCGCGTTCGCGGGTGGCTTTTTTGTGTTGGCCAAAAGGATACTCCGAAACTTCCGGAAGTTCGTTCGGCGCAGTGGGTCGTGGACGCGCGACTCCGGTGGCGGTTTTCGACGGTTCTCGTTCGGGTGTGGGACTGACCAGTGGCTTTGATAACGCTATCGCGAGATTCTGCGGCGGAAAGTTCCGATAGTTTTCCGGAAGTCATTGACATGTTCCGATGTCCAGTCCACGATGGTCTCTACTGAGAGATAGATGTCTCTCGATGCGGCCCGTGTGCTCCGCGGGCCGTTCGGCACCCTTCCGAGGAGTCAAGGATGGAATTCAACCCTCCCCCCAGCATCTTCAGCCGCCGCAGTCTGCTGCTCGGCGGCGCGGGCGCGCTCGCGCTCGGCACGGCTTCGGCGCTCGCCCTGCCCGGGGCGGCGAACGCGCAGACACTGACGCAGAACGCGACCGGCACGCACGACGGGTACTACTACTCGTTCTGGACGGACACGCAGGGCCGGGCCTCGATGACCCTCGGTGCGGGCGGGAACTACAGCTCCCAGTGGAACGGCGCCAACAACTGGGTCGGCGGCAAGGGCTGGGCGAACGGCGGCCGCCGCGTCGTGGACTACAGCGGCTGGGTCAACCACGGCAGCAACGGCTACCTGGCCCTGTACGGGTGGACGTCGAACCCGCTGGTGGAGTACTACATCGTCGAGTCGCACGGCCCGTACAACCCCAGCAGCGGCGCCACGGGCCGCGGCACCGCCAACATCAACGGCGGCACGTACTGGCTCGGCCAGTCCACGCGCTACAACGCGCCTTCGGTCGAGGGCAACAAGACCTTCCAGCAGTACTGGAGCGTCCGCCAGGGCGCCCGCACCTCCGGCACCATCGACACCGGCGCCCACTTCGACGCGTGGGCCCGCGCCGGGATGAACCTGGGCGCCTTCAGCTACTACATGATCATGGCGACCGAGGGCTACCAGTCCACCGGCAGCTCCAACATCACCGTCGGCTCCACCGGCGGCGGCACCCCCGGCACGGGCGCCTGCACCGCGACGCTCTCGGCCGGGCAGCGCTGGAGCGACCGGTACAACCTGAACGTCTCGGTCTCGGGCAAGAGCGACTGGCGGACGGTGCTGAACATCCCCTCGCCCGCCAAGGTCATCGCCACCTGGAACTGCAACGCCTCGTACCCGACCGCGCAGCAGCTCGTCGCCACGCCGAACGGCAGCGGCAACAACTTCGGGCTCACGATCCAGGCCAACGGCAACTGGAACTGGCCCACGGTCTCCTGCGGCTAGAGCCGAACACCCCGGGGAACGGCGCGGCGGCCTCGGGCCGCCGCGCCGCTTCGCTCACGCCGGCTGGGCGGTGCGCTCGGCCTCCAGGAACTCGTCCTTCTTCACGTGGTGGAAGAAGAACGGCGCCAACGGGACCACGGAGCAGACGAGCGCGACGAGCGTGGTGCCGAGGCCCCAGCCGAGGCGGCGGCGGATCAGGAGGGTCGCGAGGACCAGGAGCACGAACAGCGCGCCGTGCAGCGCCCCGAGGGGCATGACCAGATCGATGTCCGAGATGCGGCTCAGGAGCGAGCCGAAGACGAGGAGCAGCACGAACGACCACCCCTCGGCGAGGGTCAGCATCCGGTAGCGGAACACGGGGTTCGCGAGCACGGCAGGGTCCTTTCGAAGGCTTCCGCGGGGTGTCAGACGGGGTTTCCTGCGGCCGACCTTAACGACGAAGCTCGCGAGTCGTCAATGCGCGCTGCCGACGAAGCTCGCGAGTCGTCAATGCGCGCTGCCGACGAAGCTCGCGAGTCGTCAATGCGCGCTGCCGGTGCCGCTCGGCGATCGTCGATGCGCGCCGCGTGTGAGACCTGAACGCCCGCTGTGATCTTGACCGGCCCGGGTTTCACCTCGAGGTCTCCTCCCGGTGTTCGCGACGGCATAGGATCGGGCCATGCGATCGATTCCCCTCGCGGTCACCGCCGCCCTCGCCGTGTTCGCGGCCGCCGCCTGCTCCGGCGGCGGCGACCTGCCCGCCGCGGACGAGATGGTCCCCGACGCCGCGGCCGCCATGCGCGAGGTCGAGAGCGTCCGCTTCGACCTCGCCGTCGAAGGCGACGTCCCCGGCCTCGACGTCAAGGCCGCGGACGGCGTCGTCACCGCCGACGGCTCCGCGCAGGGCACCGGCACCCTGACCGCGTTCGGCATGGACATCGAAGCCGAGTACGTCATCATCGGCGAGGACGCCTGGGTCAAGGGCCCCACCGGCGGGTTCCAGCAGATCCCCGTCGGCGACGACATGCTGCCCTACGACCCGACCCTCCTCCTCGACCCCGACTCCGGCGTCGCCGCCCTCCTCGAAGCGGTCGACAAGGCCGAACCCGAGGACACCGAGAAGGTCGACGGCACCGAGACCTACCGCTACTCGGTCGAGTTCGACCCCGCCGCGTTCGCCACGCTCATCCCCGCCGACGGCGACTGGAACGCCGCCACCGTCTGGTTCGACCAGGAGACCTCCCGCATCGTCAAAGCCGAGTTCGCCCAAGGCGACGCGACCGTGACCCTGCTCCTCTCGGACTACGACGAAGCGGTGACGATTGCTGAGCCTTAAGCGATCCCCTAAAGGCCGGCGCCGGCTCGCCGTCGGCGCGGCCGGCACCGCCGTCCTGCTCGGCTCGATCGACGCGTACGTGCTCGTCTCCGTGCTCGTCCACATGATCGGCGAGTTCGACATCCCCGTGAACCACCTTGAGCGGGCCACGCCGCTCGTGACCGGCTACCTCCTCGGCTACACCGCCGGGATGCCGCTGCTCGGGCGGCTCTCGGACCGCTTCGGCCGCAAGATCGTCATCCACGCCTGTCTGGCCGCGTTCGCGGTCGGCTCGGTCGTCAGCGCCACCGCCACCGAACTCGTCCCGCTCGTCGCCGGCCGCGCCCTCCAAGGCCTCGCGGGCGGCGCCCTCCTGCCGGTCACGATGGCCCTCGCCGCCGACCTCTTCCCGCCCCGCCGCCGCCCGGCCGTCCTCGGCTGGGTCGGCGCCGCGCAGGAACTCGGCGCCGTCCTCGGCCCGCTCTTCGGCGCGGGCGTCGCCGCCCTCGTCGGCTGGCGCGGCATCTTCTGGATCAACCTGCCGCTCGCCCTGCTCGCCGCGCTCGCGATCCAGTACGCCCTGCCGAAGTCCGAGACGAGGCGCGACGCCGCACGGGTCGACTTCGTCGGCGGCCTGCTCCTCGCGATCGCATTGGGGCTCTTCACCGTCGGTCTCTACAACCCCGACCCGGCCGCCGGCGTCCTCCCGTCCTGGGGCCCGCCCACCGTGATCGCCGGCGCCGCCGTCCTGGCCGCCTTCGGCCTCCACCAGTGGCGTTCCCCCACCCGGCTCCTCGACCCCGCGGGCGTCGCCTGGCGGCCGTTCGCGGCCGGGCTCGCCGCGAGCCTCGCCGCCGGGGCCGTCCTCATGGTCACCCTCGTCGACGTCCAGCTCTACGCCCAGACCCTCCGCGGCCTCGACTCGACCGGCGGCGCGCTCCTCCTGCTCTGGTTCCTCATCGGCCTGCCGGTCGGCGCCCTCCTCGGCGGCTTCACCGCCTCCCGCCTCGGCGAACGCCTCCCCACCTCGATCGGCTTCGCCGCCGCCGCGGCCGCCTACTGGTGGCTCGCCGACCTCATCGCCCGCGACGCCGCGGGCCTCGAACCCGCCCTCGCCCTCGCCGGCGCCGCCCTCGGGGTCACCATCGCCCCCCTCTCCTCCGCCGCCCTGCGCTCCACCCCCGAAGACAGCCACGGCACCGCCTCCGCCGCGGTCGTCGTCGCCCGCATGATGGGCATGCTCGTCGGCGTCGCCGCCCTCACCTCCTGGAGCCTCCACCGCTTCCAGGAGGCCACCGCCGACCTCGACACGCCCCTCCCGTTCGGCATCCCCGAAGCCGAATACCTTGCCCTCCAAGCCGACTACCTCAAGGCCCTGGACGCGGCCCTCGCCACCCAGTACGCCGAAGTCTTCACCGCGGCCGCCGCCATCTGCGCCGCCGCCGCCCTCGTCGCCCTCGCCATTCCCGGACGTGTGCGAGCCCGCACATCCTCGCTGACCGCCGCCCCGCCTGGATAAGGTTGGGCGCATGGCGGATCTTTCTGTGGTCGAGAATGTCGACGAGCACCGGTACGAGCTGCGGGACGACAACGGGGGCGTGCTCGGCTACCTGGAGTACCTCACTCGCGAGGACTTCGTCGTGCTGCCCCACACCGAGGTCGACCGGTCGCTGCGCGGCCAGGGCTGGGGCGACCGGCTCGTCCGGCACGTCCTCGACGACCTGCGGGTCAAAGGCGCCAAGGCCTACCCGACCTGCCCGTTCGTGGACCGCTGGATGCAGCGCCACGAGGAGTACGAGGACCTGCGCTACCAGGTCTGAAGCCCGATGTAGACGGCACCGCCGCGGACTGTTCACCTCCGCTTCAACTTCGGGTTCATCCGCAGTTCACTTAGGGATGAAGCATCTTCAATATGCGTCTCCCGGTTGCCGAGCCCCGGCCCTCGTCCCGCCTCCGCGCGAACGGGGGCCGCTGATGCTTTCCGCGCTCATCCTCCTGCGCCACGTGGCCCTCCCCGCAACCGAACCCGCGCCGCTCACCGACGAGCAGTCCCGGCGCGCCTGGGCGCTCGCCGACTTCCTCCAGCTCTACAACCCCACGACGCTGCTCAGCGGCCCCGGCCGCGCCTGCGCCGACACCCTTGCGCCCCTCGCCTCCCGGCTCGACCTGCGCGTCACCGTCGCCGAGGACCTGAGCGCCGCCGCCCCCCGGCTCCCCGCCGCCGCCCACACCGCGGTCTGGCTGGCCGCCAAGGCGATCCGCGCCCTCCCCGACCCCCGCCGCACCACCGTCGTCTGCGCCGAGGGCATCGTCCTCGCCGCGCTCCTCGTCGCCGTCGCCGCCCGCGACGGCCACGACCTCGCCGGCCACGACCTCACCCTCCCCCTCGACGGCCCCGACACCGCCCCGCCCGGCGCCGGCTGGGTCCTGCACAAAGACGACGGGCGGCTCGTGGACGTCAAACCCCTCGCCGCCCGGTAAATCGATTGCTCCCGCAGGTCAGGCACCAGTAAGCTCGACGGTTCGTCTGCTTCAATCCTGTCCGAATCCACCGGGAGACAAGCTATGCCTGTGGCCAACGCAGCTGAGAACGAACTCCAAGCCGAACTCGACCACCACGAGCACGCCCGCGCCCAGATGGCCGTCATGCGGGACCTCACCGAAGGCATCCACAAGCTCTACGCCGGCGACTTCGACGAGTCCACCCGCAACCTCGGCCTCGGCGACGTCCGATCAGACCACCTCTTCGGCTGGGCCATGGCCAACTACACCGTCCCGCGCCTCGCCGACCTCGCCGACCGCGACATCGCCATCTTCTTCGGCCGCATCTGGATGGACGACGGCGAGGACTTCCACATCGGCCGCCGCCACATCCGCGACGAAGCCGGCGACCCCCTCGTCCTCGACTGGCGCGCCCCCCTCGCCGAGCAGTACTACCGCGCCTCCGCCCACGACCGCCGCGACGTCGCCCGCCGCCGCCGCTTCGGCTTCCAGGGCGCCCGCATCACCGGCTTCGAGGACGAGAACCTCCTCCTCGGCGAAGAGGTCGCCTCCGACATCCTCACCGAGGAGATCGAACGCCCCCGCACCGGCCCGATGCGCGACATCGTCGCCACCATCCAGCCCGAGCAGGACGAGCTCATCCGCCGCGACGCCGCCGTCAACCTCTGCGTCCAAGGCGCCCCCGGCACCGGCAAGACCGCCGTCGGCCTCCACCGCGCCGCCTGGCTCCTCTACAACTACACCGAGAAGCTCGACAAGGCCGGCGTCCTCGTCGTCGGCCCCAACGAAGGCTTCCTCTCCTACATCTCCGGCGTCCTCCCCACCCTCGGCGAATCCTCCGTCTGGCAGGTCACCGTCCACCAGCTCACCGGCGCCCACACCGCCACCGCCGCCGACACCCACGAAGCCGCCCTCGTCAAGCACGACGCCCGCATGGCCCTCGTCTGCGAACGCGCCGTCTGGGGCCACGTCGGCACCGCCGCGGACGGCGGCGTCACCGCCGACGAGGGCCTCCTCATCGCCGACGGCGGCTGGCGCTGGCGCCTGGGCCAGGCCTACCTCGACGAAGCGATCCGCAACGCCCGCAAGCACACCCGCACCTACACCGCGGGCCGCAAAGCCGTCGAGGACGCGATCGTGCAAGGCGCCCGCCGCCAGGCCGAGATCCGCTCCGGCCACTCCCCGGACGGCAAATGGGCCACCAAGCTCAAGCGCACCGAATCCGTACGCGACTTCATGGAAGCGGTCTGGCCCAAGCTCAACACCAAGACCGTCCTGAAAAAGCTCCTCACCGACGCCGCCTTCCGCGCCGACGCCACCCGCGGCATCCTCACCGACGACGAGGCCGCCCTCCTCGCCGGGAAACCCGCCAAGCCCACCCCCGGCGACCTGCTCATCGCCGACGAGATCGAGTCCCACATGAAGCTGCGCGAACCATCGGAGTCCTTCGGCCACATCGTGATCGACGAAGCCCAAGACCTCTCCCCGATGCAGTGCCGCGTCATCGCCCGCCGCTCCGGCAAAGGCTCCGTCACCGTCCTCGGCGACCTCGCCCAGGGCACCACGCCCTGGGCCGCCGCCTCCTGGACCGACCAGATGCGCCACCTCGGCAAGGACAGCGCCGTCGACAAGAGCATTGTCGAGCACACCGAGCTCACCACCGGCTTCCGCGTGCCCGCCGTCATCATCGCCCTCGCCAACCGGGTCCTGCCGCACCTCAACGTCGACGTCGCCCCCGCCCGCTCCATCCGCTCCGACGGCTCCTACGACCTGATCGACGCCCCCGACCTCGACGCGGGCGTCCAGGACGCGGTCGCGAAGGCCCTCGCCGAAGAGGGCCTCGTCGGCGTCATCGCCGCCGACGACCGCGCTGCGGGACTCGCGACCCTCCTCGCAGGCACCGAACGAGTGGAGGTCGTGGCCGCGAGCCTCGCCAAAGGCCTCGAATACGACCACGTCGTGGTCGTCGAACCCGCCGAGATCGTCACCGCCCCGGCCACCGGAGGCGCGACCATCGAAGGGGTCGGCCTCCGCCACCTCTATGTCGCCCTGACCCGCGCGGTCTCGCGCCTCACCGTCGTCCACTCGCGACCGCTGCCCCGCGAGATGGAGGCCTGACACCCCGAACGCGCGGCCGTTTGCCCGAAACTTCCCGAAACCAGCCCTTCCAGGTGTAACGATGATCCAATTGCGGGCTGCAGCGGCCCACAGTGGATTCACACACGGGGGAGTGGTCATATGCGACCTGCACAAGCGAGGGCCTTCGCCCTCGCCGGGACGGCGGCGCTGGCCGCCGCGGCGCTCGGCGCGTGCGGCGGCGGGAGCGATTCGGGCAGCGGCGACACCGACGTCACGTGGGGCGTGAGCTCGGGCTGGGAGTCGTGGAACGAGAACACCGCCGACGGCAACAACTCGTACATCCACCAGGCCCTGTCCCCGAGTGCGACCGCCCTCGGCGACTTCAACCAGGACGGGGACTGGGTCTTCAACGACGCGCTCCTCGCCAGCGCCCCCGAGCTCGCCGCCGAGTCGCCGCTGACGGTGAACTACACGCTCAACCCGGACGCCCAGTGGTCGGACGGGGAGCCGTTCGACGTCGACGACTTCACCTACATCTGGCACCAGATGTCGGGCAAGGCCGAGCACTGCGACCAGACCCAGTGCGTGCCCGCCTCCACCGACTGGGGCGCGAACGTCGCCTCGATCACGCAGGAGGGCGACGTCGTCACCATGACCTATGTGGACGGCTACCTCGACCCGGAGTGGCAGTACTTCCAGACGCCGATGTACCCGGCCCACATCGCCGCGGCCAACGGCTTCCCCGACTGGGCCACCGACCCCGCGCAGATGGGCGGCAGCGCCACCTGGTTCACCCAGAACCCGCCCACCTGGGGCACCGGGCCGTACAAGCCGGTCGACGCGGCCGCGGGCGACTACGTCACGTTCGAGCCCAACGAGAACTACCAGGGCTCGGTGGAGCCGGCCCTCGAGAAGCTGACGATGAAGGTCGTCGAGGGCACCGAGTCGATCATCACCGAGCTGCGGCAGGGCTCGATCGACGGCTCCTGGCCCTCCGAGTTCAGCCAGGAGGAGCTGGACAAGGTCGCCGACGACGACGCGGTCACCACCGAGGTCTACGAGGGCTCGATCTGGCTGCACATCGACACGAACACGCGCAACGAGTTCCTGGGCGACGAGGTGCTGCGCCGGGCGGTGTTCACCGCGATCGACAACGCGGACATCATCGCCAAGGCCTACCCGGACACCGAGGTCACGGCCCGCAAGAACCACTTCTTCAACGAGCAGTCGGACTTCTTCGAGGACGCGCTCGGCGCCTCGGACCCGGTGCAGGGCTCGGGCGACGCCGAAGCGGCGAACGCGCTGCTCGAGGGCGCCGGCTACACCACCGGCGACACGCTCATGACGCCCGACGGCAAGCCCGTGACGCTGCAGTTCCGCTACGGCGAGGGCGACGCGACCCGCACGCTCGCCGGTGAACTCGTGCAGTCCTATCTGGGCGAGATCGGCATCGACGTGACGCTCGAGGCCATCCCGGACGGCCAGCTCGGCGCGGTCCTCTCCGAAGGCGAGTTCGACCTGGTCATCTTCGGCTGGTCGGGCACGCCCGCGTTCACGACCGCGCCGCAGCAGTACTTCGGCTCCGAATCGTCCTCGAACTTCGGCGGCTTCACGCTCGACGGCCTGGACGAGGCGATCGCCAAGGTCCGCTCGACCACGGACATCGCCGAGTCCGCGCAGTTCGCGAACGCGGTGGAGGACATGGTCGTCCCGGCCGCGTTCACGCTGCCGATCTTCGACGAGCCGCAGTCGGTGGTGTACCTCAACGGCAGCCTCGACGGGATCGTCCCGAACGGCAACAGCCAGGCCGGACCGATGTGGAACATCCAGGAATGGAAGCCCGCGTAGGGCATGCGAGCACGGCAGGGGGCGGCCCGGTTCGGGCCGCCCCCTCTTGCGTATCGGTCGGGTAACAATGATCCGCCAACTTCGTACCGATCCGTTCCCTTAACTCCTGTGACGTGGCACTGTGTGACACAGCACTTGCCGAGCGGCCGCCTGGCCCCTCCGCGACCCCCGCGACGGCGACGAAGCCCCAGCGGCGCATCGGGCGAACCCCCTCGGCCGGAACACCCTATGGAGGAGACAAAGCACATGGCTTTGACACGTAGAGCATTCGGCGGCATGACCATCGGCGGTTCCTCCGCCCTCATGCTGGCGGCCTGCGGCGGCAACGAAGACGGCGGCAGCGAGACCGGCGGCGAGCTCGTCTGGGCGGTCTCGTCGGGCTGGTCGGCCTGGAACCAGAACACCGGCACCGGCAACGCCTCCGCCACCAACATCGCCACCACCCCGATGAACCCGGTCGGCCAGGTCGGCTTCGACTGGGACCCCGAGAGCAACGTCTTCTACGACGAGGCCATCTTCGAGGGCGTGCCGGAGCTCCTCAGCGAAGCGCCGATGCAGGTCCAGGTCACCCTGAAAGAGGGCGCCCAGTGGTCGGACGGCAAGCCCGTCCGCCTGGAGGACTTCATCTTCCAGTGGTACTCCACCTCCGGCGACCCGGCCCACGCCAACCAGGAGAAGGCCCTGCCCGCGGGCACCGCCGGCGCGAACATCGCCAGCATCGAGGAGCCCGAGCCGGGCAAGATCGTCTTCACGTTCAAGGAAGGCACCACCGACCCCGAGTGGATCTTCACCGGCGGCGTCTACCTGCCGAGCCACGTGGCCGAGGAGAACGGCTTCGCGACCTGGGCGACCGACCCGGAGATCATGGGCGACGCCATCAACTTCTTCAACGACGACCTGTGGACCGTCGTGATCGGCCCGTACAAGCCGACCGAGTGGAAGGTCGGCGAGTACGTCATCTACGAGCCCAACGACAAGTACCAGGGCAAGAACAAGGCCGCCTACGACAAGCTCACGATGAAGGCCATCGAAGGCATCGAGGCCCAGGTCACCGAGCTCCGCCAGCAGACCATCGCGGGCTGCTGGCCGAACGACTTCAGCCTCGAGGAGCTGCAGAAGCTCGACGACGGGCCCGACTTCAAGTACGAGACGTACGCGGGCGCGACCTGGTCGCACTTCGACATGAACGTCAACAACGCGTTCCTCAAGGACGTCGCGCTGCGCCAGGCGGTCTTCACCGCCATCGACATCGAGGAGATCAAGGCCCGCGCCTTCCCCGGGACCGAGGCCCCGTGGCTCGGCAACCACTTCTTCACCGAGGCGAGCCCGTACTACGTCGACTACACGGGCCCGGCGAACTACGGCAAGGGCGACCTGGAGGCGGCCAAGACCATCCTCACCGGCGCCGGCTACACCACCAACGGCGACGGCAAGCTCCTGAACGCCGAGGGCGAGCAGGTGCTGTTCAACTTCCGCTTCGCCTCCTCCAACGAGATCCGCAAGCTCACCGGCGAGATCATCCAGGCCCAGCTCGTCGAGTTGGGCATCGACCTGGAGCTCAAGGGCTTCGGCGACGACGAGCTCTCCACGACCCTCTCCGAGGGCGACTTCGACCTGGTCGTCTACTCGTGGGTCGCGAACCCGTCGTTCTCCACCTCGCCCGACCAGTACTTCTCGCCGGACTCGGACTCCAACCACGGCAACTACGACGACCCGGTCATCAACGAGCTGCTGCCGCAGGTCCGCGCCACCCTCGACCTCGACGAGGCGGCCGACATCGCGAACCAGATCAGCGCCCAGGCCGTCGCGCAGGCGTACACCCTGCCGCTCTACAACAGCCCGATGGCGATCTTCTGGAACAGCGCGATGGTCGAAGGCGTCGAGGTGAACGGGAACAGCCAGGCCTCGGCACTGTGGAACGTCCGCGAGTGGAAGCGCCCGTAACACCGGGATCCGGTATGGACGGCCGCTCGAAGCCGTATCGGATTCGACACCATCCGTCCTGATAATTCAGTGAATTCCCCCGTGGGGCCGATGCCGCATCGGCCCCACGGTCCATGTCCCGCACCGGCTTCACGGCGCAAAGTCACGAATACATCACGAATAAACTCCAGTTGAGGACTCGGCCATGTCAATCCCCTCACGTCTGTGCAAGTGTTTGTCACAACACCGCCGAGGGCACCTGACGCCTTCCCCCACCCGCGATGCGGGCGCGAGGCATCGGCGCCTTCGCGAAGGCCCCTCGGCATCGACACCTGGAGGAGAACACTCATGGCTCTGACCCGTAGAGCTCTCGGCGGCCTGACCATCGGCGGTACGGCCGCCTTCACCCTCGCCGCGTGCGGCGGCAACGAAGGCAACGGCGGCTCCGGCGCCACCGAGCTCACCTGGGCGATCCCCTCGGCGTGGGAGTCCTGGAACGAGAACACCCAGGCCGGCAACAACTCGTACGGTCACCAGGCCATGTACCCCATGCGCTACGGCCTCGACGGCAACACCACCGGCGACTGGGACGAGAACGGCGAGTTCCACCTCAACGACGCCGTCTTCGCGTCCTCGGAGATCATCTCCGAGGCCCCGCTCCAGGTCCAGTACACCCTGCAGGAGAACGCGCAGTGGTCGGACGGCCAGCCCGTCCGCGTCGAGGACTTCATCTTCCAGTGGTACAGCATCTCGGGCCTCCCGGAGCACGCCGACCAGACCAAGGCGCTCCCGGCCTCGACCAGCTACGGCCCCAACGTCGCCTCCATCGAGTCCCCTGAAGAGGGCAAGATCGTGGTGACCTTCATCGACGGCTACCTCGACCCCGAGTGGCAGTTCAGCCCCACCATCTACCTGCCCTCGCACGTCGCCGAGGCCGAGGGCTTCGCCACCTGGCAGACCGACCCGGCCGTCATGGGCCAGGCCATCGAGTGGTTCGAGAAGAACCTCTCCGACGTCGTGACCGGCCCCTACAAGCCCGTCGACTTCAAGATGGGCGAGTACATCACCTACGAGCTCAACGACAAGTGGAACGGCTCGGTCAAGCCCACCGTCAAGAAGCTCACCATGAAGGTCGTCGAGGGCACCGAGGCGGTCGTCACCGAGCTGCGCCAGCAGACCATCGCCGGCGCGTGGCCGAGCGAGTTCTCCCAGGAGGAGTTCGACAAGGCCGCTGAGGACCAGGCCCTCGCCCAGGAGATCTACGAGGGCGGCGTCTGGCTCCACATCGACACCAACCTGAACTCCGAGCCGCTCAAGGACGTGGCCCTGCGCCAGGCGATCTTCACCGCGATCAACGTCGCGGACGCCATCGGCCGCGTCTTCCCCTCGACCGAGGTCTCGCAGCGCCTCAACCACTTCTTCGGGCAGAAGAGCGAGTTCTTCCAGGACCTCCTCACCCCGACCGGCCAGGGCTCGGGCGACACCGCCAAGGCCGCCCAGATCCTCACCGAGGCCGGCTACACCGGCGCGGCCGAGGGCCAGAAGCTCGCCAAGGACGGCGCCGAGGTCCCGAACCTCGTCTTCCGCTTCGGCGAGGGCGACGCCACCCGCACCACGATCGCCGAGCTCGCCCAGGCCCAGCTGGCGCTCATCGGCATCACCGTCGACCTCAAGGCGATCCCGGACGGCCAGCTCGGCACCGTGCTCACCGAGAGCGACTTCGACCTGGTCATCTTCGGCTGGTCCGGCAGCCCCACCTTCGTGGCGGCCCCCAACCAGTACTTCAAGACCGGCGTCAACTACGGGAACTACTCCTTCCCCGAGCTCGACGCGGCCATCGACAAGCTCAAGACCACGGCGGACCAGGCCGAGGCCGCGGCCTTCGCCAACGAGGTCGAGGCGATCGCCGTGCCGCTCGCCCTGACCCTCCCGCTGTTCGACGAGCCGCAGGGCATCCTGTGGAACAAGAACCTGATCGAGGGCGTCGTCGGCAACGGCAACAGCCAGGGCGGCCCGATCTTCAACTGCGCGGAGTGGAAGACCGTCTAAGAGCTCAGTGAGCTGAGCGGCGGGGCCTCCCTTGGCCCCGCCGCTTCGGTGCTTCATGAGCCGAGGTTTCGGGGGCGTCGCAGGGATGTGAACGCCCGCCGGCCACCCCCTCGCCCTACCCCTCTCCGCCTCCGGCCGCATCGTCGCGGCCGACCGGACCGGCCCGCGGCCCCATCCCGCGACCGGACCGGCGAGGGCGGACGCCCTGCGGCGGCGATGCCCGCGGAACGAGAGTTCTCGCTGGCAGACGGTGAATTTTCCGTTTATCGCCGCCATTCAGGGAATGAACATCACGGGAGCATAACGAACGAAACTCATCTCGTGTTCGGTTGTCCGAAACCCGGGATTCCCGTGGAAGGCTGTACCTCGCGTCACCTGACCCGCCGCCGTTCCCGCGCTCTCGAGCGCCCGCCCGGCGGCACGGGCCGGAGCGTCGACCCCACCTCGACGCCTCCCGCCATGGTCGGCGGCGCAAACCTTCGAGAGGAACCATGAAGCGACACCACACGGCGGCCGTCGCCGCCCTCGCCTGCACCGCCCTGGTGCTGACGGGCTGCGGGCAGGGCGACGACACCGGCTCGTCCGGCCTCGAGGCGTGCCTGACCGACCCGGCCGGCTGCAACTCCGGCGCGCGGGCCGACGGCGGCGAGATCACCTGGGCCCTCGACGGCTCGTGGGGCACCTGGAACCAGAACACCTCCGAAGGCAACAACGCGTACGTGTCCATGGCGCTCGTGGGCCTGTGGCCCTACACGGGCCAGTTCGACCCCGAGGGCGAGTTCATCGTCAACGAGGGCGTCTTCGCCGCCGCCCCGGAACTCGTCAAAGAGGACCCGGTGACCGTCGAGTACACGCTCAAGAACGGCGCGAACTGGGGCGACGGCACCGACATCACCGTCGACGACTTCATCTACCACTGGTACGCGACCTCCGGCGACTCCTCGCTCTGCGACGGCTGCGACGCCGCGAACATCACCCGCGGCTCCCAGGTCGAGTCCATCACCGGCGACGGCGCGGCGATCACGGTGACCTACAAGGACAGCTACCACTCCGCGGAATGGGCCTACGAGGAAGTGCTCTCCGAGCCCGCCCACGTGGCCGAGGCGCAGGGCTTCGACTGGCAGAACGACCCGAAGGACATGGCCGCCGCCGAGCAGTACTTCGCGGAGACCGTGCCCACCTGGTCGACCGGGCCGTTCAAGATCCAGGACGCGAAGGTCGGCGAGCACGTCATCTATGTGCCCAACGAGGACTGGGCCGGCGACACCGAGGTGACCCTCGACAAGGTCACCTTCCGCGTCATCGACGGCCTCGAGAACATCGTCACCGCCCTGCGCAACGGCGAGATCGACGGAGCCTCCCCGTTCTCCGTCACCGCCGAGACGATCACGCAGCTCCAGGGCGCCGAAGGCCTCGAGTACGCCGTCGCGGGCGGGCCGTCGTGGGAGCACATCGACCTGAACACGAAGAACGAGTTCCTCTCCGACCCGGTGCTGCGCCAGGCCGTGTTCACCGCGATCGACATCGAGAACGTCATCGCGCGCACCTACGCGTACGTGCAGTCCGACATCGAGCGCAAGGGCAACCACCTCTTCCGCAACGGCTCGGAGTACTACCGGGACCACCTCTCGGCGACCGGCCAGGGCACCGGCGACGTCGAGCTCGCCCTCTCCATGCTCCAAGAGGCGGGGTACGAGCTCAAGGACGGCGTCCTGCGCGACCCCGACGGCGAGGCGGTCGAACTCGACTTCCGCTACTCCGAGTCCAAGGAGAACCGCCGCATCACCGGCGAGCTCGTCCAGGCGAACCTCGCCGACCTCGGCATCGAGGTCGAGCTGCGGTCCATCCCCGACGCCGACCTCGGCAGCGTCCTCGGCGAGGGCGAGTTCGACATGATCGACTTCGGCTGGAGCTCCGACCCGGTGTTCGTCGCCGCCGCGTCCCAGTACTGGGAGACCGGCTCGGGCTCGAACTTCGGCAGCCTCTCCGACCCCGAGCTCGACGCGCTCATCGCCGAGGTCAACGGCACCCTCGACCTCGACGAGGCGGCCGTCCGCGCCAACGCCGCGGTCCAGCAGGTCGTCCAGGACGCCTATTCCCTGCCTATCGTGGACACACCGGTCGCGGTGATGGTCTCCGATAGGTTGGTGAACGTCCGGGACAATTGGGCGTCGCAGCAGCGATCCGCCTACAACATCGCCGAATGGGGGGTCGCGGCTGAGTGATCCGGAACGAGGCGATGATTTTGGCAGTGCTTTTGACAGTGCCCTTGGAAGTCGAAGTGCCAGGGGCTCACGGACCCGGCCGCAGAATGGGGAGTCAGTGAGCCGTAGGAGAAGCCGCGTCGCGACGCGGCCGGACCGGTCGGCAGGCGCACCGGTCCACACCAGAGAAACCGTTAACGAGGCATTATGGTTGTATTCATAATCCGGCGCACCCTGCTGATGATCCCGGTGCTGCTGGGAGCCACTATCTTGTGCTTTGTGCTGGTCGACGTCGTGAACGACCCCGTCCAGGACATGGTCTTCGAGATCCAGCAGTCCACCGGCGAGCCCGTGCCGCAGTCGACCGTCGACGCGCTCGAGGAGTCGCTCTACTACGACCGGTCCATCCCCGAGCGCTACTGGATCTGGCTCACCGGTATGGGCGACACCAACGGCGACATCGGCCTCCTCAAAGGCCAGTGGGGTCCCTCCATCGAGGGCTCGGCCATGGACATCGGCTACGAGATCTCCACCCGCTTCTGGATCACGCTCCGGCTGGTGCTGTTCGCGACGCTCGCCTCCATCGGCATCGCCATTCTCGCCGGTGTCGTCAGCGCGGTCAAGCAGTATTCGCGCACCGACTACACGCTGACCTTCCTGGGCTTCCTGTTCCTGGCCATGCCCGTGTTCTGGCTCGGCTCGCTGTTCAAGGAAGGCGCGGTGCAGCTCAACAAGATCCTCGGCTCCACCGTCTTCCAGACGTACGGCTCGGGCTCGACCGGCTTCCAGGGGAACGGCTGGGAGGTCTTCGTCGACTCCCTGCCCTACTTGATCGTGCCGACCCTGGTGCTCATGCTCGGCGGCTACGCCGCGATCTCGCGGTACCAGCGCGCCTCCATGCTCGAGGTCATGAACTCCGACTACGTGCGCCTGGCCCGCGCGAAGGGCGTGCGCAACCGCACCGTCATGCGCCGCCACGCCCTGCGCACCGCGCTCATCCCGGTCGCGACCTTCGCGCCCCTCGCCCTCTCCGGGGCCATGGGCGGCGCGATGGTCACCGAGAGCATCTTCGGCTGGCGCGGCCTGGGCGTCTACTCCCTGGACGCGATCCGCGCCGGCGACACGTTCGTCGTCATGGCCTACGTGCTCATCTCAGGTCTCGTCGTCCTCATCGGCGTCCTGATCTCCGACATCCTGTACGGCGTGCTCGACCCGAGGATCCGCTATGAGTAACACCGCTTCGCCCCGCCTCGACGCCGAGGCCATCACCACCAAGGAGCGCGGGCAGTGGGAGATGGTGGCACGCCGCTTCTTCCGCCACCGCGCCGCCGTGATCAGCCTCGTGGTCTTCGTGCTCATCGTGCTGTTCGCCTACCTCGGTCCGTTCATGTGGAAATGGGACTACAAGATCCACTCGGAGATCCCCTCGTGGGCCGCCCCGAGCCTGGACCACCCGTTCGGCACCGACAAGGCCGGGCGCGACATGCTCGGCGCGATGATGCAGGCGACCAAGCAGTCGCTGAACGTCTCGCTCGTCGTGGCCATCGGCTCCACGGTCATCGGCGCGCTCTACGGCGCCGTCGCGGGCTTCTACCGCGGCTGGGTCGACTCGCTCATGATGCGCTTCCTCGACATCATGTTCGTGATCCCGTTCCTGGTCATCACCGGTGCCATCGCCGGCGCCATCGACTCCAGCGTCCGCTGGTACCACATGGCCTTCATCCTCGCGATCTTCGGCTGGACCTCGATCGCCCGCGCCGTGCGCGCCGAGGTGCTATCCCTGAGGGAGAAGGAGTTCATCGAAGCCGCGCGGTCCGCGGGCGGCTCGGACTGGCACATCATCGTGAAGCACCTGATCCCGAACACGATGAGCGTCATCATCGTCTCGGTGACGCTGCAGATCGCGTTCGCCATCCTGTCGGAGACGACCCTGTCCTTCCTCGGTCTGGGCATCCAGAGCCCCGACACCTCGCTCGGCCTCCTCATCGAGGCCGCGGGCGCGTCGGCGTTCAACGAGCACTGGTACCTGTTCTACATCCCGGGTCTCATGATCATCCTCATCGCGCTCACCATCAACTTCATCGGTGACGGCCTGCGCGACGCGATGGACCCGCGCCAGACGATGGTGAGGCGATAGCGTTGTCCAACATCTCAGTCAGCACCAACGGCGCCCCGCGCGCCGCGGGCACCAAGGGCGACATGGTCCTCGAGGTCAACGACCTCAACGTGTCGTTCCCGACCGACGACGGGCTCGTCCACGCCGTCCGCGGCGTCTCCTACGAGCTGCGCCGCGGCCAGAGCCTCGGCATCGTCGGCGAGTCCGGCTCCGGCAAATCGGTGACCTCCATGGCGATCATGGGCCTGCTGCCCAAGACCGCCCAGATCACCGGCTCCGCCAAGCTCGAGGGCGAAGAGCTCCTGGGCCTCGGCGACGCCGAGCTCTCCCGCATCCGCGGCAAGAAGATCTCCATGATCTTCCAGGACCCGCTCACCAGCCTCAACCCGGTCTACACGGTCGGCTTCCAGCTGGCCGAGGCCATCCGCGTCCACTACCCGGACGTGAACAAGGCCGAGGCCCGCAAGCGCTGCATCGACCTGCTCGACTCGGTCGGCATCCCGAACCCGCAGCAGCGGGTCGACGCCTACCCGCACGAGCTCTCCGGCGGCATGCGCCAGCGCGTGGTCATCGCCATCGCCATGGCGAACAACCCGGACGTCATCATCGCCGACGAGCCCACCACGGCCCTCGACGTGACCGTCCAGGCCCAGGTCCTCGAGGCCCTGGAGAAGGCCCGCGAAGAGGTCAACGCCGCGCTGATCCTCATCACGCACGACCTCGGCGTCATCGCCGGGCACACCGACGACGTCCTCGTCATGTACGCGGGCAAGCCGGTCGAACAGGGCACGGTCGACGAGATCTTCTACGAGCCGCGCATGCCCTACACGCTGGGCCTGATCGGGTCGCTGCCGCGCATGGACGAGTCGCGGGGCCACCGTCTCACGCCCGTCCACGGCACGCCGCCGTCGATGCTGAACCTGCCGCCGGGCTGCCCGTTCCGCCCCCGCTGCCCGATGCACCAGGACATCTGCGCGGAGGTCGAGCCGGCGCTCATGCCGATCGGCCCCTCCGGGCACGTCTCGGCCTGCCACTTCGCGGACCAGCTCGAGGGCAAGGCCCCCGACGACGTCTTCGCGCCCGTGGCCACCGACCTCTCGGTCGAGGCCGAGGTCGAAGCCGCCGAGGCCGAGGCCGCCGCTCTCCACCAGGAGGAGGACAAGTGAACGCCATGCTCGACACGCCGCAGACCGCGGCGAGCCCGGTCATCCAGGGCAAGAACCTGGTCAAGGAGTTCCCCGTGCGCTCCAAGGGGATCCTCCGGCGCAAGGTCGGCGCGGTGCACGCCGTCTCGGGCGTGAGCCTGGAGATCGGCCAGACCGAGACCCTGGCGCTCGTCGGCGAGTCCGGCTGCGGCAAGTCCACGACCGCGCGGCTGATGATGAACCTCATCGAGCCGACCTCGGGCGAGATCCTCTACGAGGGCCGTGACCTGACGAAGCTCTCGCGCAACCAGATGCGGCCGATCCGCCGGGACCTGCAGCTGGTGTTCCAAGACCCGATGGCGTCGCTCGACCCGCGCATGACGGTCTTCGAGATCATCGCCGAGCCGCTGCGGGTGCACAACCTGTTCAAGAACGGCGGCCGCGACCGGGTCAACAGCCTGATCGAGATCGTCGGCCTCAACCCGGAGCACCGCAACCGCTACCCGCACGAGTTCTCGGGCGGCCAGCGCCAGCGCATCGGCATCGCCCGCGCGCTGGCCCTGCAGCCGCGCGTGCTCATGCTGGACGAGCCGGTGTCGGCGCTCGACGTGTCGATCCAGGCGGGCGTCATCAACCTGCTGGAGGACCTGCAGGACGAGCTGGGTCTGTCGTACCTGTTCGTCTCGCACGACCTCTCGGTGGTGCGGCACATCGCGGACAAGGTCGCGGTGATGTACCTCGGCAAGATCGTCGAGGAGGGGACGACGGACCAGCTGTTCGCGGGTCCGGCGCACCCGTACACGCAGGCGCTCATGTCGGCGATCCCGCTGCCGGACCCGCGCAAGGAGCGCTCGCGCGAGCGCATCGTCCTGCAGGGCGACGTGCCGAGCCCGTCGAACCCGCCGTCGGGCTGCCGCTTCCGCACCCGCTGCCCGCTGTTCAAGGAGCTGGGCGAGTCGGAGCAGGCCAAGTGCATCGAGGTGGAGCCGCTGCTCCGCTCCGACCACGCGGGCCAGACCCGCGCGGCCTGCCACTACGCGGAGCCGAAGCAGCTCGTCTAGCGCGCACTGACGTGCCGGGCCGTTCCGTCCTTCGGGGCGGGGCGGCCCGTCTCGTTTCGCGCGGTCGGTTCGCCTGCCGGGCCCGGCCAGTGCGAGACTGCGGGCATGAGTGCATCGAAAGCCGAATCGGCCGTGACCGCCCTGCTCGACGAGCTCGGCGACCGGTGGGAGACCCGCGAGAAGATCGCCGCCGCGCGCGAGCGCCTCATCGCGGACCTCCCCGGCTGGAAGGACCCGGCCGCGTACGGGCTGGGGATCTACGACGTGTCGGGGGAGCTGGTGTTCGGCGTCAAGAACGTCGGGGAGCATCCGCTCCCGGCGGTCGTGATGGCGACGGTCCTGCGCCACTCGGGCGGTTCGAAGTCGTACCCGGTGCATGCGGCGGTGCTGGAGCAGGCGATCCGGCTGCTGCGTCCGGCCGAGGCCTGCCGGGCCTACGACCACCCGAACCTCGCTGAGTGGCGGAAGGTCCTGCGGCTGCTCAAGGGGAAGGGCCAGGTGGAGGCGAAGATGGTGTTCGTGGCCGACTTCGACGACTGGCGCGAGGACGACGACGTGGACGACCTGTGCGAGGCGGTCTACTACGACTCGAGGCGGAACGGGCGACCGGGCCGCGGCTGAGAGTCCCGCGGCCCGGTCGAGCTCACCGGGTCAGTCGACGTGGTACGACTGCAGGCAGCCGACGTGCGCGAAGCCCCACGTGTCGGCCCAGTCCACGACGACCCACACCATCGACCAGGACCCGCAGGTCGTGTGCTTGCCGCCGTCGGTGAACGGCGCGCACCAGGACCCGGAGACCCACTCGCCCGCCGGGATCTTCGGGCCGATCTGTCCGGCGCTCGCGTTCGGGTACTCGCGCACGACGGTGTCGACGCTGAACGCGGCGCTGCAGTACACGCTCTCGCTGTCCGCTTGGACCACCGGCTCTGCGGCGATCGGGTCCGCGGCCGCGGGCGCGGCCCCGACCGCGCCGATCGCCAGGGCTGCGGCCGCACTGGCCAGGATTCGTCGCATTTGACCACCTCACTGTGAGACGACGATGACGATTCATGCTCGCAGCGGCAGCCCCCTCGGGCGGCCCGAATCGGGCCTCTGTCGGAAAGCCGATATCAGGGCCCCGATTTTCAGAAATCGACCGCGTCCCGCTCCAACGGGCAGGTCATGCAGTGCCCGCCGCCCCGGCCGCGGCCGAGTTCGGCGCCGACGATGGTGATCACCTCGATGCCGGCCTTGCGCAGGAGCGTGTTCGTCTGGGTGTTGCGGTCGTACGTCATGACCACGCCCGGCTCGAGCGCCACCGCGTTGTTGCCCGAGTCCCATTGCTGCCGTTCGGAGGCGTACACGTCGCCGCCGGTCTCGATGACCCGCAGCTCCGGCAGCCCGAGCGCTTCGGCGACCACGTCGGTGAACGCCCTGCCGCCGTGGTCGGTGATCTCCATGCCCGGCTGGCGGTCGGCGGGGTACAGGGAGAACGTGTGCACCGCGTCCATGATCTTCGGGTACAGGGTCACCACATCCCTGTCCGCGAAGGTGAACACGGTGTCCAGGTGCATCGCCGAACGCAGCTTCGGCATGGCCGCCACGATGACCCGCGTCGCCGCGCCGTGCTCGAAGAGCGACTTCGCGACCTGGGTTATGGCCTGGCGGGAGGTGCGTTCGGACATGCCCATGAGCACCACGCCGTTCCCCACCGGCATGATGTCACCGCCCTCGAACGTCGCCTGCCCCCAAGGCAGGTCGGGGTCGCCCCACCAGACGGTCGAGCCCGTGAAGTCCGGGTGGAACGTGTACACCGCCTTCATCAGCAGCGTCTCGTCATGGCGCGCAGGCCAATAGAGAGGGTTGAGCGTCAGCCCGCCATACAGCCAGCAGGTGGTGTCCCTGGTGTACAGGGTGTTCGGCAGCGGCGGCATCAGGTACTCCCGCACCCCCGTCGACTCCCGCGCCAGCGTGATGTACGGCCCCCGCAGGTCGTCCGGGAGCTCGAGTGTGGACAGACCGCCGATGAGGTGCTCCGCGAGCTCCGCCGGACCCAGCGACTCCAGGTACGCCCGAGTCGGCTCGATCAGCCCCAGCCCCACCTCGTTCGCCGTGATCTTCCGGTCGAGCAGCCACGAACGCGCCGCCGGATCGGCCATCGTCGCACTCAGCAGGTCGTGCAACTCCACGACCTGGACGCCCCTGGCCTCCATCTTGCCCACGAAGTCCAGGTGGTCGCGCTGCGCGTTCTCCACCCACATCACATCGTCGAACAGCAGCCCCTCCGCGTTCGTCGGCGTCAACCGCCGATGCGCCAGCCCCGGACGGCACACCAGCACCTTCCGCAGCCTGCCGACCTCCGAATAGACCCCGTAACCGTTGCTCATCGCATTCCTCCCTGTCCCCCAACGGGTCAGATGCTGATCCAGTTCATCCCGAGCGCGAGCACCCCCAGCGCCGCCGCCAGCACCGCGACGCCCAGCAAGACCGACTCCCCGGCGCTGAACCACCGCCGCCCCTGCTCGCGGCGGGACATCACGAACAGGATCGTCGCCGGCGCGTACACGATGAACGACACCAGCACGAACTTCGGACCGGCCGCGAACAGCAGGAACGCCGTGTACACCGTCGCCAGCACCGCCACCGCGATCTCCGCCCCGCCGCCGCGGCTCCCCGCGCCCCGGTCCCAGCCGAACGCCACTTTCACCGCGAAGAGCGCCGCGAGGAGGAACGGGATCAGCGTCAGCGCACTCGTCATGTCCAGCGCGAAATTGAACGCGTCCTCGGAGAAGTAGGTGACCACCAGGACCACTTGGGAGAGCGCGGTCGACAGCGCGAGGGCGGGGACCGGGACGTCCGCCGCCGTCGCCTTGGAGAGGAACCGGGGCATGTCCTTGTCCTTCGCGGCCACGAACAGCACTTCCGCCGCCATCAGCGTCCACGCCAGATACGCGCCCAGCACCGAGACCACCAGGCCGACCGACACGAACACCATGCCCCAGGTGCCCACCGCGCGCTCCAGGACGCCGGCCATCGACGGCTGCCGCAGCTCCGCGATCTCGTCCATCGGCATGATCCCGTACGACACGATCGTCACCGACGCGAACACCGCGAAGACCGACAGGAAACCCGTGATCGTCGCCCGCCCCACGTCCTCGCGGCGGCGCGCGTGCCTCGAGTACACGCTCGCGCCCTCGACGCCGAGGAACACGAACACCGTCGCCAGCATCGTGCCCTTCACCTGGGAGAACAGCGATCCCGCGTAATCCGCCCCGGCCCAGTTCTCCGCGAAGGCGCCCGGATCGAAGAAGAACAGCGCCAGGACCACGAACACGCCGATCGGGATCAGCTTGGCGACCGTCACGATCCGGTTGATCGCCGCCGCCTCCTTCACGCCCTGCTTGATCAGCAGGAAGAACCCCCACAGGCCCGCTGAGGAGAGCACGATCGCCAGGACCGTGTCGCCTTCGCCGAGCGCGGGGACGAGCGCTCCCGCGGTGGACATGATGAGGACCCAGTACGTCACATTGCCCACGCAGGCGCTGGCCCAGTAGCCGATCGCCGAGAAGAACCCGGGGTACTCGCCGAATCCTGCTTTGGCGTACGCGTACACCCCGGCATCGAGGTCGGGGCGGCGCATGGCCAGGCGCTGGAACACGAACGCCAGCATCAGCATGCCCGTTCCCGCGATCGCCCACGAGATGAGTGCCCCGGCGACCCCGGTCTGCTGCGCGAACCGCGCCGGGAGGGAGAACACCCCTGCGCCGACCATCGAGCCCACCACCATCGAGGTGAGCGTCCAGAACGCGAGCTTCGCGGTGGGACTGGTGGCCTCGGCGGTGCTGGTGGGCGGTGCGGGTTGCGCCATCGATCGCATCCTCGCTGGTCGGGCAGGCAATACAGGCAATGAGACCTGAATATAACTCCGGCGGGAGGGCCGAAAAGCCACTTCGGGCCGATGGCACCAGAGGGCCGATGGCACCAGAGGGAGGTGGCACGTCCGGATTCAGCAGGTGGCGACGGAGAGGTGGGGGAGGGGGCGGGCTGGGGTGGCGGACTCGGGCGGGGTGGGTTCCCTGTTCAACCTGGCAGCGATAGAGAGGTGGGGGAGGGGCGGGCTGTGGTGGCGGACTCGGGCGGGGTGGGTTCCCTGTTCAACCTGGCAGCGATAGAGAGGTGGCAGAAGGGCGGGCTGTGGTGGCGGGCTCGGGCACGGCGGGCTCCCTGTTCAACCAGGCAGCGACAGAGAGGTGGGAGAAGAGCGGGCTGGACTGGCGGACTCGGGTGGGACGGGCTCCCTGTTCAACCAGGCAGCGACAGAGGGATAGGAGAGGGCGGGGCTCGGACGGCGGTCTCCCGGTCTGTGCTGGTCCTGGTTTAGGCGGGCAGCGACGAAGAGGTCTCCTCCTTCCCCGGTCAGAACGCGGCCGACGGCGGACTGCTCCCGAATGGCGTCCTGAGGGCTCCCATCCGACCCCGGACATGCTGAGGGGCCCGGTCCTCTCTGGGAATCGGGCTGCGCTGGCATCGACCTGCGCTCCCCTCAGCAGTCGCCCGCTGAGGGCAGGTTAAGAACGGAGGATCGCCCGGATCTTCCCGAAGGACCACCGGCGCGGTCTCCTTCTTCCGGAACTTCTCCCGGGTCTTGGCGACCGTCAGCTCCATGCTCTTCTGGGCGTACCAGGCGGCATAGTCGGTCAGCTCCCGCCGATAGGCGGGCGACCATTCCGAAGAGTCATGCCCGTTGGGCAGATCCTTCAAGAGGTCGGCTTCCCATTCCTCATCGGTCAATCCCGTGCGCTGGTGCCGAATCTCGGCCGTACCGGGACCGGTCTTTGTAATGTCCCATTTGCCCGTGTGAATTCTACTGTGGTGGAATCGGCAGAGCAGGATCAAGTTCTCGGCGGCGGTCAAGCCCCCGTCCGCCCAGTGCTCCAGGTGGTGCGCCTCGGTCCAGGAGATCGGTGCCCGGCACCCGGCCCAAGCGCACCCGCCCGGTTGCTCGAGCTCCAGCTTGTGGCGGAGGGCCACGTTGGGGAGGCGCTTGGCGCGGCCCAGTTCGATGGCCTCGCCGGTGCTGTAGTCGAAGACCGAGGGGATGACGCCCGCTTCGCAGGCGAGGAGGCGGGCCTTGGAGACCGAGATGGGCTTGCCGTCGAGCATGGGGAGCCGACCGGTCTTCTCGCCCCGCAGGGTGGCCAAGTCGCAGGTGAGGTTCAGGGTCGCGGTGTGGCCGTGCCGCTTCGGAGCCGAAGGGTCGGTGCCGTAGGCGGCCGCCATCTGGTGCAGGGCTTCGGCATGTCGGCCGGAGACGCGGGGGAGCAGGCCGTCCTCATCCGCCTCATCCTGGCGGGGAGGGGGAACTGCGGTCCTGAGGACGTTGCTGATGAGCTTCCCGGTGTCATCGGTGAGCAGCCCTTCGATGTCCCACATGCCATCCGGACGCTGGTTGACCTCCAGCCAGGCGAGGGACTGCTGGCTCATCTCATCGAGCAGCGACTGCTGGTCGAAGAGCTCGGCGCAGATGCGGTCCAGGTGCTCGGCGAGTTCGGAGCGGGTGGAGTGGATGCAGTACTCCCGGATCAGCTCTTCGGGTGTCCGGCAGAGCGTTGCACCGTAGGGGGACTCGACCGGGGCGGAGTAAGGAACCCGGGAGTAGACGGCCAGCCCTTCGCGTTCGATGCGGCGCATGGCGTAGGCGATGGCGTCGATGCGGGCGGACCCAGAGAGGGCGGCCTCGGTGAGGTGCTTGAACTTCGGGGAGAGGCGGGCGATGGAGGCGATCTGCCCCGCGCAGGCCTCGTTGAGGTTGAAGGACTCCTTGATCCAGTCCCGGATGCCCGAGAAGCCGTCGCACTCCTTGTGCAGCCCTTGGGAGGTATAAGCGATGACCGCTTGCAGGAGATTGGCCTCGACAGCGCACAGCTGAGAAGTGAGGGAATCGATCTGGGGGCGCAGTGTGGCTGCCTGGGAGATTCGGTCTGTGCCATTCATCCTGCTCACCCCCTTGGAGGCTATACGTTTGTGCGTCTGACTGTTATAGGTCAATGGTGACAGGTATGGGGGGCGGTGTCATCACTCGGAAGAGTGAAAGATTGTCTACAGTGGATTGATGCGTGGCCTGGTTCTGTCCCGAGGCCGCCCGCGCGCCCAGGCCTCCTGCTGCCGCTTCGTCGCTGCCGCTTGAACCTTGTGTACAGACGAGGTCAATGCCGAGGTGGTGCAATGGGAACACTCCCACTTGTCGCCGCCGCTTGCACCGCAAGGGAACTGAACCTCCAAGTGTCGGGATCCCGACACTTCGGCGTTTCCTCAGGTGAACGCGCTTGCGCCGCAACTCGGGGTGACCACGGCACCGTATTTCCCGCTAGCGTGGCAGCATACGGGCCCGAGTGGTGGAATCTGGTAGACACAGTCGGCTTAAAACCGGCCGTCGTGAGACTTGCGGGTTCAAATCCCGTCTCGGGCACGGCGTCGGGAACGAGTTGCCGGACAACGGGATCGGACGGAGTGGGGCCGTCCGGTCCTGGAGTGTCTTACATCGCACCTTCGTTGCCCCCGCTCGAACGGGTGATGAGTCGGCCTCTCCCCCAAGCCCTTCACTCTCCGTGTCGACACGCCTCCTGAGCTGCTCTTCGTCCCTTCGGACGGCGATCTCCGGCCGCACGGCCGATTGCATCTCCAGGTTGACTCGACAAGACAGCCATGCTATCCAGGGAACTGAGCGCTGATACCATTCTGTCGAAACAGCCGGTGGGGACATGGCTTTCCCTTCTGCTGCAACGACTTTGTGACTTCCCGGTATCACGGAAGCCGATTGGCCATGTCGTAAGGATGGCGATGCCCGAAACATCTCGGTCCACAACCCATACTTATCAACCCCCCGGGCCAGCGTCCCTCCCCTCCGGTTCGTACACCGGAGACGAGTCCGCCACCCCGGCCGACCTCAAGCCCCGCCTGCTCCGCATGGCACTGCTGCCCCTCGGCGCCGCAGTGGTCCTCGGCGCCGGCGTCGCACTCGCCCTGACACAAGCCCCACTGGACCGTCCCGCCTGGATGGTCCCCGCGGTCATCGGCACGGCGCTGCTCCTCGCCGCGCTGATCGCCTACTTCGCGGCCAGCGCCGCCGCCAAGACCGACGCCGACCTCAACCGCCGGATCCTCTCGGTCCGCCGTGCCACGGTCGAGACGCACTACAAGGTCTGGCACGTGCTCGACGACCTCCAGAGCGACCTGCCCGCCGAGCAGCGCTGGTCCGTCCCGCTGCCCAACCCGGGCGCCAGCGCGCCCACCACCGATGAGGCCCTTCGCCTCCTGGCGGCGGAGGCCCGGCACCTGCGGGCCGCCGCGGAGGCCGTCGCGGCCCGCGGCCCGCGCCGTCCGGCGCCGGTGCCCGCGAGCGCCCCTGCCGCGGTGACGTCGGGTCCGATCGACGCGGTGGACGTGAACTCGCGCGTCGGCATCTTCGTGAACCTGGCCCGGCGGCTGCAGTCGCTGGTGCACCGCGAGATCGAGCAGCTCGACGAGTTGGAGAACCAGGTAGAGGACCCGGACCTCCTCAAGGGCCTGTTCTCGGTGGACCACTTGGCGACGCGGATCCGCCGCCACGCGGAGAACCTCGCGGTCCTCGGCGGTGCGACCTCGCACCGGCAGTGGTCGCGTCCGGTCAACGTGTACGAGGCGCTGCGTTCGGCGGTGGCCGAGGTGGAGCAGTACGCCCGTGTGAAGCTGGTGCGCCCCATCGACGGCACGCTGAAGGGCCACGCGGTCGCGGACATCATCCACTTGGTGGCGGAGCTGGTGGAGAACGCGACGACGTTCTCGGCGCCGAACACGCAGGTGCTGATCCGCGTGGCGCGGGTCCGCACGGGCCTGGCGGTCGAGGTCGAGGACCGCGGCCTGGGCATGGAGCCGCATGAGCGGGACCGGTTCAACAAGATGCTGGCGACCCCGGACCAGGTGGACTTGGACGAGCTGCTGGCGGACGGCCGCATCGGCCTGTACGTGGTCTCGTCGCTGGCGCACCGCCACGCGCTGACGGTGCAGCTGCAGTCGAACATCTTCGGTGGGACGCAGGCGATCCTGGTGGTGCCCGAGGTGCTGCTGGGCGATGACACGCCCGCACCGCCGAAGGCGCCTGAGCGCCGCGAGATCCCGGTCGCCGAGCCGATGCCGGTGCGGCAGCCGGGTGCGGCGACGCCGCCGCAGCTGCCGGCGATGCAGTTGCGTCCGCTGCCGACTGCGGGGACGGGGCGTCATCAGACGGCGTCGCCGGAGCCGCGCATGGACTCGCCCGTGTTCACGCCCGCGTACGCAGGCGCCAATGGCGCGCCTTCGGTGGACACCGGTGCCCTGCCGGTGACGGCCGAGCTCCAAGCCGTGACGAGCTACCCGGAGGACCGCGTGAACGGTTCCGATGGCGCCCATGCCTTCGAGTCGGACGGGCGTCCGGCCCTGCCGAAACGCAACAAGCAGACGCACCTGGCCCCGCAGTTGCGGGACGCCCCGCAGCAGGGGGCGCGCGGTTCGGAGGTCGGGCACGACCCGGGCTTGATGCGGGCGTTCCAGCAGGGCCAGCAGCGCGCGGACGCCGGTCCGCAGATCCCCGCAACCGACGGTTCCCCGTATAGGAATGAGGAGTTCTAATGGCAGGCGACGAGGCAGGCGTGCAGTCGGATCTGAGCTGGCTGCTGGCGGGGCTGGTGCGGAAGGTTCCGCACACCCGCAGTGCGCTGCTGCTGTCTTCGGACGGCATGAAGAAGGCGTTCCACGGGCTGGGGGTCGACCAGGCCGACCAGCTCTCGGCGATCGCATCGGGCATGTTCAGCCTGGCGCGGAGCGCGGGCGCCCAGTTCGGTTCGGCGGGCGGGGTGCGCCAGGTCGTGGCGGAGCTCGACGACACGCTGCTGTTCGTCTCGACGGCGGGTCAGGGCGCGGTCCTGGCGGTGACGGCGGGGCGCGAGGCCGACGCGGGCGTGCTCGGTTACGAGATGTCCATTCTGGTGAAGAGCGTGAGGCCGTACCTGGAGACGCCGGTGCGCAGGCCCGCGGCCACGAGCGGCGAAATGGTCGGCTGATGGCCGAGTTCGAGCACCGGCCGCTGCTCGACGAGGATGCGGGGCCTCTGGTCCGGCCGTACACCGTCAGCAATGGGCGCACCGCACCCACCGCGAAGCTGGACCTGCTCTCGCTGGTCCGGTCGACCGGGCAGATGCGCCCTTCGCAGCTGGAGAACGAGCACGCCGAGGCGCTGCTCCTGTGCCACGAGCCCATCTCGGTGGCGGAGGTGTCGGCGCATCTGCGGCTCCCGGCGATGGTCATCAAGGTCCTGCTGTCCGATCTGGTCGACTGCGGGGCGGTCATCGCCCACGCGCCCGATCCCGCCGTCGATCCCACTGACAGAAACGTATTGGAGGCACTCCTCAATGGCCTACAACGGCGACTCTGACCGATCGCCCGCACAACAAGCCGCTTTGCCCACCGCCATCAAACTCCTCGTCGCGGGTGGTTTCGGTGTCGGGAAGACGACGTTCGTCGGGGCGGTCTCGGAGATCGAGCCGCTGTCGACCGAGGAGACCATCACGATGGCCTCGATCGGCACCGACGACCTGACCGGCGTGGGGGACAAGGTGACCACGACGGTGGCCTTGGACTTCGGCCGGATCACGCTGGACGCGCGGCACATCCTGTACCTGTTCGGCACCCCCGGGCAGGACCGGTTCTGGTTCATGTGGAACGAGTTGTCCGACGGGGCGTTCGGGGCGGTGGTCCTGGCCGACACGCGGCGGCTGGAGGACTGCTTCCCGGCGCTGGACTTCTTCGAGCGGCGGGGCACCCAGTTCATCGTGGCGGTCAACGAGTTCGAGTCGGGCTTCCACTACGAGCCGGAGGAAGTCAGGTCCGCCCTGGACCTCAAACCGAATATCCCGATCGTCTGCTGCGATGCGCGCGATCCTCGTTCCGCAACGTTGGTGCTGGTCACCTTGACCAAGCACCTGATGTCGGCCGCTGCTTCGAGCGTCCGGTAGAAGGAGCCCAGCATGTCTAGTCCCGAGCACGAGTTCCGTCTCACGATCACGCCCGACGACCCGGGCGCCTCCGAGCGGGCCAAGCGCCTGCGCGACCTGGGGATCGGCAATCTGCCCGACCCCGAATTCGACGAGCTCGCCCATGAGCTGACCGTGCTGACGGGCGCCCCGTACGCGATGGTCAACTTCATCGACGAGGACCACCAGTACTTCGCGGGGCTCGCGGCCCCGACTCCGGGCGGGGCGAACCAGGCGATCGCCGGGGCCGAGGAGGCGCCGGAGGTGGGCCGGGAGATGGACCGCGACCACGGCTACTGCCCGCATGTGGTGGTGCGCGGCAAGGCGCTCGTGCTCGGCGACGTGTGCGACTACCCGCGTTTCGCGGGGAACCCGGTGGTCGACAAGATCGGGATCCGCTCCTATCTGGGGGCGCCGCTGATCGACGACGACGGGAACACGCTGGGGACGGTGTGCGTGGTCGACACGGAGACCCACGACTGGGGCCGGCCGGGCCTGGAGATCATCAAGGGCATGGCGGAGAAGGTGATGGACCGGATCCGGGAGCGCAACGCCGCTGAGCGCCAGGCCGATCCGTACCAGGGGTAGACGCGAAAATGAGGAGGCCGCGTGAGCTGCCTCCTCGTTTTCGCATATCGCGACGGTCCGGCCGATCCTCCGGATCTCGCGCTCTAGTTGCGGGCGGTGACGGGTTCGCCGTGGACGATGCGCTGGGACCACTGGCCCTTGGTCCTGCCCATCGCGGCTTCGGCCAGTCGCAGGCGCTGGACGTCGGAGGTGCCTGCGGGGGCGAAGATGTGGTAGGCGTCGCGCAGGTACCGCTCGATCGGCCGTTCGGTGGTGAGTCCGATGGCCGCGTGGATCTCCATGGCCTCCCGGGCGGAGTCCATGGCTGATTCGACGTTGACGAGCTTGGCGTTCATGAGTTCGATGTCGCAGGGCTGGCCTTGGTCGAGCAGGTGCACGGCGTGGTAGGCGGTGATGCGGGCGGTCATGAGCCGGGAGGTGATCTGGCCGATCTTCTGCTTGATGTTGTCGAGTTCGGCGATGGGCTTGCCGTAGAGCTCGCGGCTGCCGGCGTACTCGACGGTGGCGTCGAGGATGGCCTGGTGGATGCCGAGGGACACGGCGGTGAGGTTGGAGCGGCCGTAGAGGGCCGAGGACGAGTACGCGACGGCGAGGCCGTCGCCCTCGCTGCCGAGCCGGTTGGCGGCCGGGACGCGGCAGTTCTCGAACAGGAGCTCGCCGAAGCTGAACCCGTGGAGGCCCATCGTGGACTGCTGCGGTGCCAGCGCGAACCCGGGGCGGTCGGATTCGACGAGGAACGCGGTGAGGCCCTTCGGTCCGAGGCCGGTGCGGACGACGACGCCGTGGACGTCGCCGACGTGGCTGTTGCCGACGAAGACCTTGTGGCCGTTGAGGATGTAGTCGTCGCCGTCGCGGACGGCGCGGGCGCGCATGCCGAGGACGTGTCCGCCGGAGGCGGATTCGGTGACGGCGATGGTGGGCAGGCAGGTGCCGCGGGCGACGTGGGGGAGCCAGGTCTTCTTCTGGGCGTCTGATCCGAAGTGCAGGATCTTGGCGACGCCGAGCTGGGAGGCCTGGACCATGGCGCCCATGGCGCCGGAGACGCGCGCGAGCTCCTCGATGATGATGGTCTTCGCCAAGTGGCCCATGCCCATCCCGCCGTACTCGGTCGGGATGGTCACGCCGAGCCAGCCTTGGGCGGCGATGCGGCGGGACAGTTCGTGGTGGACGGTCCGCCGCGTCTCCATCTCGGGGACGCGCGGGGCGATTTCGCGTTCGGCGAAGGCTCTGACCTCGGCTCTGAGGGCGTCGTGCCGTGCTGTGGTGAAATAACCGGTCAAGTGGTTACCCCCTGTGGGCTTCAGGCTCGTCTATGACCGCTCCGCAGCAGTCCCCACCAAGTGACAAGCTGTATATGCGAGTTGTTCTCGCAGTGACTGTAGCAACCGTTATCGCATGGGGCAAGAGACTGCAATGTGGACATTATGTTGTCGCAGGGAAGTAACGAGGTGTTGCGACGCAACGCATCACGTGCGGATTCGTTCTTCCCAGATCCCGGGAGTGAGGGTGTGCGCACGGTTGCGGTGTGCTACCGGAAATGGTCTCGGGAGGGTTCCCCGGTCTTAGTGAAGCCGTTATGCTCAGTTGACCCGGGCGCAATCGTCCCATGATTGGATCACGATCGGGCGAATGCGCCCGCGCCGTCCCCGAGCCCCGTCACGTCCCCCTGGGAGAGCAATGAAGCCCAAACACAAGCGCCTCGCGGCGGCGGGAGCCGCCGCCGCGCTCGCCGCGACCACCCTCGCCGTCGGCGCCTGGTCCGCGAACGCCGGCCAGCCCGACCGCCACCGCGAGGTGGACCTGCAGCTGCTGGCCCTGAACGACTTCCACGGCCACATCGAGGCCAGCGCCTCCGACACCTACCCCGTCGACGGCGTCAACACCCCCGCGGGCGGCGCCGAGTATCTGGCGACGCACCTCGAGCAGGCCCGCGAGGGCGAGCGGTACTCGACGACGGTGGCCGCGGGCGACCTCATCGGCGCGAGCCCGTTCCTGTCGGCCGTGTACGACGACGAGCCGACGATCGAGTCCTTGAACGCGATGGGCGTGGAGGTCTCCTCGGTCGGCAACCACGAGTTCGACGCCGGTTTCGAGGAGCTCAACCGGATCATCGAGGGCGACGAGGACTTCGAGGGCGCGGACTTCCCGTACCTCGGCGCGAACGTCGTGGACGAGGCGACCGGCAGGCCGGTCCTGGACCCGTACTGGGTCAAGGACTTCGGCCGCGGGATCAAGGTCGGGTTCATCGGCATGACCCTCGAGGGCACGGGCGACATCGTCTCGCAGGCCGGCATCGAGGGCCTGGAGTTCACCGACGAGGTCGAGACCGCGAACAAGTACGCGGGCGAGCTGAAGCGCAAGGGCGTCAACGCGATCGTGGTGCTGCTGCACGAGGGCGGCGTGCCGGTCGCCCAGGACACGGGCCACGAGTGCGAGTCGCTGGACGGCACGGCCGTGGGCATGTCGGGTCCGATCGTGGACATCGCCGAGACGATGACCCCGCTCGTCGACGTGCTGGTCACCGGCCACACCCACAACGAGTACGTGTGCTCGGTGCCCGACCCGGCCGGGAACCCGCGCATGGTCACCTCGGCGTCGTCGTACGGGCGCGTGTTCACGCAGATCGACGCGACGTACGACCGGCGCACCAAGGACATCGTGCGCTCCTCCGTGACCGGTTCGAACACGGTCGTGACCCGCGACGTGGACCCGGATGAGGACCAGTCGGACATCCTCGCCTCGTACATGGGCGACGGCTACGACGAGGTCGCGAACCGGCTCGTCTGCTACATCGGCGAGGACATCAAGCGCGGGCCGAACAACGCCCGCGACGTGGAGTTCCCGCTGGGGAGCCTGATCGCGGACGCGCAGCTGTGGAACACCGCGGGCGCGGACGTCGGCGGGGCCGAGCTCGCGCTCATGAACCCCGGCGGCGTGCGACAGGACCTGGTCTACGAGGCGGGGACGCCAGGCGAGGTCACGTACAAAGAGGTGTTCGAGGTCCAGCCGTTCGCGAACTACGTCGTGACGCTCGACCTGACCGGCGAGCAGATCCTGGCGGGCCTGCGGCAGCAGCTGCCGATCCCGGGCGTCCGCTCCACGACGCTGCAGCTGCAGGTCTCCGAGGGCTTCACGTACACATGGGACAAGACGAAGACGGGCACCGACCAGATCGTGGCCGACTCGCTCATGCTCAACGGCGAGCCGATCGCCATGGACCGGACCTACCGGGTCACGATGAACTCCTTCCTCGCCGACGGCGGCGACTCGTTCTCGGCGTTCAAGGACGGCACCAACCGGCTCTTCGGTGAACTCGACGTCGACGCGTTCGAGGACTACCTCGCCGAGTTCGGCACCGCCTCGGCGCCGCTCCAGGCGCCGGAGCTCGGCCGGGTCACAGTGATCTCCTAGCTACATCAAAGAACTCACAGGCGGCGGGGCAGGGAATGCTCCGCCGCTCTGTCGTGTTTCAGGCGGTGACCGGATAGTCTGGGAACCACCCTTGAACATCCAACGGAGGACCGCAGGTCATGGCAATGCAGAGCAGGAACTCATCCCTTCGCAATATGGTGAAGACCCAGTACAACGAGCAGCACATGGGTGCCGCGTACGGGCCTTACGGGCAGATGACCCAGGCGCCGCAGGCCGAGACCATGCGGATCGACGACGTCATCGTCCGCACCGTCGCCCTCGTCGGCGCGACCTTCGTGGCCGCCATGCTCACCTGGGGCATGTTCGCCAGCGGCGACAGCTCGCAGCTGGGCACCGCCGGCCTGCTGATGACGCTCGGCTCGGTCGTGGGCATCGGCATCATGATCTTCTCGATGTTCAAGCCCATCACGAACCCGTTCGTGGCCTTCGCGTACGCGATCGGCCAGGGCTTCCTCCTCGGCGGCGTCTCCGCGATCTTCGAGGCCCAGTTCCCGGGCATCGTCGTCAACGCGCTCGTCGGCACGATCCTGGTGTTCGCGGGCATGCTCGCGCTCTACAAGTTCCGCATCCTCAAGAACTCCCCGATGTTCACCAAGGTCATCGTCGGCGCCGGCTTCGGCATCGCGGGCCTGCTCCTGGTGAACTTCGTGGCGAGCCTCTTCGGCGCCAACCTCGGCCTGTTCGCCACCCCGGGCGGCGACCCGACGACCCTGCAGTGGATCATCGCGATCGCCCTGACCCTGTGGGCCGCGTTCTCGTTCATCCTCGACTTCGACATGATCGAGTACTCCGCCGCGAACGGCGCCCCGAAGAAGTACGCGTGGGCCGGGGCCTTCGGCCTCACCGCGGGCCTCATCTTCCTGTACTGGAACCTGCTGCGCCTGCTCTCCTACTTCCAAGGCGAATAGCCGCGGAAGCATGAAGCACAGCCAGGGCGAGTAGCGCATTTGAGCACCGAACTCGAGCGGGCGATCAGGCGTGTCGTCGAAGGCACGCGCCACTGGTCGCCCGCTCGCTGGTCTTCCAGGGCCGATGCCATGCACGCGCTCCTGCAGGCCCTCGCCGACCTCACCGCCGACGCCGAGGGCCGCCCGCACCGCCCGGTCCCGCGCCTCCCGAATGACATGAACCTTCCTGACCAGCTCCAGGTGATCGGCCTCGACCTGCTCGAAGTGGAACTCACTGAAGAGCAGCGAGCCCGGATCGCGGAAGCGATCCGGGCAGCGAGGGAAGTGCTGTTCTAAGCGATCTGAAGCACGTCGCCGTCCTCGAAGAAGATCGCCTGCTTCAGGTGTCCACCGAGGGCCTCGGCGTAACGCGCGAGGTCTTCCTGTCCGGAGATGTCGCCGCGCTCGATCAGGGAGACACGGCCCTTGGTGACACCCACGCGCTCGGCGATCTCCGCCTGCGTCAGGCTCCGGGCTCTGCGGGCTTCTGCGAGCCGGAATCCCTGCGCCTCGGCCCTGAGCCGCTTGACGCCTTCGACCCGCTCTTCGCCTCCGGCGCGGGCGATCATCTCATCTCGGATGTCGTTCCGATTGACGTACCCTGCCATCAGTCACTCCCTTCGCTTCGGCGTTCCTTCAGGTAGCTCGCATAACGCCGTTCTGCCAGCGGGATGGCTTCCTTGTACCACTGCTGCCACTTTCCGGTCTTGTCTCCGGCCACCAGCAGGACGCTCCTACGCCAAGGGTCGAATGCGAACAGGATTCGCATGTTCCCGGGGTGCAGTTCCTTGAGGTTGGCGAGATTCGATCCCTTCAGTGTGTCGACCATCGGTCTCCCAGCCTGAGGACCCTCCGAGATCTCGCGCGCCTTCTGATCGAGGTCGTTGATCCAGCTGAGCACTTCAGGCAGGACGTGGAGTTCCCAGGGGAGTCGTCGTTGCTCACTCCGGGGAGTTTGGGAATAACGAAACCTCAAAACCGGGAGGAAACGCCGTGTCCTCAGGTTCGGTTCCAGTCGGCCATCAGGAGCGCCGCGTCGTCCAACGCCTCGACGATGTTGTCCGACTCCCAGCGCAGCACGCTCCGCCGCGTCCGCGTCTCGCGGTCCTCGATCGCGGCGAGCCGGAAGTCGAGCCGCTGCACCGCCTCGCTCAAGTCCACGCCGCGCGGCGGCGCCTCCCCGCGCGCCAGCGCCGCCAGCCGCAGATAAGCGGCATCGAGCGAGTCCGCGAACGCGTCCACGCCCGCGAGCCCCTTCGCCTGCTCCTCGCGGCCGAGCGTCGCGTTCACCGCCACGAGCGCCCTTCCGGCCCTTGACAACGCGGCCTCCGCGCCGAGCGCGTCCGCCGACAGCGGCCCCGGCCCGGCGACCGGTTCGGCCTTCGCCTGGTCGGCCGCGCTGGTGAGCGCGGCCCGGCGGGCGCGGATGCGGTCGATCGCGGCGTGCATGACCTTCCGGTCGTAGTCGGCGGGGTGCGCCTGGCGGTCGAGGGTGAGCCGCGCGTAGTCGCGGTAGGCGTCCACGAGGTCCCCGAGGAGGTCGCCGAGGCGGCGGGTCTGCCAGGTCGGGACGAGCACGTAGAAGCCGATCGCGAGCGCCGCGCCCACCAGGGTGCAGGCGCCCCGGTCGAACGCGGCGATCACCGGGCTCTCGCCGGAGAGGTCGATCTGGAACACCGTGAAACCCGAGACGGCCGCGGCGAACACGAGCATCGACACCGGCCGGGTGAGGTACGCGATGAGCGCGTACGCGAGCACGATCAGGCTGAGCCACAACTGGTCCTGCGGGATGAGCAGCCCCAGGAGCGAGGCGAGGACGACACCGCCGGTGGTGCCGACGGCGCGGGTGACGCCGCGCGTGAGCGTCCCCGAGAAGTCCGCCTGCAGCACCAGCCAGGCGGTGAGGGGGATCCAGTAGCCGTGCCCGGTGGGCCAGGCGAGGCCGATCGTCATCGCCAGGGCGATCACCCCGGCCCGGCGCAGGGCGTGGTGGATGACCGGGTCGTGCCGGTGGAGGCGGCCGCGGAGCTGGCCGAGCGCCTGGCGGGCGGTGCTCGTGGCGTGCGCGAGGGCGGGGTCGGCGACGACGTCGTCGCCGCCGGCGGTGATGCGCTCGGCGAAGCCGCCGGTCTCGTGGAGGGTGCGCAGGAGCCCGCCGATCTCGGTGGGCATCGTGCCCGTGGCGGTCGCCATCGGGTTCTGGGAGAGGCCGTCGAGGAGCGCGTCCCAGTCGAGGTCGACGTGCGAGCGGGCGGTGATCTGCTCGGCGAAGTGGGCGAGGAGCCGGGCGGCGAGTTCCAAAGCCTCCGAATAGAACTCGACGGTGTCGCGGTCCTGGGCGTCGGCGCGGGCGCGCGCCGAGGCGGTGCGGCCGATCGCGCTCGAGACCGCGTACAGCTGGCGGCGGGCCTCGAGGATCGCGGCGGGCAGAGCCCGGCGGCGGTCGAGCTCCTGCGCGGCCTCGAAGAGCGGCTCGGTGCGGAACGGCGCGTTCGGGTCGGCGGCGAGCGCGTCCGCCTCCTCGGCGAGCGCCCGCCACGCGTCGGCGAGGGTGCGGCGGTCCTCGGCCCACCGGAAGTACGGCGGCAGGAGCGCGGTGAGCGCCTGCACGGCGCCGCCCGCGGCGACCGCGAGCGCGGCCCAGAGGACCCCGGCCTCGGCCGTGAGGTGGTCGGCGAGGAAGAACATGATGCCGGAGACGGTGAAGGTGACGCCCGCGAAGTGTGTGACGGAGCCGATGAACGTGAGCGTGAACGCATAGGCGGCCGCGGCGGCGATGAGCACCACCGGGTGGTCGATCGAGCCGAGCACCACCCCGAGGGACCCGGCCGCGCCGACCAGCAGCGGCAGCGCCGGCCCGGTGCGCGTGCCGGGGGTGAGCATCGCGACGCCGCCCAGCCAGGCGCCCATAACCGCAGCTGGGCCCCATGACGGGTGGTCGAAGAAGGCGACGGCGCTCATGGCGGCGGCGATGCCGAACGCGGCCCGGACGGCGAGCACGGGCACGGCCTCGCCGGGCGTCCACGACCGCAGGTCCCGGCCGACCCGGCGGAACGATTCGCGGACCCCAGGGTTGAGCACGTCATCAGGGTAGCCGCGCCTGCTGGTGTGAGCACCGCTACCGGTTACGCTGGTGTCATGCGACAAACGGTGCTGGTGGTCGACTTCGGGGCCCAATACGCGCAGCTCATCGCGCGCCGCGTCCGGGAAGCCAACGTCTACTCGGAGATCGTGCCCTCCTCGATGCCCGCGAGCGAGATGCTCGCCAAGGAGCCGGCCGCGATCATCCTCTCGGGCGGTCCTTCGAGCGTGTACGCCGAAGGCGCCCCGCAGGTGGACAAGGCCCTGTTCGAGGCCGGCGTGCCGGTCCTCGGGATCTGCTACGGCTTCCAGGCCATGGCGAACGCCCTCGGCGGGACGGTCGCCAAGACCGGCCTGTCCGAGTACGGAGGGACCGAGCTCGACGTGCTGTGCCCGTCGAAGCTCCTCGACGGCCTGCCCGAGCACCAGTCGGTGTGGATGAGCCACGGCGACTCCGTCACCGAGGCCCCCGCCGGGTTCGAGGTCGTGGCCCGCACCGCCGGCGCGCCCGTCGCCGCGTTCGAGAACCTCGAGGCGCGCCTCGCGGGCGTCCAGTACCACCCCGAGGTCGCCCACACCCCGCACGGCCAGGCCGTCATCCGCCACTTCCTGCTCGACATCGCCGGCATCAAGCCGAACTGGACGAACTCGGCGATCATCGACGAGCAGGTCGCCGCGATCCGCGAGCAGGTCGGCGACAAGCGCGTCCTGTGCGCCCTCTCCGGCGGCGTCGACTCCTCCGTGGCCGCGGCGCTCGTGCACCGCGCCATCGGCGACCAGCTCACCTGCGTGTTCGTCGACCACGGCCTGCTCCGCGCGGGCGAAGCCGAGCAGGTCGAGAAGGACTACGCGCAGCTCACCGGCATCGACGTGCGCGCCGTGGACGTCTCCGAGCAGTTCCTCACCGCCCTCAAGGGCGTCACGGACCCCGAGGAGAAGCGCAAGATCATCGGCCGCGAGTTCATCCGCACCTTCGAGGCCGCGGCCCGCGAGATCGCCGAAGAGCAGGGCATCGACTTCCTCGTCCAGGGCACCCTGTACCCCGACGTCGTCGAGTCCGGCGGCGGCACCGGCACCGCCAACATCAAGAGCCACCACAACGTGGGCGGCCTCCCCGACGACCTGCAGTTCGCGCTCATCGAGCCGCTGCGGACCCTCTTCAAGGACGAGGTCCGCGCGATCGGCCTCGAACTCGGCCTGCCCGAGGCGATGGTCTGGCGCCACCCGTTCCCCGGCCCCGGCCTGGGCATCCGCATCGTCGGCGAGATCACCCGCGAACGCCTCGACCTGCTCAAGGCAGCCGACGCGATCGCCCGCGCCGAGCTCACCGCCGCCGGCCTCGACCGCTCGGTGTGGCAGTTCCCGGTCGTGCTCCTCGCCGACGTCCGCTCCGTCGGCGTCCAGGGCGACGGCCGCACCTACGGCCACCCGATCGTGCTGCGCCCGGTCTCCTCCGAGGACGCCATGACCGCCGACTGGTCCCGCCTGCCCTACGAGCTGCTGGCGAAGATCTCCACGCGCATCACCAACGAGGTCGCCGACGTCAACCGCGTCGTGCTCGACGTCACCAGCAAGCCGCCGGGGACCATCGAATGGGAATAGTCATTCGATGATCACGCCGTACAGTTGAGGGATGCAATTCCGGATAGCTGCGTACGGGGAGGTCCGTGACGAGAACGGCCGGGTCCTGCTGACGAGGCGGACCCGCGGGCGCGAAGCGGGCCCCTGGCATCTGCCGGGCGGCGTCATCGACCACGGCGAGCCCCCCAAGCGGGCCGCCGGGCGTCTGGTCGGCGAGCACACCGGCTACGAGGTCGCCGTCGGCGCACCCCTCGAAGCGGTCGCCGTCGCCAGGCGCGGCGTCCACACCAACGCGATCATCTACACCGCCACGGTCGCCGGCGGCCCCGCCGGGGACTTCGCCGGCGACGCCGCCGAATGGGTCGACCCGGCCCGCGCGGCCGCCGAATCGCACTCGCCGTTCGTCTCGGCGACCCTCGGCCTCGCCGACGACCGGCTCGCCGGACGCGTCGACAAGGCCCCGCAGGAGACCCGGCCCGTCCCGCCCGCGAAGGCCAAGAAGGGCCGCCGCAGGCGCGGCCAGCGCTTCGGCGCGTACGGGGTCGTCGCCGACGGCGACGGCCGCATCCTCCTCGCCCGCATCGCCGAGGGCTACCCCGGCGGCGGCACCTGGCACCTGCCCGGCGGCGGCGTCGACTTCGGCGAGTCGCCGCGCGCGGCCGTCGCCCGCGAGATCTACGAGGAGACCGGCCAGGAGGCCTTGGTCGGCGACCTGCTCAACGTCACGTCGTTCCGGCACCGCCGCGCGATCGGCCCCGAGGGGTACCCGCTCGACTGGCACGGGGTGCGCGCGATCTACTCCGCCACGGTGCCCGACCCCTCGGCCGCGCAGGTGGTCGAGGCCGCGGGCGGCTCCACGAGCGAGTCGCGCTGGTGGAACGCGGACGCCCTCGACGACCTGCCGCTGTCGGCGGCCGTCGAGGACGCGCTGCAAGTGGTCGACCTGAAGAATCTGGCCGCCCAGGCTTAGCGCCAGCGGGCGATCACCGTTTCTCCGGCGCGGACGGTCTCGCCCGGGTCGACCGCGGCTTCGGCGGCGCCCGCGGGCAGGTAGACGTCCGTGCGGGAGCCGAACCGGATGAGGCCGTACCGCTCGCCCTTCGCCACGGCCGCACCGGGCTTGGTGCGGTTGACGATGCGGCGCAGGAGCGCGCCGGTGCGCTGGGCGACGACGACGCGACCGCGCGGGGTCGACAGGACCGTGTAGCAGGCGGCGTTGTGCTCGGCCTCGGGTGCGCTCACCTTCGAGTAGCCGCCGCGCTCGGTGAACACGTCGACCACTTCGCCGGCGACGGGCGCGCGGTTGATGTGCACGTCGGTGACCGACAGGTACGCGCTGATGCGCAGCCACTCGGACCCGGCGGTGCCGGTCGCGGCGCCGAAGCGCTCGTCGACGACGGTCTCGACGGCCATGACGGTGCCGTCCGAGGCGGCCAGCACCGCTTCGGGCTCGTCGTCCTCGCCGCGCAGGTCCGCTTCGCGCTGCGGGTCGCGGAAGAACGCGGCCACGGGCACGGCGGCGAGGGCGGGCAGGACCCAGGCCTTCGAGGAGGGCCGGATCTTCTTCGCGGCCCAGGCGGTCCCGAGGAGCAGCCCGGCGGCGATCACGCCGTTGGAGTCGAGGTGCATCGAGGGCGTGACGGCGACCGAGGACGCGCGCCAGGCGGGGGCGAGGTCTTCGGCGGGGGCGATCGCGTACGGTTCGCCCTCGCGCTTCGCGGCCGAGCCGATGCGGAGCTTGTGGATGCGCACGGGCGGCAGCGACCGGACGATGAGGTCGGTGCCGATCCCGTACTCGGCGACGAGTTCGGCGATCTCCTCGCGGGCGGGCGCGGTGAGGGTCGCGGCGAACGAGAGGACGCCGCCGGGCTCCACTTTCGTGCGCAGCAGCTCGATGTCGGCGATGAACGCCTCGGCCTCCACAGTGACCGGTGAGGCGAGCATGACCTCTTCGGCCGGTTCGGCGTCGGCGAGCGCGGCGACGGCGGTGACGTTGCCCGCGGTCCAGGACCCCTCGGCTGCCAGGGAAGCCTTCAGGTCCTCAATGGAGACCGGGTCGGCGACGACGGTGAGCCGGTCGGCGGGCATGAGCGCCTCGAGCGCGGCCGTCAGCACCGGGTTCCCCCAGGCCGCGCCCACGACCAGACCGGTCTTGGGACCCCTCCGGCGAGCGAATTCGTCGGTGATGCCGCGAGCGGCGGCTTTCGAGATCGGCATGACTCCGACTATAGAGCGCCGACCTGACGGGTCCGGGTCGCGCTCGCGTGTTGCCCGTGGGTGAGACATGACCCTTGTCCGGGTTTGGGATCGTACTTTCGGCGGGTTCTGCACATCGTTCGGTCGAGTGGCCGCGCCGTCACCGACGGTCCTCTCGTTTCCCCTCATGTCAGGTCGACCCGGCACTCCACTCACGACCCGCCACCTCAAGTCCGCTCCCAGGAGGACCGAACCACGATGAGACTCAAGACGATCCGCACTCCGCTCGCGGCGGCCGCCGCGCTCCTCGCCATCGCCGCGGGCGCTCCCGCCCACGCCGAGGAGCCCGAGCCGGTCACCGGCGACATCGTCACCGCCCCGGGCCTGGAGCTGCGCGGGCGGTTCGCGGAGGAGCGCTACGACGTGTGGGCCAACGTCCTCGGCCTCAAGCCGCACGGCGGCGAGGAGGTGCTGGTCGTCTACTGCATCGACATCCACACCCCGCTCGACACCGAGCACCCGTACACCGAGGGCGGCTGGGAGGAGTCCGGCGTCGCGAACCTCGAGGAGGTCCGCTGGGTCCTCTTCAGCGGCTACCCGAGCGTCGGCGCCGAGGACCTCATCGAGGCCGCGGGCGGCGAGGTGAACCCCGACTGGTCCGACGAGGAGGTCGCCGAGGTCGCCTACGCGGGCACGCAGGCCGCCGTCTGGCACTTCACCGACGACTGGGACCTGTTGGAGGACAACCCGGTCAAGGGCGGCAACAACGGTGAGGACGAGGCCGTGCTCGCGGTCTACGAGCACCTGACCGAGGAGCCCGGGCGCGTCCCGGACCCGTCCGGGTTCGCGGTGGACCTCGAGGGCGAGGAGCAGGCGACGTTCGAGGACGGCCGCTTCGGGCCGTACACGATCCGCTCCAACGCCGGCCCGGTCGAGCTCACCGCCGAGGGCGGCCGCCTCGAGACCGCCGACGGCGGCGACGTGGACTCCCTGAGGGACCGCGAGCAGTTCTGGATCGTCCTCGACGACGGCGCCGGCGAGATCACCGTCAAGGGCAGGGCCGCGTACGACCTGCCGGTGGGCCGGATCTTCGTGGCCACCACCGACGAAGCGCTCACCGGCGCGGCGGACAACCCGATGACCGCCGGCGACTCGCAGCAGCTCATCCTCGCGCAGCCGCGCGAAGGCGAGGTCCCCGCCGAATGGCGGTTCGCCCTCGACGCCCCCGAGGCGAGCGCGCCGCCGAAACCGCAGCTGCCCGTCACCGGCTCGACCTTGAGCGTCGCCTTCGCGGCGGGCCTGGCGCTCCTCGTGGGCGGCATGACGGTCATCGCACTCGGCAAGCGCCGCAGCAAGGCCGCGGACCACTAAGACCTGAGGGACGCGGGCGCCGCTGGCCGATGGCGAGCGCCCGCTGCCGCAGGAGCGTTCCGGACCACGTCGAACGGTCCGGACCCGGGCGCGCTCCGCGGCTCGACACAACGCCCGGCGCATGGTGCGGCCGGGACCGGAGGAAGCGATCCCCTCCGGTCCCGGCCACTCTGGTCACTCCAGTGACGGCACCAGCACCCGATACCGAATCGTTACAGTGGCGCGGCTCTCTCGAGCCGCGCCTTTTCCGTTGCCCTGCAATCGAACTGCAGCTGAGGAAATTTCACCCGAAGCATGCAACCGGCATGGTCCCGCTAACGTGTCGCATGAAGAGTCTGTACTGATTTATGACTCGCAAGCATCGTCAAGACTGCGTCAATCCCTCGGAAAAGCAAAGGGACTTCTACCAATGATGACCAAAGCCCTGAAAGGGACGATGGCCGCTGCCGCGGGCGTCGCGCTCGGCCTCAGCGGCGTCGCCGCAGCCCAGGCCCAGGACGAAGAGGCGGGCATCCTCGCCGCCGGCAACGTCGTGATCGAAGACGGCGGCATCCAGCTGTACGGCAAGGCCGGCGGCGTGGACAAGAAGCCGCACGCCTCCATGATCGCCCTCGACCTCGGCGACGAGGACTACCGCTCCGTCTACTGCATCCAGCTCGAGGTCGACCTCGAAGAGCAGTACCTGCACGAAGAGCGCCCGTGGGAGGACGTGCCCGTCGAAGACCTCCCGATGGTCCTCGGCGTCCTCCTCGTCGGCTACGACGGCACCAACGCCGGCGAGCTCCTCGAAGAGGCCGGCCTCGCCAGCGACGACTACGGCGACGTCACCCAGGACCAGCTGGCCTACGCCGCCACCCAGTCCGCGATCTGGTCGCTGACCGACGGCTGGGTCATCGACCCCAACGACCCGACCGAGAACGACGTCGCCGACGAGATCGTCCCGGCCCTCCAGGCCTACATCCTCGAGAAGGCCGAGCCGGTCGACGAGCCCGACCTCGAGCCCTACTTCGACGTGGACGACTCGCAGGCCAAGACCGAGGGCAGCACCGTCGGTCCGTTCACCGCCTCGACCAACGTCGACGCGATCAACTTCTCCCAGCCCGAAGGCGCCACCATCGTCGACGAGAACGGCGAGGAGCTCACCTCCCTCTCCGACGGCACCGTCTTCTACGTGAAGTTCGACGAGGCCAAGACCTCCACGGTCACCCTCGTCACCGACACCTTCACCTGGACCACCCCGGCCGGGCGCACCTTCGTCCCCGTCGACGCCGAAGGCGCCGACGTCGAGGGCCAGCGCCTCATCCTCGCCGAGGAGTACACCGAGGAGTACAACGCCGAGATCGAGTTCGAGATCACCGTCGAAGAGGTCCCGAGCGAATCCCCGAAGCCGCAGCTGCCCGTCACCGGTTCCAGCCTGACCACCGTCGCCGTCACCGGCGGCGCGGTCCTGCTCGCCGGCGTCGTCGCGATGGTGCTCATGCGCCGCCGCGCCGCCCGCGCCGACTGGGGCTCGGACGCTTAACGGCGCCTGAACACTGCGATAACCGCCACACGCCCGCTGGTCAGACCGGTGGGCGTGTGGCATACTTGGCCCGTGACTCAGAGCGCGCGATTTTACTTTTACTACGGCCGGAACCGTCCGAGCCGTAGGTCTTCGCGCTGAACACAGACCTACTGGCCCCGGGCGAACAGCCCGGGGCCTTTTTCACGCCCAGGGCCACCGCCCGGAGTCAGATGAGACATCGCTCTAAGGAGAAGCCCTGATGACCGCCAGCACCACTGCACTTCCCAACGACGCGGCTCCTGAAGAACTCCAGGAACTGCGCACCGAGATCGACGCGCTCGACGCCGAGATCATCCGCCTCTGGCAGCGCCGCGCCGAGGTCTCCAAGCGCATCGGCGAGATCCGCATGGCCAACGGCGGCACCCGCCTGGTCCTCGACCGCGAACGCGCCATCCTCGAGAAGTACCGCGCGGCGCTCGGCGACGACGGCATCCAGATCGCGATGCTGGTGCTGCGGTCGGGTCGCGGACCGCTCTAAGGAGCGCTCGAAAGAGTCGATGCCGCGCCGGTCGAGTGTCGTACCCGGCGCGGCATAATTGTTCGTGATGAACGACCTTCTGACCGGCCTCAACGAACCGCAACGCCAAGCCGTCGAGCACGCCGGGTCCCCGCTGCTCATCGTCGCGGGCGCGGGCTCGGGCAAGACCCGCGTCCTCACCCACCGCATCGGCCACCTCCTGGCCGAGCGCGGCGCGCACCCCGGCGAGATCCTCGCCATCACCTTCACCAACAAGGCCGCCGCCGAGATGCGCGAACGCGTCGACGCGCTCGTCGGCCCGCGCTCGCGCGCCATGTGGGTGCTCACCTTCCACTCCGCGTGCCTGCGCATCCTGCGCCGCGAAGCCCACCGGCTCGGCTGGAAGTCCAGCTTCACGATCTACGACACCGACGACGCCCGCCGGCTGCTCACCCAGATCGTCAAGGACCTCGGCCTCGACTCCAAGAAGCAGTCGCCGCGCTGGTTCGCCGCCGAAATCTCGCGCCTCAAGAACGAGCTCATCGGCCCCGATCAGGCCGCCGCGAAGGCCGACGACGCGCGCGGGAAGCTCGTCGCCGACGTCTACGCCCAGTACGACGAGCGGCTGCGCCTGGCCCAGGCCGTCGACTTCGACGACATCATCGGGTCCACCGTGCACCTGTTCCAGGCGTTCCCGGAGGTCGCCAAGTCCTACCGGATGCGGTTCCGGCACGTCATGGTCGACGAGTACCAGGACACCAACCACGCCCAGTACACGCTCGTGCGCGAACTCGTGGGCACCGGCGACGACCGGGCCGAGCTGTGCGTCGTCGGCGACGCCGACCAGTCGATCTACGCGTTCCGCGGCGCCACGATCCGCAACATCATCGAGTTCGAGCGGGACTTCCCCGACGCCAAGACGATCCTGCTCGAGCAGAACTACCGCTCCACGCAGACGATCCTCGACGCCGCCAACGGGGTCATCCGCAACAACACCGAGCGCGGCCGCGAGAAGCGGCTGTGGTCCGACGAGGGCCCCGGCTCATCGATCCTCGGCCACACCGGCGAGAACGAGCACGATGAGGCCGCGTGGGTCGCCAACCGGATCGACGAGCTCGTCGACGCCGGCGAGACCAGCTTCGGCGACAGCGCGATCTTCTACCGCACCAACGCGCAGTCGCGCGCGTTCGAAGAGGTGTTCGTGCGCCGCGGCATCCCCTACAAGGTCGTCGGCGGCGTCAGGTTCTACGAGCGCAAGGAGGTGCGCGACATGCTCGCGTACCTCAAGCTCACCGCGAACCCCGACGACACCGTCTCGGCGATGCGCGTGGTCAACACGCCCAAGCGCGGCGTCGGCGACCGGGCCGTGGCCGAGGTCGAAGCGCTCGCCGCGCGGCTGCGGATCTCCTTCCCCGCCGCGCTGCACCGGGTCGACGAGGCCCCCGGCGTCTCCGGGCGGGCCCGCACCGGGATCAAGCGGTTCTGCGAGATCCTCGACGAGGCCACCGCGCTCGCCCAGACCGCGCCGCCGGAGGAAGTGCTCGACAAGCTCATCGCCGATACCGGCTACCTCGAAGGGCTCGAGCAGTCCACCGACCCGCGCGACGAGGGTCGCGTCGAGAACATCCAAGAGCTCGTCGCCGTCGCCCACGAGTTCACCGAGGCCGTCGTGCGCGGCACGACCGACGACGACGAAGCCGACCTCACCGCGGACGTGCCGTCCTTCCTGGAGCACGTCGCGCTCGTCTCCGACGCCGACTCGATCCCCGATCCCGAGGCGGAGGATGGCGGCGTCGTCACGCTCATGACCCTCCACACCGCGAAAGGCCTCGAGTTCGACACGGTGTTCCTCACCGGGCTCGACGACGGCCTGTTCCCGCACGAGCGGTCCATGAACAAACCCGGCGACATGGAGGAGGAGCGGCGCCTCGCGTACGTGGGGCTCACCCGCGCCCGCAAGCACCTCCACCTCACCCGCGCCGGGACCCGCAACATCTTCGGGCAGCCCGAGTACTACGCGGCCAGCCGGTTCCTCGCCGAGATCCCCGGCGACCTCATCGAATGGTCCGAGTCGGCCCCGCCGCCGCGCGTGGTCAAGCCCAAGTCGACCGCGAACTTCGGCTCGCCGATCGTCATGCGCAACGCCGCCGACATCCCCTCGCTCGACGTGGGGGACAGGGTCACCCACGACAAATGGGGCCTCGGCCGCGTCGTCGAGCTCAAAGGCTCCGGCCCGCGGGCCCAGGCCCGCATCGACTTCGGCGACGGAGAACCCAAATGGGTCATCCTCCGCCTCGCGCCCGTCAGCAAGCTGTGACGCCCGAATGTCGCACCGGTGCGGGACGCCGCCCTCGGCAGTGGTGAAGGCGGGACCGGGAGGGCACCCGGGACCGCCCGCAGGTCCGCCGCTCGACGGCCGTCAGCGCAGGTCGAGCCCGGCTTCCGCGAGGTAGTGCAAGGGCTCGACCGGCTGGCCGTTCACATGCACCTCGAAGTGCACATGCGACCCGAACGAGCGGCCCGTGTTGCCCGCGTTCGCGATCTGCCCGCCCGCGTCCACCCAGTCGCCCTCGTCCACGAGCACTTCCGAGTTGTGGGCGTAGTACGTCTCCACGCCGTCGCCGTGGTCGATGACCACGAGGTTCCCGAACCCCGACTCCCAACCCGCGTGCGTCACCGTCCCCGGGTACGCCGCGTAGACCGGGTCCCCCGTCTCGGCGTCGAAATCGACCCCGTTGTGGTTGCGGCCCCAGCGCTGCCCGAACAGCGACGTGATCGTGATGTCGTCCAGCATCGGCGTCCACTTGATCTGCGCCGCCTGCCCCGTCACCGGCGACGTCCGCTCCACCGCGACCACCTCCTCGGCGGTCGCCGTGCCGATCGGCGCGTCCCCGACGGCGCTGCTCGCCGCCGTCGATTCCGGGACGCTCGCCTCCTCGGCCAGCGCGGCGATGTCCGCGACCGCCCGCGACGGCCCCGGATCCTCCTCTCCCGCTGAGAAACCGGCCCCCGTCGCCATGGCGACGACCGAGGCCCCGGCGACGGCCGAGCCGACGACGGCGGTGTAGCGGCGCTGCGTCCCCGACAGCAGCGGGGCGAGCTCTGCGGCCCACGAGGCGCGGTGCTGGCCCCTCGTGCGGTGCGGCCGGGCGGCGTGCCGCCTGATTGCAGCGGCGGGTACCGGTCCGGTATCGGACATTGAGACTCCGAGATCGTGGCGGTGCCCATCGGCGGCGCTTTGGACTGGGTCAGTCCTGGGGGGCCGGCCGTGGGCTTGGCACCGCCACACGGTAACGCCGCGAACGGCGGGCAGGGGAGATTCGTCACCGCCCGGCGTGTCGCGACGATCAAGGCAATCCCGGGAGGTAGTGCTCAGACGTTCTCCAGCTGCGCCTTCGACTCGGTGAACAGCCGCACGATCTCCGGCCGCACCTCCGCGCGCTCCGAGAGCGGTGCGGCCCAGTCGATCCGGACCGGCACCTCCACACCGCCCACGACCGCCGCGAAATCCGCGCCCTCCCCGTCGAAACCGGTCATGCGGGCCGACTCGGCGCCGCGCCGGCCGCCCGTGCCCTGGCAGATCACGAGCGTGTCGGCCGCGTGGTCGGTGTTCATGTGGTGGCAGATCGCGGCGATCACCTCGGGTTCGAACGGGTTGCGGCCCAGGCCTTCGCCGAGGGCCGCGAGGACGGCGCCGTTGTGGTCGTAGGCGAGCAGGATCTCCTCGATGACGCGTGCCTGGTCGGCCCCGGTGAGGTCGGCCGCGTCCAGGCGGGAGCGGTATTCGTCCTTGAAGGCCTTGGGGCTCTTGATGTCCGCGAAGTCGTAGAAGGTCGCGCCCGCGTCCTCGAAGCCGTAGTTGCGGCGCGCGGCCTTGCCGAACGCCTGGCCGCCGGAGAGGTCGCCGAGGTAGCGGGTGTACGCGTGGGCGATGTAGCCGCCGGGCCAGTCGGCCGCGACCTCGTTGATCCGGTCCACGTACGCCTTGGTGGCCGGGAGCGGCTCGATGCCGGAGCGCCACTTGGGGCCCATGAGGAATCGCAGGTCGGCTTCGATCGCGGGCACGCGGGCGAGTTCGGGGAACACGAACGGGCCGGCGACCGGGTCGTCCGCGTAGCGCGCGGCCGCGGCCTCGATCGCCGCGTAGACGAAGTACTGCTGGGCGTGCCAGCGGGTGTAGTCGGCGACGGTGAGGGTGCCGTCGAAGAGCCTGTCGAACACGCCGGGTGCCTTGTCGGCACCGGCGTCGGCCGACGGGTCGAGTCCTTGGTGGCGCGACCAGGAGGCTTCGCGGATCCGGGCCGAGAAGCGGATCGCCCCGGGCTCGCTCGCGGCGGCGGTGTCTGCAGGCATGTGCGTATTCCTTGTCGAACAGCGATCGTATTCCCCTGTAAGGCAAGGCTAACCTACCTGATCGGGAGCGGGCGGGTGTGCGAACGTCCGACCCGTGAGCGAGCCGGGTGCGGGCATCGGCGAGAATGGTGTGAGCCGTGCTCACCCGTACGGCTGAACCGGAAAGAGCGCGAGAATCACGGTCGCAAGCCTTCCCCAGGAAGAGCCGACTGTGGCACCATGGGCTCTACTGGTCCCCTTGACAGCACATTCCCACACCTCACGGGAGGCCTCGTGAAACCCGCCAGACTGATCAAGAAAGCCGCAGCGGTGGTCGCGGCAGCCTTCATTGCGCTCGGCATCGTCGCCGGCACCGCCTCCGCCGCGTCGGCGGACGCGGCAGACGCCGCCGCCGTCGAGTACCACCTGGCTGGCAACTCCGGCGACCTGCAGTAGCCGTCAGGCCGGCGCTCGAGAGGGGTAGCTCATCGGTGATCCGCGAACTGCACCCTCGGATCTTCAGTGCGCTCGCGTGGACGCTGAACGGGCTCATGCTCGTCGCCGTCGCCGCCGCGCTCGTACTGACGTGGACCCCGGAGCAGCTGCCTTACCTGGAGGCCGCCACATTCGTGGCGGCCTTCGTGGTCGCCCAGAACCTCCAGGTGATCCAGCACTTCCGCCAGCACCGCATCGCGTTCAACCTCGCGGACATCCCACTGGTGCTGGCGCTGTTCTACCTGCCGCCGTTCGCGGTGATCCTGGCCCGCCTCATCTCCTCGCTGATCTTCTTCGCGGGCAGGTACATCCGCTCGGACGTCGGCCCGCTCAAGCCGATCTTCAACGTGGGCATGTCGACCCTCGGCGCGGCATCGGCCGTCGCGGTCGCCGAGTACGCCGGGCTCGGCGCCGGACACGACCCGCGCACATGGCTCGTCGCCGTCCTCGGCGTGTGCGCGGCCGGGCTCATGACGACGGTGCTCCTGTCGCTCATGCTGTTCATCCTCAACGGCTGGACGAGCATGCTCAAGGCCTGGTCGGGGTTCGCGCTCACGTTCATCGGGCCGATCATGGCCGCCTCGGTCGGCCTGATGATCCTCATCATGCTCGAGGCCACGCCGTGGTCGGCGATCCCGATCGTGATCCTCATGCTCACCACGATCGGCCTGGCCCGCAGCTACATGAAGCTGCGGAGGCAGCGGCAGATCCTCGACGAGCTCAACAACTTCACGCAGCTCGTGGCCGACTCCGTGCGCTCCAACCGGCTCATCGACGCGACGCTGGGGCGGCTGCGCGAGATCTTCGCCGCCGAGTCCGCGACCGTGTGGGTGCCGGCCGAGGGCCGCTACCCCGAGATCAGGCTCACCTCCTCTGTGGACGATGTGGGCCTCACCGACCTCGACCCGGTGCCCGAGGCGCTCCAGCAGGCCGTCATCGCCAGCGGCGAGCCCACGCTCATCGGGCCGCGCCACGGCAGCCGCGAGCGGCGGGCCGTCCTCGAAGCGGGCGGGCTGCGCAGCGCGATCCTCGTGCCGCTGCGCTCGGGCGACGAGGTGTACGGCTGCCTCTCGGTCGCCGACCGCATCGGCGGCGAGATGTCGACGTTCCTCCCGGTGGACCTGCAGCTCTTGGAGACCGTCGCCGCGCACGTGAGCATCGCCGTGGACAACTCGCGCCTGGTCGACCAGCTGCGCTATGACGCCTACCACGACCCGCTCACCGGGCTCCCCAGCCGCCGCCGGTCGTTGGCGGCGCTGCAGGAGGCCCTGTCGATCACCGTCCCGAACGAGGTCGTGGCGGTGTTCATGTTCGATGTGGACTCGCTGCACGAGATCAACGACGCGCTCGGCCACGAGGCCGGGGACACCGCGCTCAAGGAGTTCGCCAGGCGGCTCCAGGACCACGCGCCCGCCGCGTCGTTCCTCGGCCGCATCGACTCCGACGAGTTCATCCTCCAGACCCGCCTGGCGTCCACCGACGAGGCGCTCGACACCGCGCGGCGGCTGCGGGCGGCCGTGCACGGGCCGTTCGAGGTCGGCGGGGTGTCTGTCGGGCTCTCGGCGGCCGTGGGCGTGGTCACGCACCCGGACTTCGCGGCCGACGCCGACGAGATCCTCAAACGCGCCGACGGCGCGACCCGGCAGGCCAAGAACGCCGCCGACGGCGTGCAGCTCTACCACTCCGGTCTCGAATCCGAGAGCCTGCGCCGCATCGGCCTCGCCGCCGACCTGCGCAAGGCCCTCGACCGAGGCCAGCTCGAAGTGCACTTCCAACCCAAGGTCCGCCTCGACCGCGCCCTGAACGACCCCGGGGCCGTGATCGGCGCCGAGGCGCTGGTGCGGTGGCCGCACCCGACGTTCGGGCTCGTGGCCCCCGAGGAGTTCATCCCGATCGCCGGGTCCACCGGCCAGCTCGGGCACCTGACCGAGACCGTCCTCGACGAGGCCCTGCGCCGCTCCGCCGCATGGGCCGGCGACGACGGGCCGCTGCCGATGGCGGTGAACCTCTCGCCGCGCACCCTCGCGGACGCGGACTTCCCGGACAAGGTCGCGGCGCTCCTGGAGCGGCACGGCGTCCCGGCCGACCGGCTCACGTTCGAGATCACCGAGGACGACGTGGTGTCGGGCGAGCCGCTGCTCACCCCCGCGCTCGACCGGCTGCACGAGATGGGCGTGCGCCTGTCGGTGGACGACTTCGGCACCGGGTACTCCTCGCTCGCGTACCTGCGGCGGCTGCCGGTGCAGGAGATCAAGATCGACCTGCGGTTCGTGCAGGGCATGGCCACCGACGCCGACGACCGCGCGATCGTGGAGGCGGTCCTGGGGCTCGCCCGGCACTTCGCGATCGACGTCGTCGCCGAGGGCATCGAGGCGCACCAGACCGTCGAGCAGCTGCGCGAGCTCCACTGCGAGGCCGGCCAGGGCTACTACTTCTCGCGGCCGCTGCCCGCCGACCGGTTCGCGGCGTGGCTCGAGCATCAGGGCGGCGGCACCGGCCGGGCCCGCCTGCGGGCGGTCTAGCCGCCCTGTTGTGGCCCGCACCGCAAGGCCGCCCCCGCGTTCGATCTGGGCGGCCCGTCATGTACTCTTGTCAAGGCCGCGAGGGAAGCCTCGCGAACGCCCCCTTAGCTCAGTCGGCAGAGCGTCTCCATGGTAAGGAGAAGGTCTACGGTTCGATTCCGTAAGGGGGCTCGGAAGCACTCAGGAACCATTCGAGTGCTGTACTGCTCACACAGAGCCATTCTGTAGGCAGTGAGCGCACGGCGGTGTAGCTCAGTGGTAGAGCAAACGACTCATAATCGTTGTGTCGGCAGTTCGATCCTGCCCATCGCTACTTTGTAAAGCGTCAACCATTGAGATACGCTGGTTGGCGCTTTGTTTTGTTCAGCGGCCCGTCATCCCGGCGGTCCGAGCTAGAGGAAGGCACTCATCGTGGCCAAGGCTACTGACGTCCGCCCCAAGATCACCATGGCGTGCGTGGAGTGCAAGGAGCGCAACTACGTCACGAAGAAGAACCGTCGGAACCACCCCGACCGGCTCGAGCTCAAGAAGTACTGCCCCAAGTGCAAGGTCTCGCAGGTCCACAAAGAGACCCGCTAACCCCACTTTCGCGGTACATGCTCAACACTTCGTACGCAGGCAGGTCCTTGCCGCCCACTGAACCGGTGCAGATCACCCCGGCTTCGGTGACCCGTTTCGCCCAGGCCCTCGGCCTGGCCGACGACGGGACGGTTCCGCCTACGTTCTTGATCTCGCTCACGCTGCCCGCGGCGGAGCGGCTTGTCGAGGACCCCGAATTCGGGCTCGACTGGAGCCGCGTCCTGCACCGCGAGCAGCGTTTCGCGTACCACCGCGAGCTGCGGGCCGGTGCCGCCGTGACGTGCGCCTCGACCATCGAGTCGATCAAGACCGTCGCCGGGAACGACCTCCTCGCGCTGCGCACCGACGTGGCCGACGACGCCGGGTTGGTGGCCGAGGTGTGGACCACCTTGTTCGTGGCGGGAGACCCGCAGTGACGCTCCCCGAGTTCGAAGTCGGCGCCGTCGTCTTCACCACCTCGTTCCCCGTCGAGCGGGCGGACCTCCAGCGGTACGCCGACGCCTCCGGGGACGACAACCCGATCCACCTCGACGAGGCCGCCGCGAAGGCGGCCGGGCTCCCCGACGTGATCGCCCACGGCATGTACACCATGGGCCTGGTCTCGCGGGCGATCCTCGAATGGCTCGCCGCCGCCGGCGTCGACGCCCGGATCACCGAGTTCTCCACCCGGTTCGCCAAGCCCGTGGTCGTGCCCGCGGGCGGCACCGCCGTCGAGGTCGAGGGCAAGGTGCGCAAGGCCGAGGGGGACACCGTCGAGATCGCGATCACCGCGACCAGCGCGGGCGAGAAGGTCCTCGCCCCGGCGCGCGCGACCATCACCGCGAGCTAGAAGACTGCGAAGAACGGCGCGGACCCGCGGGTCCGCGCCGTTCTCCGTTGTCCACAGGCCTGTGGATAACTCGCTGTAGTCGTAGAAGCCCTTGCCGCTCTTGCGGCCGATCTCGCCGGCCGCGACGAGGCGGCGCAGCAGCGCGGGCGGGAAGAACTGCGGGTCCGCGGTGTCCTCGTAGATGTTCTCGGTGGCGTGCGTGATGACGTCGATGCCGGTGAGGTCGGCGGTGGCGAGCGGGCCCATCGGGTGGCCGAACCCGAGCCGGCAGGCGGTGTCGAGGTCCTCGGCGGAGATGACGCCGTCCTCGACGAGGCGGGCCGCCTCGTTCACGAGGGCGCAGATGAGGCGCGTGGTCGCGAACCCGGCGACGTCCCGGTTGACGACGACGCAGGTCTTCCCGGCGGACTCGGCGAAGCGGCGGGCGGCGTCGAGCGCCTCGTCGCTGGTGTGGAGGCCGCGCACGAGCTCGCAGAGCCGCATCATGGGCACGGGCGAGAAGAAGTGGGTGCCGACGACCCGTTCGGGATGCGTTGCGGCGGCGGCGATCTCCGTGATCGGGATGGCCGAGGTGTTGGTCGCGAGGATCGTCTCGGGGGTGCAGACCGCCGAGAGCCTGCGGAAGACCTCTTGTTTGACCTCGAGGCGCTCGAAGACCGCCTCGACGACGATCTGCGAGCCGGCGGCCGCTTCGATGTCGCGGGCGACGGTGATCCGGGCCTGGGCGGCCTCGGCGTCCTCCGCTGTCACCTTCTCTTTGGCGACGAAGCGGTCGAGTGAACCGCGGATCGCCGCCCGCGCGCGGTCGAGCGCGCCCGCGTCAGTGTCGATCAACCTGACGTCCCAACCGCCCAGGCTCGTGACCTGCGCGATCCCGGAACCCATGAGTCCCGAACCGATTACCGTGACTGTTGCCATGGGGCGAGGCTATATGGTCGGTGCATGGCGGTCAATCTCACCAGGATTTACACGAAGACCGGCGACGACGGCACGACCGGGCTCGCCGACTTCTCCCGCGTCCCGAAGACGCATGTCAGGCTCGCCGCGTACGGCGACGTCGACGAGGCCAACGCGGTCATCGGCACGGCGCTCGCCCTGCAGACGGGGGAGATCGGGGAGCGGGAGCGGGAGATCCTGCTCGCGGTCCAGAACGACCTGTTCGACGTGGGCGCGGACCTCTCGACGCCGGTGTCGGAGGCCCCGAAGTACCCGCCGCTGCGGATCGACGACTCCTACGTGACCCGGCTCGAGGGCTGGATCGACGAGTGCAATGCGGACCTGGAGGCGCTGCGGTCGTTCATCCTGCGCGGCGGGACCCCGGGCGCGGCGCTGCTGCACCAGGCGTGCACGGTGGCGCGGCGCGCCGAGCGGAACACGTGGGCGCTCCTGGAGGCCGAGCCGGACACGACGCACCCGGTGCCGGTGACGTACTTGAACCGGCTCTCGGACCTGCTGTTCGTGCTCGCGCGCAAGGCCAATCCTGGCGGCGACGTGCTGTGGGCACCGCGCGGCTCACAGGGCTGAAACCGGACTGAAATCGCTATCTACGCTGCGATTTCTTCGGCGTGTTGCTGAATCGTTACCGCTTTACAGCTGCTTTACGGCTTGACGAGACCGGTAACACAGGTGAGTATATGAGCGGTAACATGCGTTCACGCAAATATCGAAAACCCTCAGATTCAACACGCTTGAAAGGCGACCCCCAACGTGTTCAAAAAAGCTCTGGCCGGCATCGGCGCCGGCGCACTCCTCTTCGGACTGACCGCCTGCGGCGGCGGCGGTGACGACTCCGGCGACGGCGGTGGCGACGGCCTCGTCATCGGCTTCGCCCAGGTCGGCGCCGAGTCCGCTTGGCGTACCGCCAACTCGGCCTCGATCCAGGCCGCGGCCGAGGCCGCCGGCCACGAACTGAAGTTCGTCGACGCTCAGCAGGAGCAGGAGAAGCAGATCGCCGCGGTCCGCGACTTCATCACCCAGCAGGTTGACGCCATCGTCCTGGCACCTGTGGTCGAGACCGGCTGGACCGACGTGCTCCAGGAAGCGGCCGACGCCGAGATCCCGGTGATCCTCGCCGACCGCGGCGTCGAAGCCGCCGACGAGGACCTGTACGTGACCCGCCTGGGCTCTGACTTCGCCGAAGAGGGCCGCAAGGCCGGCGCGTGGGCGGCCGAGACGTTCGCCGACGACGCCGACGGCACCAAGATCCTCGAGCTCCAGGGCACCACCGGTTCCGCTCCGGCGAACGACCGCAAGTCCGGTTTCTTCGAGGTGCTCGACGCCGAGGGCCTGAACTACGAGATCGTCGACTCCCAGTCGGGCAACTTCACCGCCGAAGAGGGCAAGGCGGTCATGGAGACCTTCATCACGACCCACGGTCTCGACGGCATCGACCTGCTGTACGCCCACAACGACGAGATGGGCCTCGGCGCGATCCAGGCCATCGAAGAGGCCGGCAAGGTCCCGGGCCAGGACATCCAGATCATCATCGTGGACGGCTCGAAGGCCGGCTTCCAGGCCGGTGTCGACGGCAAGGTCAACTACATCGTCGAGTGCAACCCCGCCTTCGGCGACCAGCTCATGGACGTCGTCGAGTCGGTCGTGAACGGCGACGAGGTCGAGAAGTTCACGCCGGTCGAGGAGGGCGTCTTCGACGCCACCCAGTTCGAGGCCGAGCTCCCGAACCGCCAGTTCTAAGCGGCGTTCACCGAGGTCCGGGCGGGTCCTAGCGGCCCGCCCGGACCTTTCCACTCAAGCGTCTTCCAACCCCACAGCGAAGGTCCAATCCCATGTCTGACGACCCGATCGTCCAGATGACCGGGATCAGGAAGGACTTCACCGGTGTCCGCGCCCTCGACGGCGTGGACTTCACCCTCAGGCCTGGAGAGATCCATGCCGTCATGGGGGAGAACGGCGCCGGGAAGTCCACTCTGATCAAGGTGCTCACGGGCGTCCACCACCCGGACGCCGGCGAGATCCTGCTCGACGGGAGGCCGGTCCGGTTCCACAGCCCGGGCGCGGCCCAGGCCGCCGGGATCTCCACGGTCTACCAGGAGGTCAACCTCACCGACAACCTGTCGGTGGCCGAGAACCTCTTCGCCGGGCGCGAGCCGCGCCTCGGCCCGTTCATCAACTTCCGCGCCATGCGCCGCAAGGCGAAGGCGCTCCTGGACGACATCGGGATCGACCTCAACGTCGCCGCGCCGCTGTCGTCCTACTCGATCGCGATGCAGCAGCTCGTGGCGATCGCCCGCGCCGTCGACATCGAGGCCAAGGTCCTCATCCTCGACGAGCCGACCTCCTCGCTCGACCGCGACGAGGTCGCGGTGCTCCTGGGGGTCATGCGCCGCCTGGCCGAGAACGGCACCGCGATGGTGTTCATCTCGCACTTCCTCGACCAGGTCTACGAGATCTGCGACCGGATGACGGTGCTGCGCAACGGCCAGCTCGTGGGCGAGTGGGCCACCGCGGACCTGCCGGAGAACGCGCTCATCGGGCACATGCTCGGCCGCGAGGCCGCCACGCTCGAGCAGATCGAGCGCACCGCCGCCGCGCACCACGTCGAGGACGAGGCGCCGCTGGTGCGGGCGACGGGCCTGGGCCGCAAGGGCTCCATCGCGCCGTACGACCTGGAGGTGCGCCGCGGCGAGGTCGTGGGCCTGGCCGGGCTGCTCGGCTCGGGGCGCACGGAGACCGTGCGGCTCATCGCCGGCGCCGACCGCGCCGACTCGGGCTCGCTGGTCTTCGACGGCGAATCCACCGGGTTCCACAACCCGCGCACCGCTTCGGCGCGCGGGATCGCGTACTGCCCGGAGAACCGCAAGACCGAAGGGCTCGTGGGGGACCTGACGGTCGCCGAGAACATGATCCTGGCGATGCAGGCGTCGCGCGGGTGGGCCCGGTCGATTCCGGTGGCCCGCCGCGACAAGCTGGTGGCCGAGTTCATCGAGAAGCTCGACATCCGCCCGGCGAACCCGGACATGCCCGTCAAGAACCTCTCCGGCGGGAACCAGCAGAAGGTGCTGCTCGCCCGCTGGATGCTCATCGAGCCGAAGCTGCTCATCCTCGACGAGCCCACGCGCGGCATCGACGTGGGCGCGAAGGCCGACATCCAGAAGCTCGTCGCCGAGCTGTCGGCGGACGGCATGTCGGTGCTGTTCGTCTCCGCCGAGCTCGACGAGGTCACGCGCCTGTCCGACCGGATCGCGGTCCTGCGCGACCGGGAGCTCATCGCGGTGCTCGAAGCCGAGGCGGACATGACGACCGAGAAGATCGTCGACACGATCGTGGCCGGGGGGCATGGTGAATAGGGTGTTTACTCCTGTCCGGGCGGTGGCGGGCGACGGGCGGGCGAACAGCTATGCGAAGCGCCTCATGTGGCCGGTGCTCGTCCTGGTGGCGCTCATCGTCATCAACATCAGCGTCACCGGCTTCGACTTCATCGTGCCGCACGTCAACGACGGCCGCCTCTCCGGCGCGTTCGTCAACATCCTGCGGCGCTCGGCGCCGCTGCTGCTCATCGCGCTCGGCATGACGCTCGTGATCGCCACCAAGGGCATCGACCTCTCGGTCGGCGCGGTGTACGCGATCGGCGCGGCCATCGCCTGCCAGATGATCATCGACGCGCCCGACCAGTCCGCGGCCGGGCTCATCTTCTCCGCCATCGCGCTCGCGCTCGTCGTCACCGCCGTGATCGGCGCGTGGAACGGGACCATGGTGGCGTACTTCGGCATCCAGCCGATCGTCGCCACGCTCATCCTCATGATCGCCGGGCGCGGCATCGCGCAGCTCATCACCGGCGGGCAGATCCCGAAGGTCGAGGACTCGAGCCCGTTCACGCAGCTGGGCCGCGGGGAGCTCCTCACGGTCCCGCTGCCGATCGTCATCGCCGTGCTCATGCTCCTCGCGCTCGCACTGCTCACGCGCCGCACCGCGCTCGGCATGCTGCTCGAATCGGTGGGCGGCAACCCCGAGGCGAGCCGCCTCGCGGGCATCCGCGCCAAGGGCATCACCGTCCTCGTGTACCTGGTGTGCGGGCTGTGCGCCGGCCTCGCCGGTCTCATCGGCGCGGCCAACCTCGGCAGCGCCGACGCCAACAACGGCGGCCTGTGGATCGAGCTCGACGCGATCCTCGCCGTGGTCATCGGCGGCACCGCGCTGCTCGGCGGCCGGTTCTACCTGCTGGGCACCGCGATCGGCGTCGTCATCATCGGCACGCTCGAGGACACGATCATCAACGTCGGCCTCTCCAGCCAGTGGCAGTTCACCGCGAAGGCCATCGTCGTCTTCGTCGTCGCGCTGCTGCAGAGCCCCGAGTTCCGGGGCTGGATCCTCAAGCCGTTCAAGCGGAGGCCCGCGGCCCCCGCGCCCGCAAAGGAGGTCGCGGCGAAATGAGCACGCAAACGCTGACCGAGCGACCCGCGCGCTCGACGCTGTTCGACGGCGTGACCAGGTACATCCCGATCGGCGCCACCGTGGTGCTGCTGCTCGTGCTGTACCTCGGCGGGATCGCCAGCTTCCCGAAGTTCGACAGCCCGCAGGTCATCGCGAAGCTGTTCATCGACAACGCCCCGCTCCTGATCATCGCCGTCGGCATGACGTTCGTGATCCTCGCGGGCGGCATCGACCTCTCCGTGGGCTCGGTGATGGCGTTCTCGACGATGTGCTGCGCCTGGCTCACCGTCGACGCCGGGCTCAGCGCGCCGCTCGTGGTCGGGCTCGTGCTCGCCTTCGGCACGCTCTGGGGCCTCGGGATCGGCGCGGTGATCCACTACTTCAACGTGCAGCCGTTCATCGCGACCCTGGTGGGGCTCTTCCTGTTCCGCGGCCTGACGCTGCAGATCTCCGACACCGACGTCTCCATGCGCGACATCCAGTTCTTCCACTGGGGCATGGAGCACCTCGTCGAGGTCGGCAAGATCCGCACCGGCGGGTTCTGGCTGCCGAACCTCTCGTTCGTGGCCTTCGCGGTCGTGATCGTGGCGTTCGTGGTGCTGCACTACACGCGCTTCGGGCGCGGCGTGTACGCCGTCGGCGGCTCCGAGCAGTCCGCGCTGCTCATGGGCCTCCCCGTGGCGCGCACCAAGATCGGCGTGTACGCCGTCAGCGGTTTCTGCGCGGCCCTCGCCGGCGTCATGGCCGCCATGGGCACCAAGAGCGCCAACCCGCTCGCCAACGTCGGCGCCGAGCTCGACGCGATCGCCGCCGTCGTCATCGGAGGGACGCTGCTCACCGGCGGCGCCGGGTTCGTGCTCGGCACCGTCGCCGGGGTCATGGTGTGGGGCCTGCTCAACACCCTGATCGCCTTCCAGGGGGACCTGTCCTCGTGGTGGGCGCGCATCGCGATGGGCGTGCTGCTCCTGGCGTTCATCCTGCTGCAGCGCGTGCTCGCCCGCTCGGGCGAGAAGCGCCGGACCTAGACCACACTCTCCGCACCGCGAGGGCCGCCCACCAGCAGGTGGGCGGCCCTCGTCGTTTACCGGATGGCGGAGGTCTACGGCGAGATGTAGTATGTGTGCTACCAACGAACGAACTACTACTGCGGAGAGGTGACCATGGGACACCCCCCGGCTTACGACGGGCCCGCCATCGCCGTGTCCGACCTGCGGATGCGCTACGGCGACAAAGACGTGCTCACCGGGCTCGACCTCGAGATCGAACCCGGCGGCGTCACCGCCCTCCTCGGCCCCAACGGCGCCGGCAAGACCACCACCATCGAGATCTTGGAAGGCTTCCGCGCCCGCTCCGCCGGCGAAGTCCAGGTCCTCGGCACCGACCCGGCCATCGGGGGCGAGGCCTGGCGCGCGCAGCTCGGCGTCGTCCTCCAGGAATGGCGCGACAACGGCAAATGGAAGGTGCGCGACATCGTCGCCCACTTCGCCGAGTACTACCGGCCCTACGCGGCGCCCTGGGGCGCCGGCGAACTGCTCGACCTCGTCGGCCTCACCGCGCAGGCCGGGCAGCGCGTGCAGACCCTCTCCGGCGGCCAGCGCCGCCGCCTCGACGTGGCCCTCGGCATCATCGGCAGGCCCGCGCTCCTCTTCCTCGACGAGCCCACCACCGGCTTCGACCCGCACGCCCGCCGCGAGTTCCACGAGCTCATCCACCGGCTCACCGACCTCGACGGCACCACGATCCTGCTCACCACCCACGACCTCGACGAGGCCGAGAAGCTCGCCGAGCGGATCCTCATCCTCGCGGGCGGTCGCATCATCGCCGACGGCTCGCCCGACCAGCTCGCGCGCGCCGCTTCGACCACGGCCGAAGTGAAGTGGATCCAAGACGGGCGGCTCCAGATCCACGCGACCGAGGACGCCACGGACTTCGTCCGCAAGCTCCTCGCCACCGACGACGGCAAGGTCACCGAGCTCGAGATCCACCGCGCGAGCCTCGAAGACGCCTACCTGGAACTGGTCGCCAAGTTCGAGGCCGGGGAGACCGCGACCGCCGTCGACACATTCAAGGAGGTCACCCGATGAGCACCAACACCCTCCACGAGTACCGGACCGGCTGGAAGCGGGCGCTCATCGAGACGAAGGTCTCGCTGACGTCCCCGGGGGACCTGATGGGGTTCCTCATGCCCACCGGCATCGCGATCGTGGTGCTGCTCTTCATGCAGCGCGCCGACTTCGAGGGCGCACCGGTGTCCTTGGGCGCCATGAACATGCCGAGCCTCATCGGCATGAACGTCGTCTTCGGCGGCATCACCGCGATGGTCGGCGCGCTCGCGATGGACCGCACCAACGGCACGCTGCTGCGCGCCAAGTCGATGCCCGGCGGCATGACCGGCTACCTCGTCGGGCACCTCCTGTCGACCGCGATGTTCATCAGCGTCACCGTCATCGCGCTGCTCGCCGTGGGCCTGCCGCTGTTCGACGGCCTCGAGTTCGGGACCCCCGACCGGTGGCTGCTGTTCATCGCCGTGCTGCTCACGGGGATCATCGCGGCGCTGCCGATCGGCGCCGTGCTCGGGGCGATCATCGACAACCCGCGCAACATGGGCCTCGTGATCTTCCCGGTCATGGGCCTGGTCGCGATCTCGGGGATCTTCTACCCGATCACGGCGCTGCCGGGCTGGCTGCAGGGGATCGGGCAGGTCTTCCCGATCTACTGGATGGGCCTGGGGATGCGGCACGCGCTGCTGCCGGACGCCATGGCGGCGGTGGAGATCGGCGGCGAGTGGCGCACCGCTACCATGTTCGCCGTGCTCGCGCTGTGGGCCGTGGCCTCGATGGCGCTGGCGCCCAGGCTGCTGCGGCGGATGTCGCGGCGCGAATCGGGTTCGGCGGTGGCGGCGCGCCGGGCCGACATGCAGAGGGACTGGTGATCGGGCCGTGGCGGGGGACGAGGTCTACAACCGGATCGCGATGCTGCGCGCCGAGCGGGGCGTCTCGCGGCGGCAGCTGGCCGACGCCCTCGGCGTCCACTACCAGACGGTCGGCTACCTCGAGCGCGGCGAATACAGCCCGAGCCTCCATCTCGCCCTGAAACTCGCCGAGTACTTCGAAGTCCCGGTGGAAGTGGTCTTCTCGACCAAACCGTTCCCGAGAATCGGCGCCTGAACCGCACACCCGCCCCGCTCCCCGGCAACACCACGGCGCAAGCCGACCGGGGAGCGGGGCCCCTTTGTTCACTCGCGCGCCACTTACGATTGATTTCCTCGGCGTGGACATGGGCATCGTCAACATCGCCACCAGCTCCGATGGCGACAACCACGCCGGGGCCGGGCTGCGGCGCTACCGCAAGTGCATGGCCAAGGTCCGCGCCGAGCTCCAGGCCAAGGCCACCAAGTCGGCCAAACGAAAGCTCAAGGCCCGCGCAAGGCGTGAAGCCCGCGCGGTCAAAGGCCAGAACCATCGGATCGCGAAGCAGCTCGTAGCGTCGGCTGAACGCACCGGTCGCGGGATCGGCATGGAAGACCTTGCCGGCATCCGCGACCGGGTACGGCTCCCAGCCACCCAGCGAGGCGAGCTCAACGCGTGGTCCTTCCACCAACTCCAGGCCTTCATCGCCTACAAGGCCAAGCGCGCAGGAGTCCCGGTCGTCGTGGTCGACGCCCGCAACACCTCGCGGCGGTGCCCGCACCGCGGGCACACCGCCAAGGCCAACCGGCCTTCTCGTGATCATTTCGCTTGTGTCGGCTGCGGACTCGCTGGGCCTGCCGACCAGGTAGCCGCGGTCAACATCCGTGACCGCGCACGCACGACTTGGGCTTTCGTCAACACGCCCAATGTCGCCGATACGCCGCAGCCAGCGGCGGACACGAGCGACAAACCCTGAGCCTCAAACCGGGGTAGTTGACGTACAACCTCCTGGACCGAATACTCTGCCCGGAGGCGGTGTTCGTGCAGGCGCCTCCGGCCGCGAACACGTCGCCCGCGCTGGGCTTCCAGTTCTTCGGGGAGGTCGCGATCGACGCCGAGACCGAGGTGTTCACGGTGTCGCTCAAGGACCTCGACGGGGAGACGCTGTTCACGAAGGCGCTCGAACCGGCGGCTTAGGAAACGACGGCGCCTCCTCCGTTGATCCGGAGGAGGCGTTCGTTCATTCGCGGCCGCTGTAGAACTCGGCCCCGGGCGGGGCCGCTTCGAGCCAGGAGAGGAAGCCGGTGACCGCCGAGGTGGTCATCGCGAGCTCGACCTCGCCGGTCGTGCTCTTGCAGCGCAGGATCGCCACTTCGGGGGGGAAGATCTGCGCTTCGGGGCCGGCCGGCTTGCGGCGCTCGGAGACCTGCACGTCGTGGCGCAGCAGCGAGTAGCGCGGGCCGAACGCGAGGGAGAACATCCGGTACCAGCGGAGTGTGCCGCGCTCGTAGACGGCGAAGCCGGGGGCCCAGCCGCGCCCTTCCATGTGCCGTGAGAGCCTGGCGGCCATGGCCACCGAGCCCGAGCGGGACAGGAAGGAGCGGCGGACGTAGGTCAGCACCAAGAACACCGCGACGGCCGCCGCCAGTGCGGCGACGACGAGCAGTGCCTTCAGCATGCGCTACGCCGAAGCGGGGGCGACCGCCTCGGCGGTCTCGGCGAGGATGGTGACGCCGTCGGTGGTGACCGACAGGAACCCGCCCTCGATCTTCCAGGCCAGTTCGGCGCCGTCGACCGGCTGCACCCGTACGGTGCTGTCGACGCGCAGCTCGCCCAGCAGCGGCTGGTGCTTCGGGAGGATGCCCAGTTCGCCTTCGGTGGTGCGCGCGTACACGGCCTTGGCCGTGCCGGACCACACCTTCGAGTCGACTGCTACGACTTCGACGTTCAGTTGCCCTGCCACAACGCTCCTTCAGCAGACTCCGGGATGGTTACCGGAAGTCTAGACGGGCGCGGCCGCGAACGTCGAATCGGCCAAGGGGCGTGATCGAAGGATCACCCCATAGAGCTGGGCAAGTAGAAAGGCCCCCGGCATCGCCAGGGGCCTCGATGTTCATCCGTGAGCGTTACACGCGGGCGCGCCGAGCCAACCGCTCGGGGTCCATGATGATGACGCTCTTGCCGTCCAGGCGCAGCCAGCCGCGGCCGGCGAAGTCGGCGAGGGCCTTGTTCACGGTCTCGCGGGAGGCGCCGACCAGCTGGGCGAGCTCTTCCTGCGTGAGGTCGTGGGTGACGCGCAGGACGCCGCCGTCGCGGGTGCCGAAGCGGCTCGCCATGTGCAGCAGGGCCTTCGCGACACGGCCGGGCACGTCGGTGAAGATGAGGTCCGCCATCGAGTCGTTGGTGCGACGCAGCCGGCGGGCTATCACCCGGAGCAGCTGCTCGGCGATCTCGGGGCGGTTGGCCAGCCAGGGGCGCAGCGCCGTCTTCGACAGGCGGGCCAGGCGGGTGTCGGTGAGAGCGGTGGCGGTGGCGGTGCGGGGACCGGGGTCGAACAGCGCGAGCTCGCCGACCATGTCGGACGGGCCCATGACCGCGATCAGGTTCTGGCGGCCGTCGGCCGAGCGGCGGCCGAGCTTCACCTTCCCGGACATGACGATGTACAGACTGTCACCCGGCTCGTTCTCGGTGAAGACGGTCTGGCCCTTGTTGACGTCGATGTACTCCATCTCTTTGATGAGCGACTCGACAGCTTCGGGGTCTACGCCCTTGAACAGGGCGGCCCTGGCCAATACATCTTCCATGTCCGTTCGCACCTTTCTTCAACGCACCGCTAGTGCAAGTACTGAGTCTATGCCTCTTGTCCGCATTGCGGGAGCGAGACCCCCGTAAATCCACATGCGCACCGTAGACGCCGAAATCGACATTCGTATCCGAATGAATGCGTTCCGCCGGTTCCGAGCGTCACCCCGAGAGACTCACCACGCCGTCTCAGCTCCGCAAACTTATGGCTCGCAAGCTTCGCCAAGGCGGTTTATCTTCCGGAAAACGGAAAGCGTCGACAGCGACCGGTACAGCCTACCTGCAATGTGACGCCACGCCCAGTACCAGGCAATGGCGCAATCCCACAGGAACCCACAGATCACGTGCACGATCCGGTGCCGACCGGACCCGAGGCGGTGCGCCCCGCGTCCAGGACGGGCGCGGACTCGTCCATGGTCAGCGCGTATCCGGTCTCGGGATCGTCGACCGCGGCGGCGAAGATGACACCGATCACCTCGCCGTCGGGGTTGAGCAGCGGGCCGCCCGAATTGCCGCCGATGATGTGGGCGTAGAGCTGGTAGACCTCGCGGGTGACGGTGCCGGCGTCGTAGATGTCCGGGCCGGTGACGATGCGGGCCTCGCGGACGCGAGCGGCCGTCGCCGTGTACGGGCCGCCCGCCGGGTAGCCGAGGACGATCGCGTCGTCGCCGGATCCGGCGGTGTCGGACCGGAGCGGGAGCGGCGCGGCGTCGAGCTCGGGCACGGAGAGGATCGCGAGGTCCTTCTCGGGCTCGAAGACGACGACCTCGGCGTCGTAGAGGTCGCCGTCGGACTCGACCTGGACGTCGTCGGTCCCGGCGACCACGTGCGCGTTCGTGGCCACGAGGCCGTCGTCGTAGACGAAACTGGAGCCCTCGATCTGGCGGTCGCACGAGGGCGCCGAGCCGTGGACCTTGAGGACCGAGTCCTCGGCGTTCACGACCACGCCCGACGCGGCGAGCTCGGGGTCGGGCGGCGCGACCGAGCGGGCCTCGGTCGGGTCGAGCCCGGAGAACACGTCGGGCATCCCCGAGGTGTTGAGCGATTCGCGCATCGACTCGTAGACGCCCTTGACGGCCTCGGGCATGTACTCGTCGATGCCGCTCACCAGGCTCGAGTTGCGCACGGCCGAGGCGACGGCGGGCATCGAGGAGTTCGCGAGCGGCGCAGCCGCGACCCAGGTGACCAGGAGGACCGCGGCGACCGAGACGATCGGGCCCGCGAGGTGGTCGAGGCGCTTGGAGCCGTCGCGGCGCAGGCGCTTGCGGAGCCGGTAACCGAGGGCGGTGGCGAGTGCCATGCCGCCCAAGGCGAGTGCGAAGACGACCAGGAGCGAGGCGATGAGCTTCGCGAGTGCCTCGGAGTAGAAGTCGGCGGCGAACGGCGCGAGGTTGATGCCGAGGACCGCCCCGCCGAGGAAGCCGATGAACGTGGTCGCGGAGGCGATGAAGCCCTCGCGGTAGCCGTTGATGGCGAACAGGAGCGCCAGCAGCACGATCACGACATCGACGAGGAGTCCCGCGGTGGTCGGCTCCATGCGCCCCTCCGTTCAGTGCCGTTCGAGCTCCATCGTCCGGCCGGTGTCCCAGGGGCGGGTCCAGCCGCCCAAGTCCAGGAGCCACGACAGTACCCCGGCGGTGAAGCCCCAAATCAGCGGCACGCCTTCGATCTGGAAGCCGGGGCCGCTGCGGCCCGAGGGGAAGGTGACGGTGCCGCGGGAGTCCGGGTCGGCCAGGAGCGGCAGCGGGACCTGGTGCGCGGCAGCGACTTCGGAGGCCGCCTGCGGTGCGACCAGGTGCGGGCGCGTCCACAGTGCCAGGACGGGCGTGACCGCGAAGCCGGACACGGGGATCCAGAGTTTCGGGAGGGACCGGCCGACGGCGACCGAGTCCGGGTCGACGGCGAGCTCTTCGGCGGCCTCGCGCAGGGCGGTCGCGGCCGCGTCGGCGTCGCCGGGTTCGGTGCCGCCGCCGGGGAACGCGACCTCGCCGGGGTGGTGGCGCAGGGTCGCGGCCCGCTGCTGGAGCAGGACCGAGGGGCCGTCCTCGTCGTCCCGCAGGAGCACGAGAACGGAAGCGGTGCGGGCGTCGGCCTCCTCGTAGGCGAGGAGGTGGTCGGCGATGACGCGGCCGATCACGGGCGGCCGCGCCTCCGCGGCCGCTTTGAGCAGCGGCGGCCACCAGTCCGGTTCGCTCATGTGAGCTCCAGCCCGAACGCGCCCTCGGCGGTCTCGGCGAGGCTCTCGGTGGTGACGCCCGGTTCGGCCACGAGCGCGGCGACCGTGCCGTCCGGGTTCACGAACGCGACGCCGGGCAGGCCCGGCACGCCGAGGCCGATGCGAACGGCCTCTTCGGGATCGAACACGGAAGGAAAGGTCATGCCGAACTCCTCGGCGAAGGAGCGGCCCATGTCGCGGGTGTCGGCGGTGTCGACGCCGAGCACGTCGACCTGGTCGCCGTACGCCTGGTGGAACGCCTCGACCTCGGGGGCCTCCGCTTGGCACGGCTCGCACCAGCTGGCCCACAGGACCACCACGAGGGGCTTGCCGGCGGGACCGACCGGGGTGGGGGCCTCGTCACCGAGGCAGTCGAGGTCGAGGTCGCCGACGCCGTCGATCGCGGTCGCGCCGGGGGCGCACGCGACGGACCAGGTCGGTTCGGGCGCTTCGGCGGTGACGCCCGGCGCGGCCGGGGACTCGTTGGAGCAGGCGGCCAAGAGGAACAGTGCCGCGGCGGCGGTCAGGACCTTCTTCATCGGTTCACCGCGTCCTCGATGCCCGCCAGGCGGATCAGCTCCTCGACGTTGTCGCCCTTGAGGAGTTTCGCGGCTTCGGCGGGGTCGGTCGGGCCTTCGCCGTAGGAGGGGCAGATCGAGGCGAGCGTGCACGCGCCGCACGCGGGCTTGCGGGCGATGCAGACGCGGCGGCCGTGGAAGATGATCCGGTGCGAGAACATGGTCCACTCGCGCGGCTCGACGAGCTTCTGGAGCTGGAACTCGAGCTTGACGGGGTCCTTGCCGTCGACGAGGCCGAGCCGGTTGGTGATGCGGATCATGTGGGTGTCGACGGTGATGCCGGGAACGCCGAAGGCGTTGCCGCGGATCACGTTCGCGGTCTTGCGGCCGATCCCCGGGAGCTTCACGAGGGACTCCATGTCCTCCGGGAGCCGCCCGTCGTGGTGCTCGACGAGGGCTTTGCCGAGGCCGATGATCGACTTCGCCTTGTTGCGGTAGAAGCCGGTGGGCCGGATGATCGCCTCGACGTCCTCGGGGTTCGCCTCGGCGTAGTCGGACGCGGAGCGGTACCGCTTGAACAGCGTGGGCGTCGTGAGGTTGACGCGGACGTCGGTGCACTGCGCTGAGAGGATCGTGGCGACCGCGAGCTCGAGCGGATCGGTGTAGTCGAGTTCGCACTTGGCGTCCGGGTGCGCCGCCGCGAGCAGGCGGTCGGCTTTGCGGGCCCGGCGCTTCTTCGCCAGTTCGCTCTCGGTTCCCTTGCTGCGGGTTCTCGGAGCCCGGCGGGCGTCGGCGGCGGTCACCCCGCCATGGTACGCGGGCGGCCCGGCAGCCGGCCGCCGCCGCGAGCGCCGCGTCCGCCGCGCAACAGCAGCGCGGACATGCCGATGAGACCGCCCCCGGCGGCCGTCGCCGCCGCGCTCCACACCGGTGAGAGCTGGGGCTCGGCGGGCTCCGCCGGCCGCGGCAGGACCTCGGCGGCGACGGCCGCCGCCACGTCGACGATGCCTCCGCCGAGGGCCGGGTCGCCCGCGGTCGCGGTGCCGGTGAGCGCGCGGCGCACCTGGTCGGCGCTCCAGTCCGGGTGCGCCGAGCGCACCAGGGCCGCCGCGCCCGAGACCATCGCGGAGGCGAACGACGTGCCGGTCACGGACTTGTAGCCGCCCCCGGCCCGGGGCGCGTCCAGGTTCGCCCCCGGCGCGGCCAGGTCGGTCTCGGCGCCGGTGACGGCGGTCCGCCAGCGATGTCCGTGCTCGTCGGAGCCGGTCACCGCGAGCACGTCCGAGACGCGCGCGGGGAACCACACCTCCTCGTCGGGTAGGTCGGCGTCCTGGTTCCCGGTGCAGGCGACGATGAGCACGTCGTGCCGCTCCGCGTACGCGATCGCCTCGGCGAACGGCGGCGAGTCGTAGTGGCCGCCGAGGGAGAGGTTGATGACGTCCGCGCCGTTGTCGACGGCCCACTCCACGGCCGCGCCGACCATCGCCGAATCGTGGTACCGGTTCTCGTCGTCGAGGACCCGGACCGGCAGGATCGCCGCGTCCGGGGCGACGCCCGGGTGCCGCGACTCGGCGCTGCCGGCGATGAGCCCGGCGACGGCGGTGCCGTGCCCGACCGGGTCGGCCTGGCCGAACGCCCGCTCGTAGACCGGGCTCGGGTCGGAGCCGAACGCGAGGAGGCGCGGCTCGTCGCCGGGGTCGACGTCGACGTAGCTGCGGCCGGGGAGGACCCGGCCTTCGAGGGCCGGGTGGTCGGCGTCCACACCCGAGTCGACGACGGCGACCGTGACGCCCTCGCCGGTCGCGACCGGCCACGCTTCGGGGGCCCGGACGGCGGCGAGGTGCCAGGCGACGGGCGCGGAGGCGCGGCCCGTGTGCGCGGAGAGCAAGAGCGCCAACAGCGTCGAGCACAGACAGGCGAGAACGTAGCGTGCAGAGCGGTCCCCCATGAGAACCGGATCGTTACACAGCGACAGGCCCACAGCGTGGGAATGACACACGTTCTCCTTTATGAATTCGTTATTCTCGCCCTACTGACGGAAACTTGACAACCCCCTCGCGTTACGGTGACGATCGCGAGGGGACACCGCGTTCTCTCGACACGCTCGGCGAAGCTTGCGAGCCGCGAATGAGCGGCCTCGGCGAAGCCCGCGAGCCGGTACATGTGCAAGGCCCCATCCAGGACCGGTAGGGGGGAAGGGCTGAGTGGGATCGATGTGGGAACCCAGTAACGAGATCGAGCACCGCCTCCGGGAGGCACTGCGAGGCGAGGACCAGGACGGATACTTCCGCATCCTGGCGCAGATCGAACTCGTCCTCCCACTGTCCTATGAGGATTCGAACGGTGCGGGGGCGGACACCTGGGCCACCTGGACCACCGACGACCGCACCCACATCCTCGCCTTCACGTCCGAGTCCGCGCTCCAGGTGTGCCTGCGCGACAACGCCGGCGCCTCCCGCCGCGTCTCCTTCGCCGCGCTCGCCGAGGCCTGGCCCGACGAGGAGTGGTGGCTCGCCGTCAACCCCGGCCTGCCGATCGAGGGGTACCTCCCGGCCTGGTTCGTCGCCCAGGTCGCGCAGGGCATGACCACCGTTCCGGCCGACCCGGCACCGGCACCGGAGCCCGCAGCCGACCCGTACGGCGACACCTTTTCCTCTGGGCCGCAATCGTCTCCGTTCGCGGCGGCGCAGTCGGACCCGTTCGCGAACCCCATGGCCCCGGCCCCTGAGCAGCGTCGCGAGAGCTTCATGCCCCCGGCCCCGCCGGTGCCCGACGTGCCGCCCGCGCCCCGCCGCTCCTCGGATCTGAACGGCACCGCGCAGCAGCAGTCCACGGTCGGCGGCACCACCTCGGCGGGCCTGCCGCTGCGGCAGCCGCCGCGCGACCCCGAGGCGCCCGAGGCCGACCCGTTCAACGGGCACTCGTTCGCGTCCCAGCCGCCGCCCGAGCCCGAGCCGCCCCGCTCGCAGGGGTTCGGCTCCCAGCCCCGCGGCACGGGCTCCCAGCCGCGCGAGTTCGGCTCGCAGCCGCAGGGCTACGGCTCCCCGCCGCCGGCCTACTCGCAGCCGCCGACCCCGCAGGGCTTCCCGGCCGACGCGCAGTGGCCGAACCCGCAGCAGGACCAGTGGCCCGACGCGCCGGACTGGCTGCGCGAGCAGCAGCCCGACCCGTCCACGCTCCCGACCCGCTCTCCCGCGCCCCCGGCCGGCGCGCCCGAGCCGTACCCGGCCGGCGAGTCCTTCGGGAACGCCGGCGCGTTCCAGAGCAACGACTCGTTCGGCAACGACGCGTTCGGCGGCGAGGCCTTCGGATCCGAGCCGCAGCGCTCCGCCGAGGCATTCGCGTCCATGTCGAGCGCGTTCGGCCGCCGCCCCGCCGAGCCCGAGCCGCAGCCCAGCGCCCAGGCGCAGGGCCGCCCGGTGGAGCTCTCGGGTGAGGAGGCCGAGCCGCTGCTCGCCACGGCCGCGTCCGCCGGCGACACCGCCGCGTTCCTGCAGACCCTGCTGTGCGCCAGCGTGATCCTCCCGATCGGGGACCCCGAGGCCGCGCACCTGCGCGTCGGCGACCCGGCGTTCCGGTGGTCGAGCGACATCGTCGACGGCAACATCGGCATCACCGTCTACACGACGACCGAGCGCATGGCCGAGCGCGCGGGCGCGGACCTCGCCCACACGGTCGTCCCGTTCGGCTGGCTCATCCAGCACTGGCCCTCGCAGGACTACGCGCTGTACGTCAACCCGGGCACCTCGGTGGGCGCCAACATGAGCGGCCCCGAGATCGAGCCGCTCATCAAGTGGGCCGAAGCGAAGGACCTGCTGGCCTTCGCCACCGAGATGGAGCAGCGCCAGGCCGCGGCCGCGCGCGCCAACTCGCCCGCGCACAAGGTCCAGCCGGTCCTGTGGCAGAAGACCATCCCGCACCAGCAGGTGCCGTTCTACCTCGAGCGCGGCTACGACCGCGTCGGCGGCTTCGTGCACCCGGCCGGGGCCGTGGAGCACCTGCGCACGCCCGCGCAGCTGTACCTCGCGCTGGGGCTCATTCGCTCCAGCGAGGAGTTCAGCCCCGCCGACGACTCGGTGCACGTCCTGCGCTGGATCGGCTACCGCACCGACCTCTACCCGGTCGCGCTGGGCGGCAACGACTACGCGACGGCCGAGGCGCGCGGCGGCACCGTCGTCGAGCCCGGTCCGTTCCGCGGCGACGGGTTCGCGCCCTCCGAGGGCGATGAGCGCATCCCCGAGCACAAGGTCGACTCGGTGCGGCTCCCGCACGGCGCGAAGATCCTCCGGATCGACTCGCGCGGCGAGGTCACCGAGATCGCGCTCTACGACGCCGACTCCCGCGAGTGGACCCCCGTCGACGGCGCCTTGGGCGGCCCCGCGGCCATCGAGGCCTCCGCGATCCCGGCCCTGCCGTCGTCGCCCTCCGCGCCCGCCCCGAGCGGCCCGATGGGCGAGGCCTACGGCTACGAAGGCGCGCTCGGCGAGGCCTGGGGCGACGCCGACGGCCACTACGACCTGGTGCGGCCCAACCCCGAAGACCGGGCCGCGCACGTGCTCGACACCCGCGACCGGGAATGGAAGGACGCCTGATGCGCGACGGCTACATCGCCCGCTGGAAGGGCGCCGAGTACGACTCGAGCCCCGACGGGGCCCACGTGCGGCTCTACTCGCCGACCGGCGGCGACGGCTTCGTGGAGGTCGCCGACGGGCGGTTCCGCCGCGGCGTGCCGATCGGCGAGCTCGAGGACTTCTTCTACGTGCGCACGATCGCGACCTGGCGGGACGAGCCGTTCTTCGTGCTCGGCGCCTCGGGGGAGTGGCTGCGGCTCGAGTACCGCGGCGGCCGCAGCGACGTGGCCCGCGCGCTCGGGCTCGAGCCGTACGACAACGGCGTGTACCAGATCTGGGCGCCCGCGGACGAGGTCAAGGACATCAGCGAGCAGTACCTCTAGGGCTGCCCGACGCGAGCCCCGGCCGGGACGGCCGGGGCTTTTCCGTGCCCGGAAGCGGCCCGAATCCCCACTCCCCGAACACGATGCGTCCGGTTCGGCGAAACTGGGAGGAGACCGCTTTCACAAAGGTGTCGTTTGATGTATAGTTCAGGAAACTAAGAAAGCGTTTGCCTCGCCTTTCGGTGAAGCATGCGAGCTGTAAACGGGCTCAGTTCGCGGCGGACGCTTCCGCAGCCACGTCGGCAAGGTCTGGAGCACTTCCCTATGGCAGAGAGAATCACCGTCGGCATCGCCCTCAACGGGGTGACCGGTCGCATGGGCTACCGGCAGCACCTCGTGCGCTCGCTCCTCGCCATCCGCGAGCAGGGCGGCGTCGAGCGCGCCGACGGCAGCGTGATCTGGCCCGAGCTCACCCTCGTCGGCCGCAGCGCCGAGAAGCTCGCCGAGATCGCCGGCCGCCACGGCCTCGACAAGTACACGACCAGCCTCGACGAAGCCCTCGGCGACGACACGATCGACGTCTACTTCGACGCCCTCACCACCCAGCACCGCCTCGCCGCCGTCAACTCGGCCATCAAGGCGGGCAAGCACGTGTACACCGAGAAGCCCATCGCCACCAACCTCGACGACGCCCTCAACCTGGCCCGCGCCGCGCGCGACGCCGGCGTCAAGAACGGCGCGGTCGCCGACAAGCTGTACCTCCCCGGCCTGCGCAAGCTCAAGCGCCTCGTCGACTCCGGCTTCTTCGGGCGCGTCCTGTCCGTGCGCGGCGAGTTCGGCTACTGGGTCTTCGAAGGCGACTGGCAGGAGGCCCAGCGGCCGTCGTGGAACTACCGCGCCGAAGACGGCGGCGGCATGGTCCTCGACATGTTCCCCCACTGGTCCTACCTGCTCGAAGGCACCTTCGACTCCCCGATCAAGTCGGTCTCCGCCCACGTCACCACCCACATCCCCGAGCGCTTCGACGAGCAGGGCCAGGCCTACGCCGCCACCGCCGACGACGCCGCCTACGCCCTCTTCGAACTCCAGGACGGCACCGTCGTCCAGATGAACTCCTCCTGGGCCACCCGCGTCGACCGCGACGAACTCGTCGAGTTCCACGTCGACGGCACCGAGGGCTCCGCCATCGCCGGCCTCCGCAAGGCCCGCGCCCAGCACCGCGTGCACACTCCCAAGCCGGTCTGGAACCCCGACATCGACCAGCCCATCCCCTTCCGGCAGCAGTGGCACGAGGTGCCGGACAACGAGGTCTTCGACAACGGCTTCAAGATCCAGTGGGAGGAGTTCCTGCGCCACGTCGTGGACGACGAGCCGTGGCACCACGACTTCCTCGCCGCCGCCCGCGGCGTGCAGCTGGCCGAGGCCGGCTACCGGTCCGCCCGCGAAGGCCGCCGCATCGAACTGGAGGACCTGGACCTGTGACCCGCGAGTTCACCTCCCGCGTCATCTACTCCGCCGCCCACGTGGTCGCGGACCCGCTGGCGGACAACGGCCCCGGCCGCCCCGCCACCGTGGACTGGGACGCCACCCTCCGCTACCGCAGGCACCTGTGGGACCTCGGCCTCGGCATCGCCGACGCCATGGACACCGCCCAGCGCGGCATGGGCCTCGACTGGGAGGCCACCAAGCAGCTCATCCGCCGCTCGGCCGAGGCCGCCGGACCCGACGACCTCCTCGCGTGCGGCGTCGGCACCGACCAGCTCCCCGCCGCGCCGACCACCATGGACGAGATCCGCGCGACCTACCTCGAGCAGCTCGCCGTGGTCGAGGACGCCGGGGCGGGCACGATCCTGATGTGCTCCCGGGCGCTGGCCGCGAGCGCGAAGGGCCCCGACGACTACAAGGACCTCTACGGCGAACTCCTCGGCGAGGTCAGCGGCAAGGCGATCCTGCACTGGCTCGGCCCGATGTTCGACCCGGCGCTCGAAGGCTACTGGGGCTCCTCGGACCTCGAGGCGGCCGCCGACACGTTCATCGAGATCATCACCGAGAACGCGGCGAAGATCGACGGCATCAAGATGAGCCTGCTCGACGCCGAGGCCGAGATCGCGGTCCGCCGCCGGCTCCCCGAGGGCGTGCGCTGCTACACCGGCGACGACTTCAACTACCCGCGCCTCATCGCCGGGGACGAGTTCGGCCACTCCGACGCGCTGCTGGGCATCTTCGACCCGCTCGCGCCGCTCGCCGCGAAGGCCGTCAAGCGCCTCGACGAAGGCGACGTGGCCGGCTTCCACGCCATCCTCGACCCGACGGTGCCCTTGGCGCGCAAGGTTTTCGAGGCCCCGACGTTCAACTACAAGACCGGCGTGGTGTTCCTGGCGTGGCTCGGGGGCTACCAGGACCACTTCAAGATGGTCGGCGGGCTCGAGTCGGCGCGCTCCATCAAGCACTTCGGCGAGATCGTCGACCTCGCGCTCGAAGTGGACCTGTTCCCGGACGAGAACCTGGCGATGGACCGGTTCAACGCCCTGCTCAAGGTCGCGGGCCAGCCGAAGCGGACGCTCGCATGAGCATCATGGAGCGGTTCTCCTTCAACCACGCCACCGCGAAGTTCTGGGACCAGCGCGAGGCCGTCGAAGCCTGCGCGCGCACCGGTTCCGGTATCGGGCTGTGGCGCGAGCCGGTGCAGGAGATGGGCCTCGAAGCGAGCGCGAAGCTTGTGAAGGACGCGGGCGTCGAGGTCACCAGCCTCTGCCGGGCCGGGTTCTTCACCGACCCGACGCGCGAGGCGCTCGACGACAACCGGCGGGCGATCGACGAGGCCGCGGCGCTCGGCGCCCCGACCCTCGTCCTCGTCTCGGGCGGCATCCCCGAAGGCGGCACGATCGACAGCGCCCGCGAGGGCGTCAAGGAGGCCCTCGCCGAACTCGCGCCGTACGCGGGCGAGCGCGGTGTGACCTTGTCGATCGAACCCCTGCACCCGATGTTCGCGAGCGACCGCTGCGTCGTGACGACGATCGGCGAGGCGCTCGACCTCGCCGCGCCGTTCCCGGCCGCGCAGGTCGGCGTCGTGGTCGACACGTACCACATCTGGTGGGACCCGCAGGTCTGGCAGGGCGTCGCCCGGGCCGGGCACGAGGGCCGCATCGCCTCGTTCCAGTTCGCGGACTGGGTCACCCCGCTCCCCGCGGGCGTGCTGACCGGCCGCGGGCAGCTCGGCGACGGCTGCGTCGACTTCAAGCGCTACCTCGCCGAAGTGGACGCGACCGGCTTCGCCGGGCCGATCGAGGTCGAGCTGTTCAACGACGCGCTCTGGGCCCGCCCGGGCGCGGAGGTCTTCCAAGAGACCAGGGCCGCCTTCGAGCGGGTCCTGTCATAGGGCGCCGCGGGCGCGGCACCGGCTCAGCGGTTGGGCGAGCCGGGAAAGCGCCCGCGGTCGAAAGCCCCCTCGGTACACCGCGGGGGCGGGGACGGCAGGGGTCAAGCACTCCGTCCTCGCCCCCGCGGTCGGCGCTCCGTCCGCTGTGGCCGCTTCCCGATACCCTCGTGATGCTCTGACAGGAGAAGGGAGCACACCCCATGACCGGACCGGTCTCACGTCGAAACCTCTTCAAGGTCGGCAGCGGCGTCGCCGCCGCCGGACTGGGCGCCGCGATCGCCTCGCCCGCCCGCGCGCAAGGCCCTGAAACCGAGGTGATCTGGCACTCCAAGCTCGTCTACCCGGGTGCGGACGGCAAGCTGAACTACGCCGCCGACAACGCCAGCGGCAGGAAGATCCCCAACTTCAGCTGGGCCGGATACCGCAACGGCGAAGCGCCGATCCCGGACGTCCCCACCGCCTTGACCATCGGCCCGCTCCCGCCGGGCCAGGACAACACTGCGCACATCAACGACGCCTTGGCCGAAGTCGGTGCGATGACCATGGACGCCAACGGCATCCGCGGTGCTCTGAAGCTCGAACCGGGCCTGTACGAGGTCGCCGGAACGGTCGAGATCAACTCCAGCGGCGTGGTCCTGCGCGGTTCGGGCCGCTCCGGCGATCCCGCCGTGGGCACGATCATCAAGTCGACGTCGACCGGGGGCTTGGAGCAAGGCGGTGTCGAATGCCCGGTCCGGATCCGCTCGGCGGACCCGAACGCCAAGTGGGAGCGGCCGGTCGGCCCCTCGATCCCCGTGATCGAGTCCGTGGAGGCCGGTTCCCGGCGGCTCAAGCTCGCACCCGGCAACGGCCTCGCGGTCGGCGACAACATCATCATCTGGCACCGGTGCACGGCCAAATGGATCGGCGAGATCGACAACGGCGGCGTGGACAACGACCCGCCGTGGCCGGTCGACTCCGAACCCATCATGTACAACCGCTTCGTCAAGGCGATCCAGGGCGAGGAGACGGTCATCTGCGCCCCGGTCTTCAACGATCTCGACATCGCGCTCTCGGAGATCACGGTCCACAAGTGGGACAACGCGAACGAGGTGCGCAACTCCGGCATCGAGGACCTGCGCGTGGACATGCCCGAACCGGTGACGGACGACCAGAACGCCCGCTCCGACAGCTGCATCGTGATCGAGCGGACCCGTGACACCTGGGTGCGCAATGTGGCCACGCTCCGCTTCAAGCAGTCCGGCGTCATGGTCCGCCGCAGCCACAGGGTCACCGTCGAGGACGTCTGGGCCCTGGAGCCGAGGTCCGAGCTCGAAGGGCGGCGGCGCTACAACTTCTGCGCGGGGTACATGGCCCAGCAGGTCCTGTTCACCGACGTCGTGGCCACCGAGGCCAGACACGCGTTCATCGCGGGAGGCGGCGCCTCGACCTCCGGTGTCGTCTGGCTCGACGCCGTATCGAAGAACGGCTACCTTGAATCCGGCGGTCACGCCCACTGGAGCCAGGGCCTGCTCTTCGACAACGTCTACGAGCAGATGAACGACAGCCCCCCGGGCACGCAGGAGAAGGACGTGGTGCTGAACCTCCACAACCGCCAGGACAGCGGCGGCGACGAGGCCGGCGGCCGACCCCATGGCTGGTCGTCCGTCTACAGCGTCTTGTGGAACTGCAAGCTGGACAACGACAACAAAGCCTGTGTGCAGCGCCCGCCGACCTCCCAGAACTTCGCCATCGGCACCAGCGGCAATCTGGCGGAGGTCGTCACCGACACGAACTGGCTCGTCACCGAGGAGCCCGGCTACGTCGAGGACAAGGCCGGCACCCTGGAGCCGGTGTCCCTGTACCGCAAGCAGCTGGCGGACCGCCTGGCCTGACGCGCTATTCGAAGTGGTCGCGGCCGTGCAGGGGGCGGTCGCGGTCCTTCTCGGTGGCGTCGCGGTGGCCGGTGTAGGCCGCGAAGACGACGAGGTTCTCGGTGTAGTCGCCTGACCTGCGGTCGAAGGCGCCGCCGCAGGTGATGAGGCGCAGGGCCGGCTCGGGCTCGACGCCGAAGACGTCCTCGTAGGGGAGGCGACGCTTGGCGTAGGACTCGACCGCGGTCACCTCGTAGGCGACGACGACGCCGTCCTCACGGGTGACCTCGACGCGGTCGCCTTCGTCGAGTTCCTTGAGCGGGTGGAAGACCGCGGGGCCGGAGCGCTCGGTGTCGACGTGGCCCATGAGGACGGTGGGGCCGAACTCGCCGGGGGTGGGGCCGGCCTCGAACCAGCCGGCCTCGTGGGGGCGCCACATGCGGGGGACCTCGAAGTTGCCCTCGTAGTCGAGGCCGAGCGCGGTGAGCGGGGCGTGGACGTCGACCGCGTCGATGTCGACGCGGGTCGGCTCGGAGCGGTCGAGCCAGGCGCCGCCCGCGGGGTCGGCGACGGCGAACGGGTCGTCGCGGAAGGGGCTTTCGAAGCGCGGCAGCTCGATCGGGGGGAGGGTCAGGACGCCGCCGAGCATGAGCCCCAGGCCCCCGGCGAGCACGAACGAGAGCGCGACGAAGGCCACCGGCCGGAACGCGGGTTCCGGCCGGTGGACAGGTCGCTCGGGCGAGGCGCCGCCCGCGGTCTCAGGCGGCGGTGACATTGCTGCGGCGCTTGAGCAGCCAGAGGCCCGCCGCGGCGATGAGCACCGCTGCGGCGCCCGTCCACAGGACCGCGGTGGTCGCCTGCGAGGCGGTCGAGCCGCCGCCGGTCGCCGCGCCGGTCCCCGAGGTCACCGTGAACTTCGTAGCGGCGGTGTCGGAACCGCAGGTCACCGTCACCGTGTACGTGCCGGGCTTCATCTTCTCCGTGACGGTGAAGCTGCCCTGGGCGTTGTTGTTGTTCTTCGGCAGTTTGAAGCTCGTGTCGGTGCTCTCGACGTCGCCGGTCGCGTCCTTGTCGCAGTCCGACGCGAGCACGTCCACGCGGGTGCCCACGGCGCCCGCCGTCGGCGAGAGCGTGACGGTGACGGCCGCGTTCGCCGGAGCGGCGGTGAGCGCGAGTACGAGCGCGGCGCTGAGGGCCAAGAGCATCCCTCGGATGGGCTGCGACATTCGCATGGGCACGGTTCCTCCCCGGACGGCGCCGGGTCGCACCCCGGCACGTGACGTGTCAATGGCTCACGGTAACGGCTCTTGTGGACGCACCAGACGGTTTCATGGGAAAACCGGCCCGCTCGGCCACGCCTGGGGAGTCGGGAATCGGACACCCCGGCGCCGCCGCGGCGCGGACCGCGATTCCGCCGCGCAGCGCGGCCCGGGGTCTGGAAAACACCGCCGTCATCTGCCACCATGAGGTCATGAGGCTTCCCGGGAGCGGACTGGTCAGCGGTCTCGCGCAGACCGCGCGCACCGCCGCGCGCCGCGCCGTCACGAGCCAGTACCCCGAGAACGAGCCCGAGCTGCCCGAGCGCAGCCGCGGCGTGATCGCCCTCCACGAGCCGAGCTGCACCTCCTGCATGCTGTGCGCCCGCGAATGCCCCGACTGGTGCATCTACATCGACTCCCACAAGGAGACGATCGAGGTCGAGGGCGCGGCCCGCCCGCGCCAGGTGAACGTCCTCGACCGCTTCGACATCGACTTCTCGCTGTGCATGTACTGCGGGATCTGCGTCGACGTGTGCCCGTTCGACGCCCTGTTCTGGGCCCCCGACTTCGCTTACGCCGAAGGCGACATCCGCGACCTGCTCCACGACAAGGAGCACCTGGGGGAGTGGCTGGGGAACGTGCCGGAGGCCGCCAAGACCGAGGCAGTGAAGGCCGAGGAGGCCGCCGAGTGACTCTCGCCGACGTGCTGCTGCTCGCCTTCGGGCTCCTCGCGCTCGGCGCCGGGCTCGCCGTCGTCACCACGAAGCGGATCGTGCGGGCCGGGCTGTGGCTCGCGGTCGCGTTCGCCGGGATCGCCGGGGCCGCGCTCGTGCTCACCGCCGAGTTCCTCGCGTGGGTGCTCGTGCTCGTCTACGTCGGCGCGATCGTGGTCCTGCTGCTGTTCGCGACCATGCTCACCAGGGCCCCCACCGACCCCTCGGACGACCTCGACCGCGCGAGGCTCCCCGGCGCGCTCATCGCCGGCGGCGTGGGCCTCGGCCTCGCCGCGGTCGTCACCGGCGCGTTCGGCTGGACCCGGGCCGGGCTCGGCGAGCGTGAGAGCGGCGGCGCGGCCGTCATGGGCGAAGCGGTCTTCGCGGACTGGGTGCTGCCGTTCGAAGTGCTGTCGCTGCTGCTCCTCGCCGCGCTGGTCGGCGCCGTGGTCGTCTCCACCCGCCCGAGCAACAATCACGTAACGAAGGATTACTAGCCGCGCGGTAAGCTGACGGCCATGACCTCACCGATATTCGCTCTCGCCGACGAGTACACCACCGCGTACGCCCGGCTCCACCCGATGTTCGCCGGGTCCGCCGGCATCAAAGGCGACTTCGGCGTCGCCACCGACTTCGGCCCGGACGCCGTCGCCGAGCGCGCGAAGCTCGACGCCGACACCCTCGCGAAGCTGAACGCCCTGGCGTCGACCGGCCCGGCCGACGACCTCGCCCGCCTCCACATGGCCGAGCGGCTCGAGGTGAGCGCCGCGCAGCACGAGGCCGGCGAGTGGCGCCGCGCCCTGCGCGTCCCCTACGGGATGCTCCAGGGCCTGGTGAGCTACGTCGACCTTGCCCCGCGCAGCACCGAGAACGACTGGCGGCTCAACGTCTCGCGGATGCGCGCCATCCCCGAGATGCTCGCGACCTGGCGCCAGACCCTGAACGCGGGTATCGAGGCGGGCACCACGGTCGCTCACCTCCAGGTCGCCGAGGGCGTCAAGCAGGCCCGGCGCAACGCCGAGTCGCGCGTCTTCGACAAGCACGTCGCCGCGTACGGCGACGGACCGCAGGCCCGCGACCTGCGCGAGGCCGCCGAGGCCGCGTACGGGGCGTTCGCCGCCGCCGCCGACTACCTCGAGCGTTCGTACGCCCCGCACGCCGTCGAGCGCGACGGCGTCGGCGAGGAGCGGTACCTCCTGGCGGCCCGCGCCACCCTCGGCGCGGTCCTCGACCCGCGCGACGCCTACGACTGGGCCTGGGACGAGCTGCACCGCATCGAGGAGGAGATGGCCGCCGAGGCCGGCGACATCCTGCCGGGCGCGGGCCTGGACGAGGTCATCGCCCACCTGGACGAGACCCAGGCCGTCGGCACCCACGAGGAGTACCTGGCCTGGCTCGTCGAGAAGCACCAGAGCGCGCTCGAAGCGCTCAACGGCGTCCACTTCGACATCGACCCGCGCCTGATGAACCTCGACGTGCAGGTCGTGCACGGTTCCTCCGCCGGTTCGGCCTACTACACCGGCCCCAGCGAGGACCTGTCCCGCCCGGGCCGCACCTGGTGGCCCGTCGCCGAGCGCGAGACCTTCCGCACCTGGGGGGAGCTGACCACGGTCTTCCACGAGGGCGTGCCCGGCCACCACCTCCAGATCGGCCAGACCAAGGTCACCGGCGACGCCCTCTCCCGCTTCGCCAAGGTCTTCGGCTCGGTCTCCGGCCACGCCGAGGGCTGGGCGCTGTACGCCGAGCGGCTCTCGGACGAGCTCGGCTGGTTCACCGACAAGGGCAGCCGCCTCGGCATGCTCAAGGGCTCGGCCCTGCGCGCCGCCCGCGTCGTGATCGACATCGGCTGGCACCTCGACCTGCCGCTGCCCGCCGCCGAGGCGAAGCGCCACGGCGAGCGCTGGAACTTCGAGGTCGCCCTCGAAGTGCTCAAGACCCGCGGCCGCATCGCCGAGCACCGCGCCTACCCGGAGATCGTCCGCTACGCGGGCTGGCCGGGCCAGGCCATCTGCTACAAGCTCGGCGAACGCGCCTGGGTCGCCGCCCGCGCCGAAGCGCAGGCCGCCGCCGGCGCCGACTTCGACCTGAAGGCCTGGCACACCAGGGCCCTCAACCTCGGCCCGATCGGCCTCGACAACCTCGCGTCCGTGCTGCGCGGCTGACGCGATAGGCAACGGCCCCAAGGCGAAAGCCTTGGGGCCGTTGCTCGTCTCGTGTCACTTCCAGCGTTCGGCCAGATCGGAGGCCGCCCGGTCGATGTCCTCGCCCAGCTGGTGCAGGTGCTGCTTCTCCAGGTCGGCGAGGCTCGTCGTGAGCCGGTCGGCCCGGTCCGCGCCCGGCAGCCGGGTCAGCCAGTTGCGGGCGATCACCGCCTGCCGGTACCGGTCGAGCAGGTGCTCGAGGTCGGCGACCCGCGAGACGATCTCCGCCGCGGTGGCCCCGAGCGCGGGCGCGGCCGCCTCGGCGAGGTAGTGCGCCTCCCGGGCCGCGATGCGCGTCTCGTCCCGCGCGAGCGCGAGATCGGTGGCGTAGCTGAGCTTCCCGTACGTGTCGAGCAGGTGGTTCTTGGACTGCGAGAGGAACCCCATGAGCGAGGAGGCGGGCTTGTCGCCGTCCCGCGTGAACTGCGCGTGCTCGGTGAACAGCCGTACCTCGCTGAGCAGGACCGCGACCCAGGTCTGCGAGGCGACCCCCTCGGCCCGCGCGTACGAGTCGTGCATCTCGTCCTCAAGGGCCTCATACCATTTCGGGTATTCGGGGGCCACGAGGCCGAGCTGGTCGAACCGGTCCGAGAAGTGGACGCGGAGCTTCTCCAGGTCCTCGGTGCGCTTCAACGCCTCGAGCAGGTGGTCGAGCTCCTGGCTGTGCGGCGGCGTCTTGGTGAACAGGTGCGAGTACCCGCGGATGACGGTGCGGAGCCGGTGGATGGTGACGCGCACGGCCCCGGCGGAGCCGGGCGCCTGCCGCTCGAAGGCCGCGATGGCGCGGTTGAGCGCGTCGACATGATCGGAGATGTAGGTGATGACGACGGTGCCGGCGCGTGTGGACGCCGTCATCGGCTCAGGCCCGGCGTCGGCCGGCGCTGCGGATGGTGACATGGCTCCTCCCCCCGGAAGACCTGCTGGATCAAGTATTCCAGGCGGTCTCCGGAGGGAGGAGTGGAAGCGGCGATATTTCGATGTTCGTTCAGGTTCCGGCCCCGCGGCCGTCACCGCCGCGAATCACCGTGCTGTCGCCTCGTCATGCCGGCATGCAGTCCATCGCCGGCATCGTCGACAGGCTGCCCGTGACGTTGAAGCCGAAGGTCGCCGTCCCGCCCGCCGCGACGGTGGCGTTCCAGCCGACCGGGCCGGCCATCTGCATGTCGCCCATGGTGCTGATCGTGGTGTTCCACGAGTCCCGGATGGCGACGCCGGAGTTCGCCGGCCACAGCCAGTGGACCATCCAGTTCCCCATGGTCGAGGTGCCGGTGTTCTTGACCGTGATGTTCACCGTCGCGCCGCCGGACCACGAGGAGACCGAGGCGGTGGCGGTGCAGGCGCCCGTCGGGTTCCCGGTCGGGGTCGACGTCGGCGTGGAGGTCGGCGTCGAGGTCGGGGTCTCGGTGGGCGGGTTGACCACGCCGCCGTCGTTGCCCGGCAGGTCGGCGCCGGGGCGGATGCCGGTGATCTCGCCGTTGCCGCCGTCGAACTCGACGTCGGAGCAGGCGTAGAAGTTCTCGCCCGAGTCCGAGCGGACCCAGTGCGTGAACACGATGTGGTAGCCGCTGCGCTGGGGCAGCGTCATGTTCGCGTAGTAGTAGTGGTCGTTGGTCCCGACCCCGCCGTTCGAGGGCGGGTTCGAGATGGTCTGGAACTTCTCGAGGTCGTCCCAGCCGATCGGCTGCGACGGGTCCCAGCCGGCCTTGGTGATGTAGAGGTCGAAGCGGCCGGGGTGGTGGGCCCAGTTGTTGTATCGCCATTCGACCGTGGCGCCGGCGGTCACGTGTGTGCGCGGCCAGTTGCCCGGGTCGTTGAACGGCTCGAAGTCGTACGGGCCCTTGCCGTTGCCGTCGCACAGGCGGCCGTCGGGGATGTAGCCGACGGTCTGTCCCGCGCCGTTGGAGTCGAGGTTCCCGAACCAGTTGTAGAACGGGGTCGGGCCGACTTCGTCGAACGCGGCCTGGCAGGCCTCGTTGTAGGGGTCGAGCGAGCCGTTCTGCGTGAGCGCGTCGAAGTAGCAGAAGTACTGGCGCGAGCCCGGGAAGACCGTGGCGCCGTGGGCTTCCGCCTCCTCCTGACTGAAGAGGCTCGTGAGGGTCAGGGCCGCGACGGCGGCCAGGACCATCGACATGACGGCGGCGATGCGGCGGCGTCTGCCGCCCAGCACCCCCGTGGCGGTGGTGGACATGGAATTACTCCTCTGACGTACATGGAGCGCTCCCAACCTGACTCGTACGGAGTCAAAGCGATCTTGTGGACTGCTGCAGACGATATCGTGATATTCGAGTGTATCTATATCGATTGCCGGAACGCAACGGTACCGGGCGCCCCGGCCGGGAACGATCCGATCCCGCAGGCCGCGGATACACTCGGCCTCATGGACACCGGAGACATCGCACCCGCATTCACCCTGGACGACGAGACCGGGAGGCCCCGCAGCCTCGAGGAGCTGCTCGAGGCCGGCCCGGTCGTGCTCTTCTTCTACCCGCAGGCGATGACGGCGGGCTGCACCGCCGAGGCCTGCCACTTCCGCGACCTCGCCGCCGACTTCGAGGCCGTCGGCGCCACCCCCGTCGGCATCTCCCACGACTCGGTCGACCGCCAGGCGGCCTTCGCCGCCAAGCACTCCTTCGGCTACCCGCTCCTCTCCGACCCCGAAGGCAAGGTCGCCGAGGCCTTCGACGTGCGCCGCAAACTCGGCATCGTCACCACCAAGCGCAAGACCTTCGTCATCGGCCAGGACCGGACCATCCTGGGCGCGTTCAAGAGCGAGCTCAACATGAACGCCCACGCCGACAAGGCCCTGGCACTCCTCAAGGCCCGGTAAGCGAAAGAGGCGGCCCGCAGGCCGCCTCAGTGCTAGATCTGCTTCGCGATCTCGCGACTGTGCTTCAGATGCCGCTCGCAAGCTCGCGACCGTGCTTCAGATTCCACTCGCAAGCTCGCGACGGTGCTTCAGATGCCGCTCGCAAGCTCGCGACGGTGCTTCAGATGCCGCTCGCAAGCTCGCGACCGTGCTTCAGATTCCACTCGCAAGCTCGCGGAATGCCTTCCCCCGGTGGGAGATCGCGTTCTTCTCCTCGGCCGAGAGCTCGGCGCTGGTCCGGTCGAACCCTTCCGGGGTGAACAGCGGGTCGTACCCGAACCCGTTGTCGCCCTTCGGTTCACGGCCGACCGTGCCGCGCATCTCGCCGTGGACGACGAGCTCGCGCCCGTCGGGCCACACGATCGCGGCGGCGCACACGAACTTCGCGCCGCGCAGGCCGTCGGGCACGTCCGCGAGCTGGTCGAGCAGCAGCGCGTTGTTCGCCGCGTCGTCCTTGGCGCTCCCCGCCCAGCGGGCCGAGAGCACGCCGGGCATCCCGTTGAGGGCGTCCACGGCGAGGCCGGAGTCGTCCGCGATGGTCGCGAGCCCGGTGTGCTTGACACCGTCACGGGCCTTGAGCAGCGCGTTCCCGGCGAAGGTCAGCTCGGTCTCGGGGGTCTCGGGGTAGTCGGCGACGGCGCCGAGGCCGACGAGCTCGACCTCGGGGGCGGCCGCGGCCAGGATCTGCCGCAGCTCCTCGATCTTCCCGGCGTTGCGGGTGGCGAGGAGGACCCTCATGAGGTCAGCAGGGTCCGGGCCTGCAGGCCGGCGAGCTCCTTGCAGCCCTTGACGGCCAGGTCCAGGAGGGTGTCGAGCTCGGCGCGGTTGAACACCGCCTCCTCGCCCGTGCCCTGGACCTCGACGAAGTCGCCCTCGCCGGTGCAGACCACGTTCATGTCGACCGACGCGGCCACGTCCTCCTCGTAAGGCAGGTCGAGCACCGGGACGCCGTTGACGACGCCGACGCTGATCGCGGCCACCGAGGTCGTGAGGATCTTGTCGGGCTTGCGGGCGATCTTCTGCTCCTTGAGCCAGTCCACGGCGTCGTGCAGGGCCACGTAAGCGCCGGTGATCGCGGCCGTGCGCGTCCCCCCGTCCGCTTGCAGCACATCGCAGTCGAGCGTGATCGTGTTCTCGCCGAGGGCCTTGAAGTCGATGCAGGCGCGCAGTGAGCGCCCGATGAGACGAGAGATCTCGTGCGTGCGGCCGCCGATCTTGCCGCGGATCGACTCGCGGTCGGAGCGAGAGTGCGTGGAGCGCGGCAGCATCGAGTACTCGGCGGTCACCCACCCCTCGCCGGACCCGCGCCGCCACCGCGGCACGCCGGGCGTCACCGTCGCGGTGCACAGCACCCGGGTGCGGCCGAATTCAACGAGCACCGATCCCTCGGGGTGGTCGGTCCAGGATCGGGTGAACTTCACGGGGCGCAGCTCATCGGCGGCGCGCTTGTCAGGTCGAGTCATCCCCACCAGACTACGGGACCCCCGGAGGGTGTGAAACACTAGTTGCTGCCCGCGGGCCGGACCCACCCGGCACGCGCTCCAGGCGCTCCGCGCGAGTGGCGAAATTGGCAGACGCGCAGGATTTAGGTTCCTGTGTCCTCGGACGTGGGGGTTCAAGTCCCCCCTCGCGCACGTTGGGTTCGGTCTCCGAACTCAGAGGTTTGTGAAAACCGTTTTCAGAAGCGGCAATTTTCTCCTGAAGATCGCCGCCATTGGCGTATGCGGGCCTGGGCCGGTTGATCAGCGGTGCTGCGGTCGCGGCGTATTCGGTGCCGGTCGTCGTGCCGGCTCGATAGTCGATCTCGAGGATTTCCCCGGCCGTTCGAGGCATAGGCGAATGGCAGACCTAGCTTGCCTGCGTACCGACGGGCTTGCTCGACACCGTCATTAGCGTCGACCTCGTACGCCTTGGCCTCCAGGATGCCGACAGGAAGGTCGGGAGTCGGCTCTAGCACATAGTCGGCCACAAGCGGTTTGTCCTGAATGTGGCGTTTTGGGGATGAAATCAAGCGGCCGTTGTTGATCCGGTATTGCGGGCGGATCTGGGCGTCGGTCCAGCCCGCGGCGCGAAGAGCAGGGAGGATATACAGCTCACAGGTCTCTGCTTCGCTCAGACCGCTTTGATGAGGTGCCATCTCATATGTTTACCGCATCAGGCCGACACGTGCCGCCCTCAAGAGAGCCTGAGGCATCCAGGAGGCTCGCAGTCTGCAGGATTGATGCCAGTTCGATATCGTTAGCCGCGAAACGTATCCGTGTGACCACTCCCCGAGCGAAAGGGTCTCCAGATGCCGCACCACCCCTCGCTGACACGTAGCTCCGTAGATAGTGCATGCCGTAATTCGACCGCCATAGGTCTGTGCGCCCTCGCCGCAGCAGGAGTGACACTGGCGTTGCCACAGGCAGCCGCGGCGCAGGAGGAGTGGGACCTGTATGCCGAAAACGCCTGGGCGATCGACCAGATCAAGGCCGAGGACGCCTGGGCGACTACGAAAGGTGAGGGAGTCACGGTCGCCGTGATCGACACAGGGATCGCCGAAGAGCACCCGTTCCTTGAGGACAAAGACATCCTCGATGGCAAGTCGTTCATGGGCAGCGAGGAGGTCAACGCCCGCGTGGACACAGATGGTCACGGTACTGGCGTCGCGGCCGCGATCCTTTACGCCGCTCCAGAGGCAACGATCCTGCCGGTCCGAGTGAACACGACGTCAGCGGATATCGGATTCAGCACCGGCGCTACGCAGAACGACTTCGACGGGATTCGCTGGGCGGCCGACAACGGGGCAGACGTCATCGTTATCCCGTGGATTGAGGTCTCTCCCGAGGGATATGAGGCGAGTCAGGGACTTGTCGAGATCGTGCAGTACGCGATCGACAAGGACATCGTGGTTATCGCTGGCGGCGGCAACGATCCCGAGCTCGCCAGTGTTCCAGCGCCAGCGGAGTTTCCCGGTGTTGTAGGGGTGAGTGGCACCGACAAGGACGGCAACGCCTGGTCGATGAGCACTACTGGTCCGGAAATCGCGCTGGCCGGACCTGCCGACACGATGATCTTCCCTGACCCTCAGACGTTCGATTTCGGCGAAGAGAATCTGTATTTTGAGGCGGCCGGGACCTCAGTGGCTTCCGGCTTGGTAGGTGGCACGGCGGCGTTGGTGCGGGCGGCTCATCCAGATCTGGACGCGAGCAATGTGGTCCAGCGGCTCATCACAACTGCTGACGACGGCGGTAAGGGTCGTACCGAACAGCTCGGGTTCGGTCTGGTCGATGCTGCAGCGGCTGTGACCGCAACCGACGTGGAGGAAGTTTCGGAGAACCCGCTGGGTTATCCGATGGGTCAGGCGGGCGCCTCTGGTGCGAGCCCCGACGAGGAGCCTGGTTCGACTGAGGGACCCGAGGAATCCGACCCGTCGAGCGCCCCGGCAGCAGAGGAGGCCGCAGAATCAGACGCGGGGTTGATGCCCATCGTGGCCGTCGCGGTCGCACTGTTGCTCATGGCAGCGGCGGTGGTGGTCTTGTTGGTGTTGAAGTCACGTTCGCGCGCGAAGGCTCGAGTACAGCCCTGGCAGTAGCCGTATTGCCTTGTAAGGCATGAGAATGCCGGGCGGAAGGGTGCACGGTCCCCGCCGCCCGGCATTCGGTCTCTGTTACGCCTTCCGGTCGGGACGGTCGCTGTCGTCGTCCTCTTCTTGGCGGCGCTTCCATGCGTCGTATTCCTTGTTCCAGGCCCGTTGGTGCTTCGCACCCTCGTGGGCCGGGCCAACGGACGGGTCGAAGGGCGCGGTGAAGATGTCCTCGGCTTGGACGTACTTCGTTCCGCGCGCCAGGGTCTCTTCCTCGACTTCGTCGTGGCGGCGTTTGGAGTTCGCGCCTGGGCTGCCGTTTTTCCCGACACCGGAGCCGGAGCCTGTCCGGGCACCGGTACCGCGGCCGGAGGTGCTGTTGCTGCTTCCCGAGCCGCCGCGACTGGGGGTCCCAGGCTGGCCATTCCGGCCAGTTGAGCGCCCTGGGGATCCCGGCTGGCTTCCGCGACCGGTCGTCGTGCCGGTACGTCCGGCAGAGCCGCGTCCCGGATTACCAGGCTGCCCGCCGCGACTGCTCGTGGTGCCGCTGCGTCCGGGAGTTCCCGGCTGGCCATTACGCCCGGCGGTGCCGCGACCAGGGGTTCCAGGTTGGCTGCCCCTGCCAGGCGTTGTAGGTTGGGCCCCGCGGGCGGGGCCGGCAGTAGCCGGTCCGCGTCCGGGAACGTTGCTGGTGCCTCGGCCGGGTACACCGCCGGTACTCGGGGTGCTGCGTCCGGGGCCGAACAGGCCGCCGCCTGCTGGGAGTGTCCCACCACCTCCGGTGACGGGCGTGCCGCCGACTGGGCCTGCCCCTCCGACTGGGGCACCAGGCGCGGCGCCGCCGCTGGCGAGGCCACCATTCGGCTCGTCGATGTCGGTGTAGGAGGGTGGCTTCCAAGGATCGGCGACGTCGTCTTCGTCGTCGACTACCGGCGTCTCCGGCTGCGTCGTGGTTGCGCTCCCGCTTGTACCAGCCGTGGGGCCGTTCGAGTCGACGGTGGTCGGCGCGAAGACTCCGGTGGTCGGCTCCTGATAGGTGTCGTTGCCCGGCATCCCCTCCGGTGCGGGTTCAGCCGGTTCGGCAAAGACGGTGGTGGTGTAGCGGTTGTACTCGGCGCCGAGATCTGCGACCGTTCTCGCGAGTTCGTCCTTGCGGGCCTGGCGCCACGCTGCATGCTGATTGTTGTAGGTGGTGCGAGTCTGGGGGTCGAGAGCCGCGATATCGTCTCGTGTGAGGCCCTTGACCTCCTCCATCCACACCTCGGCATCGGTGATGTCGGTCGCTGGGTCGAGGCTTTCGCCGAGAGCATTCTCGCCCTTAGCCCGAGCCTGCGCCGCAGAGAGTTTCCCAGCCAAATCCGGCAAGTAGTCAGTTGCCGCAAGCGCCATGCGGGCTTCGGCTGCTTCGGAGTACTGGCCGACGAGCATCATTCTGCGTTGGAATTCGTCGGATGCCGGACCCTTCCAGTACTCGCCGAGTTCGGCGAGGTGCGTGTTGAGAGCCTCACGTGCGCCGGCGGTACTGCCGCGCGCGGTCGACCAGATCGTGGTGGAGAGGTTGACGCTCTGGGGATTTCCTTGGGACACAAGCATGTCCCAGAGTTGTTCATGGCTGTAGCTGTCGCGGTAGTGCGCGAAACCGAGCGGTTCGGCCATCGCAGGGGTTTCCTTCCGGGGTTCGGAGCCGCAGCGCGGCAAGTTCGAGCAGGAGCGCGGTAGGTAGGAACTCCGGTCAGCGCTACATGATGCGAACGCCTTCGTCGTCGCCTTCGGCACCGTCATCGGTCGGGGTCTCGGCGTCCGTCCCGTTGCTTTCGGCGGCTTCGTAGGTGCCCATCTCTGCCAGGTCCGCCTCGGTCAAGCCTCCGCCAGCCGTGGTGAACTCACTTGAGAGGGAGGACATGTCGGCTGAGACGTTCCCATCCGAGTCGAGGTAGGCCGCCACGGTTTCGCCTGCGACAGTCTGGCCGGTCCCGATCCCGTGGTAGATCCGCTCCACCTGGTCGGCGCTCGACATGTAGAAGTTTTGGAAGTAGGCCTCGGCGAGCGCCTGTGCTTCCGGGAAAGTTCCGAGCTTGAGGTTCTTCGCGTCGATCTGCGCGAAGACGGAGTCGCCGATGAACGGCAGGCCGTCAACAAGGTTCATGTCGCCATTTGTGAGCACGGCGCGTGCCGTTCCGAGGTCGGTCAGGGTCGCACCCGCACTGGTGGTGAACTGAGAAATGGCGTCTTCGTCGACCAGAATCACCTGTTCGCCGTCCTGGGTCAGCCTGACGCCGTCGGCCGAGTCGTCGGCGCTGACTTGGATGATCTCGCCGTTGCTGTCGACAATGTCGCTGTAGTCACCAGCCACAAGGGTCCTCCGGGGTCGTGAGTCGCTCTGGTGGGCAAGCGCCTCGAACGCCGTCAGTACGGGTCAAGGCACACGTTTGGGTTGATTCCGCAAACCAGGATATCGACATCGCGTATCGCCGTGGGTTCACCAATCCCGAACTGGCACGATCCGACGACCCTGTGTGGCGGGTAGTCGCTACCATAACTCAGCGTGGCAACGGACCAAAACCTGGTTCCTGCCCAAACCCGATGAACCCCATCAAGATCGACTTCCTGCTACGGTGATCCCGAGCCCAGTCTCCCCGCCCCGTCCCACCTGCAAGGAAATCCGACTCCCGCTATGACGGTGAACCTTCCCAGTCTCGATCAGATCCTCACCGAAGCCGCTGAACGCCTCGAAGACCTCACTCCCGACTTGACTCCGGCGGAAGTCGACGAGGTCGTCCAAGACGCTTTGGCCTCCACGATGGTCACCGCCACGTTGCCGACCGTTGCTGTCAGCGCGACTATGAGTCTTGCTCTGCAACTCGACTCCATCCACCTCCCGGCTGACACCGCACGCGACTGGTCCTACTGCGAACAGATCGGCCAAGCGGCCAGCGCGCTCTTGACGGGGCTCCGCGCGGCTTGCGCGGAAGCCCGCACCCAAGTGCTTGCGGCGATCGGCCAGTTCCGAGGAGAAGCCAGTGCCTGACGGTCAAGAGCTCCATTCAGGCCCCGGCATGCGCCGGTTGCTCGACGTTCTCGCACAAGGGGCCCCAGCCCCGGCCGCGCCCAAGCGCTACGACGAGACCAGTTCTGACGGGCTCGTCCGCCTCGTCCTTGAACCCGACGGCACTTGCATGATCGACATCGACCACTTCGGTGCCGAGGCCGAAGACGGCATCGCGCACGTCGAGGCGACGGTCAAGTACCTGTACAACCAGGCCACGAACAAGTTCTCCAGCCCCGCGCCCGCGACCCCGCAGGAGTGATCCCTTGAGCGACAATATGCGTATCGACCATGCCGTGGTCACCGAAGCCGCAGAACAAGTTGAGGCCGTCGCCGACGACCTCGATGCCGCTGCGCTCGCCGTGTCCTCGGACTCAAGTGAGGCCGTGAGTTCGATCTCGTTGGGCGAGTTCAGCTTCCGTATGGCGCTCAACTCCGCCGAGTCCTGGTGGTACACGCGCGTGGTCGATCACCGCAATCACCTCGTTGACCTGGCCCAGTTCATGGCGACCAATGCCGCTACCGCCGCGCAATACGACGAGGACACGGCATCGGAAATGGTCGAGCTCGACGCGGAGCTTGAAGTCGACGTCACCGAGTACTCGACGAACGACTACTACGAGACAACCGGTACCGAGCGGCCCACGTACGACCCTGACGCGATCCCCACCGCGGGAGGAGAGGACGTAGCAGTCGCATGAGCGGTTTGACGTGGGGCACGTTCTACAACACCGACTACGGGTGCCTCGATGATGCCGCCGAGGTCTGGGCGCACTACATGGACTCGGCTGCCGAGATCGAGGCCAAGCTCATCGAAGACATCCCCGTGCTCAAACCTGGGGCTGCTGACCAGGAACGCGACGACTTCGACGGCGAGACCGCCGACCAGGTGCGCGCTCAAGCCCGGCGGATTTGCGACCTATTCCTCGACGATGTCGATGCCTACGCCGGCCGGATCAAGGCCTTGCTGCAGGCGGCACGGGAGGACTTCGAAGCCAAGCGCGGTGAGCTTGCCGACCTGTTCGCCGAGAAGAACGTCTACCTCACCGCCAAGGGCGGACCTGGCGAAGAGCACTTCGAGGTCGACGAGTCGAGCCTGTACAACTACCTGTCAGGCACCGGCAGTTTCCAGCCGATGAATGAGTACGAGGCCAACGACTACGAGCAGCGCGTCCGCGAGCAAGCCGTCGACATGTCTGACCGGTTCAAGGAACTCATGGACACCGTCCGCGAACTCGACGACAAGTACGCCTCCGACTTCAAGGCTCTCAACGACGACCCGCCAGCCCTACCGCCTTACGTCGGGAGCGCCGACTTCATAGCGAAGACCACCGCGTTCGACATCGCAGTTCTGGAGCAGATGACCACCAGCGAGCCACCCGCTGACCCAAACGACGTGAACTCCTGGTGGAACAGCCTTACGGAAGACAGCCAGCAACTTCTCATCGAGGAGCGCCCGGATCTTGTCGGTCCGACTGAAGGTATTCCTGTCGTGGATAGAGACCCTGCAAACCGACTACTTCTCGACGACCAGATCGCCAATCTGGAAGCCCAGATCGCTGAACTCGACGCCAATCCGGATCCGAACAGCAGCCGTTACAACACCGACGCTCTCCTGCGCGAGGAGTTGACGAGCCAGCTCAACAACCTTCAGGACCTTCGCGAACAAATCGACGGCAGCGTCAAGATTGAGGACGGACCCGAACTCCAGTACTATCTGCTGGACTTCGAGTCGACGCCAGACGGTCAAGCGGTGGTCTCCGTCGGCAACCCCGACACTGCGCACAACGTCAACGTCTATGTCCCCGGAACGGGCGCAGGTTTGGACAACCTCAATGGCGACCTGAGCCGAGCTGAAACCATGACGAGGGACGCATACGAATACGCCCCCGCCGGCACTGAGAACGCATCGATCTTGTGGCTCGATTACGACGCGCCTGACGATCTTGCCCAGGCAACCGACACGATGTGGGCCGACAACGCCGCCTCAGATCTGAGCTCTTTCACTGACGGGCTTCGCGCCTCCGCTGAAGGTGAACCGTCGAACCTCACCATGACCGGGCACTCGTACGGCTCGACCACCATCGGGATCGCTGCCCGCGACGAAGGGCTGAACGTTGACAACATGATCTTCGTCGGCTCCCCCGGGGTCGGCGTCGATTCCGCGGCGGACCTCAACATCGACCCGGATCATGTCTACGCCAGCCGCAACGAAGAAGACATCATCGGCATCGCGCGCGATGTTGACATCGCGTCAGCAGGGGAAGGGATCCTGTATCCAACGGTTGACGACGAGATGGTCCACGGCATCGACCCGACTTCCGAAGCCTTTGGCGGCCAGGAGTTCAGCAGCGAAGCGACCCGGGACGGTGCAACGGAAAACCACAGCGCCTATTGGGATGACGCCAACGACATCGGTCGAAAGAACATGGCACTCATCATGACTGGACAAGAGGGCATCACATGAGCGAGGCGTCATCTCGAGTTCCCAACGGGAACCGCTCCCGATACTTCCTGATCGGGGCCGCCGTAGCAGTACTCGCCGTTGTCCTCATCGTGTTCTACTGGAGAAACATGTCTGACACCCCGCCTGAGGCCACGTATACACAGGCTGAGGCTTATGCTCCGATGGAGCAAGCCGTGGCAGAGACCGTCGAGGTGCTGCCCGACTTTCCAGGATTCAGTGCCCGAGGCTGGTACGAGCTCCCCTGCAGCCACAGCGGAGTCGACGACCCGGACTACACGAACATCGAAATCAGCTACAGCTTCAGCGATGAAGTCTCTGCCGATGCTCTAGCACGCCAGCAGTATGTCGGCGTGCTTCGTGACCAGTGGACTCAGCTGGGGTACAGCGTCGAGGTGGATGAGGGAGCAGGGGAGTTCTACGATCTCTCCGTCGTCCGTGAAGACGGGATCAAGCTCTGGTACCGGGTAGCTCGCGTCGTCAGCCTCAAGGTCCAGTCTGGCTGTGTCCCTGCCAGTGAATCTTCCGAGATCCCGTACATCCCACCTTCGGGGGGCGTGGTTCCGGGCAGTGCGAACGATGGAGTGGCCGACTACTTTCCTGACGGAATCCCCACGGAGAACCTCACCGCCGATGCCGTGGACCCGTTTGCGACCCCCACAGGAGTTCCAAGCGATGAATGATCGTCGTTCGAGCGCTTCTCCAGGACTGCTGAAACCATCGTCCCCCGCTTCCGGAGATAAGGATGATCGGTGATAGCTCGCCGCCTGGTTCACCTGGCAGTTGGCGCCCACGACCGGGGACGTGCTCGAGCTGGGCGACGAGGTGTACATCGCTATCGCTGACTTCGATCCGTTCATGGAATCCTCGATGACGCTCGAAGAACCGGCCAGCGACTACACGAACCGCTTCGGCAACGTGGTCCTTCAAGGCTGCTACAACGACGACACTGCGGACTCGCGTCCCGGGGCTACCGCTGCGGCCGAGACGAGCGCCGCCGAGACCCAGACGCTGCTGGCGGAGGGATGACCATGCGCAGCGAAAGCTCCGTCTCCATCGGCGTCGTTGTCCTCGCTGGGGGACGAGCATGACTGCGCCCGGCCGGCGGGCGCTTCCGGCGGTTGCTCCCCGGCCGACGCCTTGGATTCCCATAACTGGTGGGATGTCCTGCGCCCAATGGCTGTTGTACCTGGTGCTCGGCCAACGCTGGCTCGCAGCCAGCCGCAGCGACTGCGGGCCTGACAGCGCACCGGAATGCGGGATGTTCGACGGCATGTACGAGTTGATCTTCGGCACCGGAAGCGTCCTTGCCGTCATCGGTCTTTTGATCGGACTCGGCGTGTTGATGCGCCGGAGTGGCGCGCTCGCAGCCGGGGCAGTGCTGCACCTGGTAGCGCTGTGCCAGTTAAGCTTCTCGATCGATGCGGCACCGATCAGCGATGCGGAGCAGACGCTCTGGGGCTGGGTGTTCGCGCTGTCGAACTTGGCGCTCGCCTTCGTGCTCTTCGGCATCCTGGTCACCCCGGAACTTCCCGAGCAGGCACCTCGTGACTGAAACTGACGCAGACGTCCCCGCAGCGGACGACCACACCGATGCCGAACCGCCCCAGCCCGCGCGAATTCACGAGCGAGCGACTTCCGCGCCTGAGCAAGGTTCAGTCGGGGGCATCCAGGCGGCCTTGTACGTCGAATCGATCCTCACCGTCGTCGTCGGGGCGCTGATCTATCCGCTGGCAATGGCGTTTTCGGCGCTGGGCGGGTCCACCACCGCTGACATTCACGGCCTGACCGTGGGGTTCATTTGCCTTACCGCCATACCCACGAGCCTGCATCTGCTGGCCGCGATCCAGATCGGACGCGCCAGGTGGGGCGGGCGGCTCGTGGTCGGGTCGATCGCGGTGGCGATCCTACAGCTTCTGGCGTTCGTGCCGTTCTTGTTCGCGCTGCCGTTCCTGTTCTTCGCCGCCGCTCCGTTCATCATCGCCTTGATTGCAGTGGTCGCCGGATTTCTCAGTTTGGCGAACCAGGGCCTGATCGCGTCCGGGTCGGACCCGAAACGTCCGGCACTGCCGGAGATGGTCATGGTCCCGACCGTACTCGTTGTCCTGGTGGCGCTTCTGGTCGGCAACAACATCGTCAACAGCGTCGAGAACCGGCACCCCGCGAGAGAGTTCGACAGCAGCGAAGTGGGCGAGCGCCTCGACAGTGCCCTCGACCCGCTGCTCCCCGTGCTCGCCGAGGTCGAGGGCATGCCCGACCCGGTTCGACAGCGTGGCAGCGACACGCCCTGCAACGACGGCGCGGGGTGGGACGAGGAGTGGTCGGAATACGACTACAGCTACTACTTCGAGGACCGCGAGGCGCAAGTCAACATCTCGCCGAACGCTGGCGCGGGCCAGCGGGCGCTGGAAGCGGTCCGCGTCTACTTGAGTACGAGTGCCTGGGAGATCACGGTCGACGAGCACCAGTACCCGGGGTTCTATCGCCTCGGCGCGGTCCGGGATGACGGCGTGCGTATCCGATTCGAAGTCGGTTCGGGCATGACCCGCCTGACGGCCGCTACCGGATGCGTACAGCACTCATGAGGTCAGTCGGCCGCCACGTGGTGGCCGCCGCTGTTCGACCCGATTCACGTCCGAGGGGTCCCGCTCGCGTCAGGCCGGTTCGCGACGAGCGGGAGCGGCAGGACGGGCGGATATCATGGCCACACTGAGGATGAATAGTTCGGGAGTGGCTGGATGGCGAAACTCAAGCAGGTCACGCGAATCGATGACCTCGACGGCTCGGAACCGGCCCGTGCGGTGGAGTTCGGGATCGCGGGTCAGCTTTTCGTAGTCGACTTGAGCGAGTCCCACCAGCAGGAGCTGTTCGGGGCGTTGTCGAAGTTCATCGCGGCGGCCACGCCCTTGGGCCGGTACCGGATTCGCGGCGTCGGCCGAGGAGAAGGTCAAGGCTCGTATCGAAGGGCCAAGGGGCGCTTGGCGACTAGTGTCGAGACTGCAGGGCGGAGCCGTGAGGTTCGGGACTGGGCCGCTCAGGCGGGCATCTACGTGCACCCGCGTGGCCGCGTGCCCCAGCAGGTTATCGAGATGTTCGAGCAGGCCCGCGCCGCTTGACTCAGTGCTCTACCGCTGCTTAAGGTCGGCGAGCAGCACGGCGTAGGCGGCACGGTCGAGGTCGAGGATCGGGGAGGCGTCGCCGAGCTTGGAGTCGCGTACCTGCACGGCGTCCTCGCCGAGGCGGAGTTCGACGCAGTCGCCTTGGGAGCCACTGCGAGTGGACTTCTTCCAGTTACGGCTCAACATTCTTCAGATGCTCCTTGATCCGCACGACTTGCGTCAGCGTGATCGAGGATAGCTCGCGGAACCGGGCGACGACGCGACGCCCGTCGAGGTACCGCGGACCGTACTCCGATTCCAGGTAGACCATCTCCGGCGAGTACGGCCCGTCGAACGACAGGATCTTGAACGCGCCCTTCATCGCCGCGTGGATGCCCTGGCCCATCGGATGGATCAGGACCTCCACCGACGGCAGGGCGTCGATGTCCAGCAGCCGCTGGAGCTGCTCTTCATACCAGGGCTCGTGGCGGATGCGGAGCAGGCAGGCCTCGTCCAAGACGAACCGCATCTTCGCGATCTTGCCGGGCGGGCGATTGAACAGCCGGTCCTGACGCATCAGCCGCAGCAGGATGGTCTCCTCGACTTCGTCGAGAGTGCGGAACGGGTCGGCGGCGAGGACCGCTTCCATGTAGGCGCGGATCTGGAGCAGGCCGGGAATGTAGGCGTTGTCGTAGGAGTACATCGCAGCCGCTTCAGCCTCAAGCGCAAGGAAGGTCTTGAACCACTTCGGGGTGGTGGTGAAGACGTCCTCCCACCCGTCGGTGTCGGACTCGTGGGTTTGCGTGGCCAGGGTGTCGAGTTCGTCGATGACGGCTGTGTCGGCGCCGTACTTGAAAGCCCACCCGGTGACGGTGCCTGGATCGCAGCGCTGATTGGCGGCCGATTCGATCCGGTCGAGGCGGTCTTTGTTGGTGCAGAGGATCTTGGCGGCTTGGCGGAGGGTGTAGCCGCGGTCTTCGCGCAGGCCCTTGATGATGATGCCGACGCGCCATGCCGCCAGTGACGGTGTGCTCATGAATCCATCATTACCTGTTATCGGCCTGTTTGGGTAGTCCCCTTTCGCGGCGTGTTCTGTTGTCTCATTTTCGTTGGCGCGAAATGAGACACGCAAACTGGCCGATGTATCCGCATCGGCGTGAAATTTCTCCTGTACGGCCTTGTTGACCTGGCCTTATGTTGGTTGCAGCTTTACCGATAGGGCGCGGGAATCGAGCAAGGTGGGGCTCTTCCCGCGCCCGCTCTTTCGAGTTCGAACTGCAAGGGGGACAAGATGAGTCGACCGATCAAGTACTCGCCGGTGATCACCGAGGACCGCGACTGGGGCAAGGCTGAGGTGGCGGGGAAGCGGGTCCGGTTGTGGGCCAACCTGACCACTGGGCGCGTCGTCGTTCAGACCGACGAGCTGGAGCCGAGGGACGTCGGCATCGCCGTCGACCTCGACTCCCCGATCCAACCGAGCCAGATGCTCATCAACACCCAGCAAGCCGAATGGGCAAACGACCTTCGCGAGGAGCTGCTCAACGCAGCAACACTGCGGTTCAACGAAGTCGCCGCCGCCGGATGGGACACCCCGGCAGCATGAGCGACCGCATCATCATCGGGCGAGTACAGCTCGAACATCGCACCGTCACCGTCACCGCCGAACCCCACGGCACCACCGCTACCGCTTGGATCGAACGCACGACGCCAGCGCCGCAGCTCGCGCTCGGATACGTGACCGAACTTGACTCGCCCGCACCGAGGCTCTGCCTCTACCGGGCCGAGTGGTCACCGGGCCTGCGCCATAGGTGCAAGGAAGCCCTCAGCCAGGTGTGGGCCGACGCCCTCACAACCGGACTGATCCAGCCCCGGGAGGCGAACTCGGTGCTCATCCCCATCGGGGAAGCCAAGATCGACGGGGCAGTGGTCGACTTCGTGTGGACCTCGGTCTCCGACCACATCCAGATACGCTTCCGCCACCTGGAGCCGAACGTTATCGGCCATGTCGTCTTCGAGTAGACGGTCCCCGGCGCTGGTCGCGAACGCGCACCACGCCGCCTGGGCGGGCGAGACCGACCATGAGCGGGCGCTGGTCGAAACAGCGTCTGTCTTGTGGCGCAGGCGAAGCGAGATCACCGGCCGCCTCAGCCAGTAGGAGATCAGTCCGATGTTTTCGCCGAGCTCTTGTCCCGGTCGATCCATTCCTTGCCTTCCGCTGCGATCCCTTCGAGGATGCGCAGGGCTTGGACGAAGCCTGCGGCGGAGAGGTTGATGTCCAGGAGATGGTCGGCCCAGCCAGTTCCGTATTGTTCGGCGTCTTCCGCTTCGGTGACGTAGAGCTCTCTGGTGGGGCCGTTCGTTAGCGTCAGCCGCAGGGTGCGACTCCCGCCAGGGCCTTCGCTCACTTCGACGGAGGAGACGGCATCGAACCGGAAGTTATTGCGTTCCTGCCCCTGGAACACAGCATGCTCGAAGTCCAGTGTGGAGGATACTTCTCGGACGCCGTCGTCGGTGATGAGGAACAGCATCAGGTCGTAGGAGGAGTATCTCCAGGGGCCCGCGGGGTCCCGGTGGCGCTTCCTATAGGGGTTGGGCCCCTGGAACACCGCGCGGGCGATCACGTCGCGCCATGCGAGCCGGTAGTGGAGCAGGGCGGCATCGATGAGCATGGTCGTGTCGCAGTACAGCCAGGTCTCCATTTCGGTTTCGCTCGGCCGGGTTTCCTCCAGTCGCTGCTTCCACCTCCGGTAGGCCTTCATCCGGTCCTCGTACTGTTCCTCGGCCTCTGCCTGATCGGCACCGGCCCTGCGCAGCTCGCTCCAGATGTGCCACCACCTCCGCACGGCAAATGGGCTGACTACTGCGGCGACGATGAGGGCGGCCCATGCCCGCAACATGTCGGTATGCACCGCTGCGGCGATGAACGGGGCGGTAGCAGCCGGCACGAGCGCCAGCGACAGCAGACACCGAGCCTTGGTGAGAGGATCGACGCGGTATTTGGTCTGGTAGTCGTAGAGACTGCCGTCCCTCAATCGCCGTCTGACCTCTCGCGCGAGATAGCCGATAAGCCAGTTCAACCCGCCGATGCCGACGGTGCTCTCACGGTAGATTTCGCAGATCTCGTCGCGCAGGAACCCGCGGATGCTGCGGGTCCTGATCATCCATTCCCTGGCGTCGACCTCTTCGGGTCGGTACTTGTGGAAGTACTTCTTGAATGAATTGGTTACCTGGGTCGCGAACCCCTCTCCGGTGTTCCTTCCGTTCGAGGAGTACGTGTAGAGGCGGTAGTTTTCCGCCTTGATGCGATTGCTCCGGTATCGCCACTCGAACGCGTCGCGGAGGCCGAAGAAGCCGGCGACAGCCGCGAGCAGGTAGCCCAGTATCGGAGCCCATGCCGCGCTGCTCAGAGCGAGCCATGCCAGGTAGGTTACGGCGATTGTGAACGCTGCGCCGGTCCCGATCGCACGAATCAGATCGATGAGGAAGATCTGCGGGGGCAGCGTAGGGCGGACGCGGGGTCTGATCGGTTCCGGATGGAAGTACGCCCAGACCCGGTTCATCCGGTCATGGTCGAATCGGGCCAGTCGCTGCCAGTTCCTTCCGCTGCGCCCACAGCTGATCCTTGGTCGCACCCGAAAGCAACTCGCTGAGGTGGCGGTCGATCTCAGCTCGCAGCGACGCGGGCAGCGCCAGGATGTTCTTCTCGGCGATTTTCGCGTCGCCTCCAGTGCCCTTGTGATGGCACAGCAGCTGCCAGATCGCTTCCAGAGCGCTCTTGTGGTCGCTCTCGGCGTAGCGGTTCAAGTCAGAGGCGATGACGTCGAGGCTCTCGCGCTCTGGGCGAGAAAGATCCCGATACGAGCGCTTGCTGAGCATCGCCAGCGTCCAGTGGTACCGGACCTCGGCATTATTCAGGCGCTCGGCAATGGCGGCGCCGATCCATTCCACTGCTTTGAGCGGGACGCCGTCTTGGAGGTATTGGAGGCCGACGCGATACTTCTTTCCGGGCGGATCGCTCGCGAGGACTTGGTAGACGGTGGAGTTGGTGATCGTGCTGGCCTGCATGCCGACCGTGGTTCCGGCGGCCGCGGAGTTGTGGGTCGTGGCGTGTTTCGGGGGCAGTTGAGGGGTGCGACTGTTCATGACAACCCGTTCACCGCCGCGATCACGACCGCGATTTTCGCGGCCAGGTCGGCGGTATCGGCCACCAGGCCCCGGAGTCGCTTGAGCGCCAGGACCGATTTCTTCGTGCTCTGCTCGCCGGGTTCACGCAAGGCGGTCTCGGCGGTGTCGAGTTCGCCCTGCGCCGCCTCGTACGTGTCGTCGTCGATGGTGCCGTCGGCGTGATGCCGAGTGATGCTCCTTCGCAGCGCGGCCACCGCCGAAGCGAGGTCGCCGCCCGTGCCTGCCGTCGGTGCTGTGCTCATCCAGACGGTGCAGCCGGCGACACTGCCCCCTTGGATGCCCACTTGCCCGGAGGCCACGTTGATCACGGTGTCGCCTGTGGAGCGGGGCTTGGGGTTGTCGGATGCCATGGACGTCTCCTTTGCTTCGATGTTGATCTCTTCCGCCAGGCGCAGGGCGAAGGCTGCGGCGTTGGCAGCGGCTCGCGGCTGCCAGGCGCCGTCCCTGCTGGCGTTCTTGCTGCCGTTGGCCATGTCGCTGATGCCGCGCACGATCGCGACCGGGGCGTTGTTGAGATGCCCGGCCTGGGCGACTCCGGCGGCCTCCATCTCGATGGCGGTTGCGTCGTTGTAGTGCTCGCGAATCCACTTCGCTTCCACGGAGATCCGCGAGTTCTGCACCACTTCGCCGGCCGCGATCGGGCCGAAGAGGACCTTCGGCGGCTCGGTCTCCGGTGGCAGCCGTTTCGCCCAGTCGCCGTTGCGCGCCAGATGGTGGGCGAGCTGGCTGATGCCATGCGGGGCTTCCCAAGCCCGGGGCCGCGCCTTGAGGCCGTCGTTGTTGCTGGTGCCGCCGTGGTAGGCGTACACCCGCGAGGCCACGACAACATCGCCGAGACTTATCGAGTCCCAGAGGGCGCCGGCCACCCCGACGAACAGCACCGCCTTGGGCGTGAACGCCTGGACCGCCCGCTCGGCCAGTACCGCGGCGGCGTGATTGCCTACGCCGGTGAGCCCGAGCGCGATGCGGCACTTCGAGTCGCGGACGGTGCCGACTTCGAACCGGGTGCCCGCGCCATGGCGGCGAACCTCAGTGTCGACCAGGTGCTGTCGGACGGCTTCGTACTCGAGATCCAGCGCCGTCAGCACGACGATATCGGGATCGGTCATTGGTCAACTCCAGGTGAAGTCGCGGGTTGAGGACGGGTAAGCGGGGGATGCAGCGCTTGAGCGGGTCCGGCGCGATACATCCTCGCGGGGCGGCCCTTGCGTACTCGGGGATCTGAACCCGCAGACTCGATGAAGCCTGGTACCCGCTGGACCTTGCGGTAGAAGTTACGCAAATCGAGGTCGACCCCCCATACCGCCTCGTACACCTGCTGCAACTCCGCGATCGTGAACGTCGCACCGCAGAACGCCGTCGCCAGCGGCGTGCGCTCCAACTTCTCTCGGGCGCGCTCGACGGCGTCGGTGAGGATCTGCAAGTGGTCGAACGCCAAGCGCACCTGCCCGGAAAGGACCTGCTCCACCGAGATCCAAGCTGCACCTGAGGCGTCGGTCCCGGCGACCGGCTCTGGAATCCCAGGCGCGATCGCCAGGTACGCCACCGACACCACTCGCCCGCGGGGATCGCGTCCTGGTGCGCCGTAGATGCCGAGCTGTTCGATGTGTAGCTGCGCGCCATCGAGGTCCGCCTCTTCTTGGAGCTCCCGTAGCGCGGCGTCGTAGAGGTCTTCGCCTGCGTTATTGAGGAACCCCCCGGGCAGTGCCTGGCTTCCCTTGAACGGGTCGATCCCGCGCTCGATCAGCAGGACATCGAACGTCGAACCGTGCAAGGTCAAGATCACGAGGTCGACCGTCATCAGGACCATCGGCGGCGACCAGTGCTCATCGGCGTGCGGCACAGGTGAACTCCTTTTTTTATTGTCCAAGTGACAGTAATTCTAGAGCATCAAGCGCCGTAAGACAATCCCTAATCTTGCCCGCGCCGAGGCCATCTCTACCCAACCGCCAGACGACATTCCGGCCGTCACCACGACCACGAGCCTGACTTTGGCGGCTTGGGTCGATGAACACGGTGGAGACGTGCTTGGTTGGTGGTCGGCTGTTCGTTTATCGTTCCTCTCGCACGGCCGAGCCGAAACGCCGCCCGGCCTCGGATACCCGCCCCTTACGTCGACGTTATGTCCGTGCCTGGCCGTATCGTGGTTGCCATGACCTACGTTGCGAATGTTCTGCGCGTGATGATCGCGTCCCCGTCCGACATCACTGATGCTCGGGACGCGGTCGAGGCCGCGATCTACGGATGGAACGACGCGAACGCCAAGAACAAGCAGGTCATTCTTCAGCCGTGGCGGTGGGAGACATCGTCTGTGCCTCAGCTCGGTGACCATCCCCAGGCGCTCATCAATGCTCAGGGGGTGGATGACTCCGATGTAGTCTTCGGACTGTTCGGCAGTCGGCTCGGCTCTCCCACACCAAGCGCGGTGTCTGGGACGGTTGAGGAGATCGAACGTGCTGTCACGCAAGGAAAGCCCGTTCACCTCTACTTCTCAACAGCGCCGCTGCCAAACGACGTCGACACGGATCAGTTGGAAGGTCTCCGAGCGTTCAAGAAGCAGATTCAGGACCGAGGTCTTCTCGGTGAGTTCAGCAATGTATCCCAACTCCAACATGAGGTCTGGAAGGCCATCGAGTTCGACATCGCGAACCTTGACCTCGGTGCGCCGGTGCTGAACCGTTCGACTCCCGGAGTGCGGTTCCAGGTGCAGCCTCAACAGGAACGCGAGATCAGGGATTACGACAAGAAGGGCAAGCCGCGGTACAGAACCCGGCATTGGATCGACGTTACGAACATCGGCGACGAGGACGCGCAGGAGGTCACCTTCGACTCCAGTGAGAATTCGCGCATGTTCGTCTTCAACGACTCCACACCTACCGTTGTCCACGCAGGTCAGACCCGTCGCGTCAATGTCGAGTACACGTTCAACGGCGGCGAGAGCGGCATTCTGCGAATCCGCTGGCTGGAAGACGGCGAGGCGAAGCAAGACGAGTTCCACGTCAGTTGACGCTGTTTTGAACCGCCGCAGGCCAGCGCCAACCTCGGTGATCGTGACCGGTGTCGAGCCGGGTGGCTTTACTCTGCGCCTTTGCAACCTCAGCCATGATCGCGGAGGACTCGTTGGATGCTGCTGACGCTGATGTTGAACTTGGCGGCCAGGTCCTTCTGGATGGTTCCGGCGGCGTAGAGGCGGATGATCGTGTCGATGTCTTCCGAGGTCAGGCGGTCGTAGAGTCGCCATGGGCGTGTGGGGCCTGCCACGACTGCTGTACTAGAGTCATCCAAGCGAGTCACCGCCGGGCCCGGTGCGGCCGGTTTTGCCGCCGGGGCCGCCAATAGGGCCGCTAGGCGCGAAACCAGGGCCGTGACCTGCGGTGTCGGGTTCAGGTAGGCCGTGGAGACGTGCACCGACCAACCCTCTTAAGCGAACCCGGTAGGCCTACCGGGTTCGCGCGCTTCCGGATTCGAGAAGAGGCCCTGAGTACCGGGTTGGCAAACTGACGCGGAACATCGCCCGACGGCTGCTCCCGAAACTCGTGCAGAAATCCGCTGCGCTTGGTGTGGAGGCCGATACGCTGCAGTTCGCGATCTGCGCTCGGGAGACGGTGACAGGAGCAGCCGAAGGGACCTTCACGGTGACGGCGGCCGACATCTTCACCCAGGACGCCGAGCGGTAGCGGGTTTCGTCGGTCATTCCTCCGGGCCGTCGGCTCGGAGCCTGCGGTCGATCTCGGCCGTGTCAGGCGCTTCGGGCAGATAGTGGGCGCGGTCGTGTTCGCTGACGTGTTCGAGTGCTTCCGGCGTGATCGGGGTGGGCGGTGTCGGCGAGGGCGTCGCGCAGCCACTGGTAGCGGCCAGATCCCGCCGCAGTCCTCGGGGGGAGCGGCGAGCACGGCCTTGAACCAGGCGAGTCACCGCCGGGCCCGGTGCGGCCGGTTTGGCGGGCGGGGCCGCCAATAGGGCTGCTTGGCGCGAAACCAGGGCCGTGACCTGAGGTGACGGGTCTGGATACGCCGTGGAGACGTGCCTCGAGAGGCCCCGATCGATCGGGGCCTTTTCTGGTTTCAGGGGCCGGTGCAGTGGACCGGGACGCGTTGGACGAGGTTGTTGGCGAAGCCGCCGCGGTTCCATGGCTGCGTGAGGGGTTGGGTGCGGCCCTCGGCGTCGGTGGCGCGGGCGCACAGGACGTGGGTGCCGAGGGCGGCGGTCCAGGTGAAGTGCCAGCGGCGCCAGGCCCAGCGGTGGTCGTCGGATGCATCGAGGGCGGCCGGATGCCAGGTGCGGCCGTCGTCGGTGCTGACGTCGACGGCGGTGACGGGCGCGTGGCCGGACCAGGCGCGCCCCTCGAGCGTGTGGTCGCCGGGGCGGACGACGCGGGCGCGGGACATGAAGTCGGGGAAGCCGGGCGGGACCATGAGAGCGCGCGGGGCGATGCGGGTGACGGGCTCGCCCGGTTCGTCGGGCTCCTGCCGGAGGCGGTAGGCGGTGGCCTGCTGGAAGCCCGTGAAGGGCGCGGCGGCGATGGTGATGTCGCGCAGCCATTTGACGTGGGCCATGCCGTACCAGCCGGGGACGACGAGGCGGAGCGGGCGGCCGTGCTGGGGCGGGAGCGGGGCGCCGTTCATGGCGTAGGCGACCAGGATCTCCTCGGCGGTGGCCGTCTCGATGGGGAGGGCGCGCTGGTAGTCCTGTTCGACGCCGCGCTCGATGCCGTGGTCGGCGCCGGTGAAGACCGCGTCGACGGCGCCGTCCCGCACGCCGGCCTCGGCGAGCAGCGCCCACAGCGGCACGCCGGTCCAGTCGGCGGTGCCGACCGCTTCGACGAGCCAGGGCTGGCTCACCGGGCGGGGCGAGAGGAGGGCGCGGCCGTTCCCGGCGCATTCCATGGTGACCCGGGTGGTGACGGCCGGGTAGGAGCGCAGCTCGTCCATATCCAGTCGGAGCGGGCGCTCGACGTGGCCGCCGATGGTGAGCGCCCAGTCGGCGTCCTCTGCGTACGGGATGTCGTAATGGGTGAGGACGTAGTGCAGGCCGGGCGGGGTGAGGTCGTAGCGGAGGGCTTCGAGCGGGAGGCCGTGGTTGCGGGCGGCGAGCGAGAGCTCGTCCCGGCCGATGCCCTCGCCGGGCTCGGCCAGGCGGGCGGGAGTGCTGATGTCCTCGAAGCGGACCACGTGCTGATCGTAACGCCCGGCGGCGGTCGGCAGGCGTGCTCAGCGCAAAGGCCCCGGGGCAGGGGCGATCGCGCTGAGCACGGCCGCGGTCAGAGCAGGTCGTTGGCGCAGCGCACGGCGGCGGCGAACGCGGCCGGGTCGGCGCCCGCGGTCGCGCGGATGCGGATCTCGGCGGTCTCGCCCGCGCGGAGCGTGACCATGCCGCGGTCGGGCCCCGCGCCGGGGTGGACGGTGTCGGCGAGGCAGTGCGCGTCGCGGACGAGCGAGGTCGCGGTGAGGCGCAGCAGGACCGTGTCGCCCTCGCGGACCGCCTCGATGCGCAGCGGCTTCGGGTCGAGGCGCTGGTCGACCACTTCGGCGGCGTACCGGAACGCGGGGGCGAACCCGGAACCGGGCTCGGCGACGGCGACGAGCGCTTCGGTCGCGGCCTCGGTGAAAGCGGCCACGTTCGCGGGCACGGCGACCTGGGCGCTGCCGCGCGCCGGGACGCGCACGTCGAGCACGGCTGCGGCGAGCGCGGTGCCGTCGAAGGTCTCGCGGGTGACGGCGAACGCCCCCGAGTAGTCCTCGGCGGTGTCGTTGACCAGCACGAGCGCGAGGTGGTCCGGCGCGGGTTCGACGCCTTCCCAAGCGCGCTCGCGGGCTTCCTGGGAAGCGCGCGGCTGGATCGTGGCCAGGCGCGGCGCGTACGCGTCGCGCAGGGCGTGCCACATGGGCTTGCGGTGCTCGTTGAAGTCGACCGCGGCCCAGGAGACCACGGGCCAGTTGTCGTTGAGCTGCCACAGGATCGTGCCGGTGTTGTGCGGGGTCAGGGAGCGGCAGTGCTCGACGCCGAAGCGGATCGCGTGGGCCTGGTTGAGCTGGGTGGTCCAGTGCCAGTCCTCGATGGTCCCGGGGTCGGGCAGGTGGCCCTGCCAGCCCCGTTCAAGCTTCGCGTTGCCGAGGTTCGCCTTCTGGTGCACCAGCATCTGCTCGCCGAAGGGGCCGAGTGGTTCGTCGTGCACCACCGAGACGAGGGTCGACCACGCGGGCGGAGCCTGGAAGCCGAACTCGGAGAGGAAGCGCGGCCGGTACTCGGCGTACTTCGTGTAGTCCTCGCGGTTCCACACGTCCCAGATGTGCATGGTGCCGTAGCGCTCGTCGTTGGGGTGGCGGTAGTCGCCGAAGGAGTAGGGGCTCGCGGGCGAGTACGGCCTGGTCGGGTCGAGCTCGGCCAGGATGCGGGGGAGCAGGTCGCGGTAGTAGGCGTCGCCCCAACCGCGCCCGTCGACGCGGTGCGCCCACTCCCAGTCGACCGATCCCCACGTGTTCTCGTTGTTGCCGTTCCAGATCACGAGCGAGGGGTGGGCGCTGAGCCGGGTGACGTTCTCGCGCACCTCGGCCTCCACTTCGGACCTAGTCCGCTCGTCCTCGCTGTAGGCGGCGCAGGCGAACGGGAAGTCCTGCCAGACGAGGAGGCCGAGTTCGTCGGCGAGGTCGTAGAAGTCCTCGTTCTCGTAGATCCCGCCGCCCCACACGCGCAGCAGGTTCATGTTGGCCTCCAAGGCGTCCGCGAAGCGGCGCGCGTACCGGTCGCGGTCGATCTCGGTGAGGAAGGCGTGGTCGGGGATCCAGTTCGCGCCGCGCACGAGGATGCGCTCCCCGTTGACCTTGAGGAGGAACGGCGCTCCGGCCTCGTCGGGCTCGGTGTCGAGCTCGACGGTGCGGAAGCCCACCCGGCCCGTCCAGACCGCTTCGCCCGCGGCCACTTCGACGCCGTAGAGCGGCTGGTCGCCGTGGCCGACCGGCCACCAGCGCTCGATGTCGGGCACCGTCGCGCGGACCGCGGCCGAGGCCGATCCGGGGGCGGCGGTCCCGTGCGCGGTCACGGTCGCACCGTCCGGGCCCGTCACGGTGAGGGCCAGCGGAACAGGGCCGTCGCCTTGGGCGCGTTCGATGTCGACGCGGGCCTCGAGCACGCCGGCGTCGCCTTCGACGCCGACCAGGGGCCGGACCGAGGCGATGCGCGCGCCCGACCAGGATTCGAGGCCGATGGGCTTCCAGATGCCGGCGCCGGCGACGTCGATGCCCCAGTCCCATCCGAAGGAGCAGGCCATCTTCCGCAGCTGGTTGTACTCGTGGTGGTTGACGCGCGGCAGCGGTCCGTCGCGTTCGGCGCGGGCCTCGGTCTCGGGGACGGGCGCGGCGAACGCCACGGTGAGCGTGTTCGCGCCTTCGCGGAGGGCTTCGCGCACGTCCCAGCGGTACCCGCGGTGCATGTTCTCGGTGCGGCCGATCGCGATCCCGTTGAGCGACACCGTGGCCACGGTGTCGAGGCCGTGGGCGACCAGGTCGTGGCGGGCCGATCCGTCGTCGGCCCAGTCGAAGACGGTCGTGAAGGTCCAGGCGGTGTCGCCGATCCACTGCTGCGCGGCCTCGTTGCCGCCGTCGAACGGGTCGGCGATGAGTCCTGCGCGACGCAGGTCCAGGTGGGCCTCGCCGGGGACGGCGGCGGGGATGCCCGCCGCGAGCGGCGCGGCCACCGTCTCGGGTGCGTCGGCGGCGAGGTCGGCGGCGGTGAGCGTCCATCCCTCGTGGAGTGCGCGGAAGGTCGAAGGCAGGTGGGTCATCGCTGGTCCTCTTGGTGGTCGGGTGTCGGTGGTGGCGGTTCAGGTTCCGGCGGTGGCGATCCGCGCGGCGAGCGCGCTCGTCGCGGCGACCTCGGGGAGCAGTCCCGCGCCGTCGAGCGGGTTCGATTCCCCTACGGCGACATCGGCTCCGGGGTGGTCGGCGCGCACCGCGCGGATGAAGGCCGCGGCCAGCGCCGGGGCGGCGAAGACGCCGCCGATGCCGCGGACGCGGGGCCGCTCGGCGTCGGCCTCGCCGGTGCGGCGCAGGCCGGCGAGGGCCGAGAGCGCGAGTTCGCGGCCCGCGCCGTCGAGGATGGCGGCGGCGACCCGGTCGCCTGCGGCCGCCGCGGCGGTGACGGCGGGGGCGTATCCGGCGGTGCGGCGCACGCGGTCGGGGTCGGCCTGGAGTTCGAGGTAGGCCCGTTCGAGGTCGGGGAAGTCGGCTGCGACGTGGCCGGTGAGCGCGGTCGGGTGGCCGCGGCCGTCGTGGGCGCGCATGACGGCGTCGAGGCCGGCCCGGCCGATCCAGTAGCCGCTGCCGGCGTCGCCGATGAGGTGGCCCCAGCCGTCGACGCGGGCGACTTCGGTGCGGCCCACGGCGAGTGCCACGACGCCGGTGCCGGCGGCGACGACGGCGCCGCGTTCGTCGCCGAGCGCGCCGAGGAACGCCGAGACGGAGTCGTGTGCGATGTGGACGGACCGGACGCCGCCGGGCCGGTACCGCTCGAGGAGTTCGGCGGCTTCGGCGTGCGAGGACTCGAGTCCGGAGACGCCGAGCGCGAGCCGCTCGAAGGTGCGGCCGTCGGCGACGGCCCGGTCGACCACGGCGGCGAGCTGCGGCAGGAGCGGCCCGTCGGTGCGGATGCCGGGCGCCGACCACTCGGCGGCGCGGTCGCCGCTGCGAAGGCGGAGTTTGACACTGGTCTGGCCCGCGTCGATCGCCAGCGTCGCGGCCGCACCGTTCACGGGGCGGTCCTCTCGGTGCGGGGGTCCGCGGTCATTTCACCGCTCCCGACGTGAGGCCCCGGTAGATCCACCGCTGGAGGAACACGAACGCGACGAGGGTGGGGACGATGACGATGAGCGTCCCGGCGGAGATGACCTCCCACTGCGCCCCGAAGGGGCCTTTGAAGCGGAACAGCGACGTGGAGATCATGTCCTGCGAGGGCAGGTACAGGAACGGCGTGTAGAACTCGTTGTAGATCGCGATGCCCTTGATGATCACGACCGTGGCGATGGCCGGGCGCAGCAGCGGCAGCACGATCTTCCAGTAGATCGTCCACCGGTTCGCGCCGTCGATCATCGCGGCCTCGTCGAGGGACGCGGGGATGGCCTGCATGAACTGGATGAACAGGTAGATCGCGATGATGTCGGTGCCCATGAAAAGCAGGACGAGCGCGGCCTTGGTGTCGTAGAGCCCCATGCCGTTGATGACCTGGAAGGTCGCGACCTGGCTGGTCACGCCCGGGATGAGGGTGGCGATGAGGAAGAGCGCGAACACGAGCCGCTTGCCGCGGAACTCGAAGCGGTCGAGGCCGTAGGCCGCCATCGTGCCGATGAGGATCGTGCCGGCGAGTGACACGGCGAGGACGATCCCGGTGTTGACGATGCCTTCGAGCATCTCGCCGCTGTCGAAGGCGGTGGCGAAGTTCGCCAGGTTGAGCCAGTTCGACGGCGGGGTGAGCGCGCCCGTCGAGCCGTACTCCTCGGCCGACTTCAGGCTCGCGAAGAGCACGGTGACGAGCGGCAGGAGCGTGCACGCCGCGGCGATGACGAGGCTGAGGTACTTCGCGGTGCCGGCGGCGGCCCGCCGGGCGGCCCTGGCCTCGGACCGGGGGGCGGTGCGGAGGGCGGTCATGTCAGGTCCACCTTCTCGTCGGGGAAGAGCTTGCGCTGCGCGAAGGTCACGACGAGGACGATCGCGAGGAGGATGACGGCCATCGCGGAGGCGGTGCCGACCTGCCGGTGCGTGAACGCGGTCTGGATGGTCGAGATGACGAACGTGGACGTGCCGTTCGCGCCGCCGGTCATGATGAACGGGATCTCGAAGACGCTGAGCGAGCCCGCGATCGACAGGACGAAGCACAGGCCGATGATGCGGCGGATGCCCGGCAGGATGATCGCCCAGAACTGCTGCCACTTGTTGGCGCCGTCGAGTTCGGCGGCCTCGTAGACGTCGCTGGGGATGGACTGGATCGCGCCGAGGAACAGCACGAAGTTCATGCCCATGTACCGCCAGATGCTGGTGCCCGCGAGGGACCAGTTCGCGATGTCGGGGTCGCCGATCCACTGGGGAGGGTCGGCGAGGCCGAACCACGACAGGACCGTGTCGAGGGTCCCGTCCGGCTGGAACAGGTACAGGAACACGAACCCGATGGCGACGCCGTTGATGAGGTAGGGGAAGAACAGCACGCCGCGGAAGAAGTCGCGGAACCGGGTGTTGAAGCTCAGGATCGTGGCGAAGTACAGCGCGAGCCCGATCTGGAGGAACGAGGCGGCGAAGTAGTAGAGGCTGACGTAGAAGACCTCGAAGATGCGCGGGTCGGTGAAGACCTGCACGTAGTTGTCGACGCCCACGTAGTCGAGGTCCTGGTCGAGCCCGTCCCAGTCGGTGACGCTGAAGTACAGCAGGTTCGCCGCGGGCCAGTAGGTGAACAGGAGGAGCAGCGCGACCGCGGCCGCGATGAACAGGTACGGCGTGAGCCCGCGCCGCGTCTGCCTCCAGGACCGCCGCCGGGCGGCCCCGGAGGGCCGCGCGGGGCGGCCCTCCGGGTGGAGGCGGTCGGCGCTGGTGTCCGCGGTGGCGGCACCGGTTGCGTTGATCGCCATGGTGTGTCCCTCGCCTAGCCCGCGACCCGCTCGACCGATTCGCCCCAGCGCTCGTTGAGGTCGGCGAAGACGCTGGCCTTGTCGCCGTCGGCGGCGCCGCGGGCGACGTCGACGAGCTCCTGGCGGTAGATGTTGCCGAACAGGTCGACCTGGGAGTCGCTCGAGACCTCGTTGAGCAGGCCCTCTTCACCGGCGGGGGCGGCGTTCATCTCCATGAGCTGGACGCCGTTCTCCTCGAGGCCGGCCAGGTTCTCGGGCAGCGGGTCGGCCTTCACGGTGGAGATCATGGCCTCGTTCTCGGCGAAGCCGGACTCCTCGATGAACCACTGGATCCAGGCCCAGGCCGCGGCCTTGGACTCGGAGTGGCGGCTGACGGCGAGGTTGTAATCGCCACCGACGACCGCGTACTGCGTGCCGTCGACGTTCGCGGGGAACGCCATGTAGCCGATGTCGTCGGCGGAGGCGCCGTTGGCCTCGGCGGCGGCCTGCATCTGCGAGATCGCCCAGGAGCCGAGGGTCATCGTGGCGATCTTGCCGGTCGCGATGTCGATCTTGGACTGCTCCCAGTTCGTGGTCAGCGGGTCCTCTTCGGTGAGGCCGGCCGCGACCGCGTCGTAGAGCAGGGAGTCGATGGCGTACATGTCCTTGCCCTCGGTCCAGGGCGCGGGGTCCTTCGCCATCTCGCTGGCGGCGTCGGGGTCGGCGGTGACGCCGCCGAGGTTCCCGAAGGACTGGCCGAGGGGCCAGCCGTCCTTGTAGTTGGTGTACATCGGGATCGCGTCGGTCCCGTCCTTGATCTGCTGCAGCGCGGCGAGGAACGCCTCGGGGGTGGTCGGCGGCTCGGTGATCCCGGCCTGCTCGAAGACGCGCTTGTTGTAGAGGACGCCGTTCGCGTTGCCGCCGATGGCGAGCCCGTACTGGGTGCCGTCGTAGGCGGCGCCGTTGAGGAACCGGTAGGTCTGCTCGAACTCGGCCTTCTCGCCGAGCGGTTCGAGGAACTGCTCGAACTGGTCGGGCTGGATCGCGGCCGGGATGCCGATGACGTCGCCGTAGTCGTCGCTGCTGAGGCGGGTGGTCATCTCGCCGGCGTAGTCGGTGATGCCTTCGACTTCGACCGAGACGTCCGGGTACTGCTCTTCGAACGCCGCGATGTACTCGTCGAACTCGCCGTTCTCGACGAGGTCGGTGCGCCAGGTGATGATCTTGAGATCACCCTTCACCTCGCCGTCGATCGTGTTGGAGGGGTCGTCGTCGGCGGTGCCGCCGGTGCAACCGCTCAGGGCGGTCGCGGCGGCGGCGAAGGCCGCGACACCGGCCATTGCCTTCTTGCTCATGTGAGGGACTCCTTCGGGTTCTTCTTTGAACTGCTCCGCGCGGCCGTTCAAGCGGGGCTGGCGAAAGCTTAAGTTCTGAACCGGTTAAGGTCAAGCCCATGGCAACGTTGTCTGGTTATCGAGCCGTGACCTTCTCGCCTGAGACAACGGTGCTGAGCTGGGATTGAGTTGCCTCTCGAGGCAATTCATCCCGGTGGAATTCGTGCGCGTGTCCGACGATGGACACCGCTGAACTTGACCGGGTAAGGTCAGATGCCCGGGAAGGGGGCCGGTATGGCGCTGCAGCAGCGCGCGACGGTCGAGGACGTCGCGAGGCTCGCGGGGGTGAGCTCGAAGACCGTCTCGCGGGTGTTCGGCAACCGGGAGGCCGTCGCGCCCGCGACGGCGGAGCGGGTCCTCGACGCGGCGAAGCGCCTGCGGTTCCGCCCCAACTCGCTCGCCCGGACCCTGCGCCGGGGCGGCGGCTCCGACACGATCGGCTTCGTCATGGGCGAGCTCGGCAACCCCTTCTACTACGGGATCGCCGCCGGCATCGAGCAGGAGGCCTCGCGCCACGGGAACGCGCTCCTCGTCGCCACCACCGCCGACACCCCGGACGGCGAGGAGCGGGTGGTCGACGCCCTCCTCGCGCAGCGCGTCGGCGCGCTCCTGCTGGTGCCCGTGTCCGGCGACCAGTCCTACCTCGAAGGCGAACGGCACCTGGGGACGCCGGTGATCGCCATCGACCGGCCCGCGCACAACCTCGTGGCCGACGCGATCGTCCTCGCCAACCGCAGCGGCGTCTTCGACGCGGCCTCGCGGCTGCTCGCCCTGGGCCACCGCCGCATCGCCTACGTGTGCAACCCCGCCGCGGTCAGCGCCCAGGGCGAGCGGGTCCAGGGGTACCGGGAGGCCATGGCCGCCTACGGCATCGCGGACACCGGCCGCTGGGAGCGGCTCGTCGACGATCCCGCCGCCGCGCCGGAGCGGATCGTCGCGGACCTGCTCGGCGGCGCCGACCCGCCGACCGCGGTCGTCACGGGGAACAACCGGATGACGATCGGCGCGCTGCGCGCCATGCGCGGCATCGAAGGGGACCCGCCCGCGCTCGTCGGTTTCGACGACTTCGACACCGCCGACGTGCTCGGCGTCAGCGTCATCGCCCACGACCCGGTCGAACTCGGCCGGCGCGCGGCCCGCCTCGCGATCGAACGCATCGGCGACCCGCTCGGCTTCACCCGCCGCGTCGAACTGCCGACCCGCTACATCGGGCGCGGCTCCGGGGAGCGCCCGCCCCGCGACCACATGTGAAAGCCCCCGGCGGGCGTCCGCCGGGGGCCTTCCACATGCGCTAGACGTCGAAGCGGTCGAGGTTCATGACCTTGGTCCAGGCCCGGTTGAAGTCCCGGATGAAGTGGGACTCGGCGTCGTCGGCGGCGTACACCTCGGCGACGGCGCGGAGCTCGGCGTTGGAGCCGAAGACGAGGTCCACGCGGGACGCGGTCCAGAGGACCTCGCCGGTGGCCCGGTCGCGGCCCTCGTACATCTGGGCGTCCTGCTCGGTCGGCCGCCATTCGGTGTCGAGCGAGAGCAGGTTCCGGTAGTAGTCGTTGGTGAGCAGCCCCGGCCGGTCCGTGAGGACGCCGACGGGGGAGTCGTTGAAGTTCGCGCCGAGGACGCGCAGGCCGCCGATGAGGACGGTCATCTCCGGGACGCTGAGGCCCAGCAGGTTCGCGCGGTCGACGAGCAGGTACTCGGCGGGAAGCGGGTGCTCCTTGCCGAGGTAGTTGCGGAAGCCGTCCGCGGTCGGTTCGAGCGGCGCGAACGACTCGACGTCGGTCTGCTCCTGCGCGGCGTCGACCCGGCCGGGCGTGAACGCGACCTCGATGTGGTGGCCGGCGGCCTCGGCGGCGCGTTCGATCGCGGCCGTGCCGGCGAGCACGATGAGGTCGGCGAGCGAGACCTGCTTGCCGCGGCCCCGCGCGTTGAACTCCGACTGGATGTACTCGAGCGCGAACAGGACGGCCGCGAGGGACTCGGGCTCGTTGACCTCCCAGTCCTTCTGCGGCTCAAGGCGGATGCGGGCGCCGTTGGCGCCGCCGCGCTTGTCGCTGCCGCGGAACGAGGACGCGGAGGCCCAGGCGGTCGCGATGAGCTGCCGGCTCGAGAGCCCCGACTCGAGGATGCGGTCCTTGAGCGCGGCGATGTCGGCGTCGTCGATCGGCTCGTAGTCCGCGGCCGGGAGCGGGTCCTGCCAGATCAGCTGCTCGGCGGGCACCTCGGGGCCGCGGTAGCGGACGACGGGCCCCAGGTCGCGGTGGGTGAGCTTGAACCAGGCGCGCGCGAACGCGTCCGCGAGCTCGTCCGGGTGCTCGAGGAACCGGCGCGAGATCGCCTCGTAGACCGGGTCGAACCGCAGCGACAGGTCGGTGGTGAGCATCGTCGGCGCGTGCCGCTTCGTCGGATCGTGCGCGTCGGGGACGGTGCCCTCGCCCGCGCCGCCCTTGGGCTGCCACTGGTGCGCGCCGGCAGGGCTCTCCTTGAGCTCCCACTCGTAGCCGAACAGGATCTCCAGGAAGCTGTTGTCCCACTGGGTCGGCGTGTTCGTCCAGATGCCCTCGAGGCCGCTGGTGATGGTGTCGTTGCCCTTGCCGGTGCCGTACGCGTTGGCCCAGCCCAGGCCCTGCGCCTCGAGCGGGGCGGCCTCGGGCTCGGGGCCGAGGTTCGATTCGGGCGCGGCGCCGTGGGTCTTGCCGAAGGTGTGGCCGCCGACGATGAGGGCGACGGTCTCCTCGTCGTTCATCGCCATGCGCCGGAACGTCTCCCGGATGTCGTGGGCCGACTCGACCGGGTCCGGGTTGCCGCCCGTGCCCTGCGGGTTCACGTAGATCAGCCCCATCTGGGAGGCCGCGAACGCGTCCTCGATCCGGCGGTCCTCGCCGCGGCGCTGGTCGTCCAGCCAGTCCGACTCGGGGCCCCAGTAGATGTCCTCGTCGGCCTCCCACACGTCGGCGCGGCCGCCGCCGAACCCGAACGTCTTGAAGCCCATCGACTCCAGCGCCACGTTCCCGGTGAGGATGAGCAGGTCGGCCCAGGAGAGGCTGCGGCCGTACTTCTGCTTGACCGGCCACAGCAGCCGCCGGGCCTTGTCGAGGCTGATGTTGTCGGGCCAGCTGTTGAGCGGCGCGAACCGCTGCTGGCTGGTGCCCGCGCCGCCGCGGCCGTCGCTGATGCGGTACGTGCCCGAGCTGTGCCAGGCCATGCGGATGAACAGCGGCCCGTAGTGCCCGAAGTCGGCGGGCCACCAGTCCTTCGAGTCGGTCATGACCGCTTCGATGTCGCGCTTGACGGCGGGCAGGTCGAGCTTCTCGAACGCCGCGCCGTAGTCGAAGTCCGCGCCGAGGGGGTTGCCGACCGGCGGGTTCTTCGCGAGGAGTTTGAGGTTGAGCCGGTCGGGCCACCAGCCGCGGTTGCCGCCGCCCTGGACGGGCAGCAGCGCGCGGCTGTGCCGCACAGGGCAGCCGCCGGCTTCTTGGTCGGTGCCTTCTTGCTTGGCAGACATGGGAATCCTTCCGCGAGGTCGCTTCGGGGAGCCCGGTGCTCGAGTGAGGGAGCCCCCTCTGAGGTCATACCATGACAATGTCAACCTATGCCGCGAATCGCCGCCGCGTGACGAGAGGCTCCAGGCGATCGCAGGGATGACCCGTTCAGGGGCAAACCGGACATCGATCGTTGTCGCCGCGTCCGGTCCGGTTCACCTCCGGTTCGCCTCCAGTACGCCTTCAGAGTGGACGGTCAATCCATGAACACTGCTGACACCGGTGCCGCCACCGACCTCGAACGGGTCGCCGCGCTCGCCCTCGCCGTCCAGCGGTCGGGGCTGCTCCCGCAGGAGGAGCAGGCGGCCCTCCTCGACCGGTACCGGCGCCTGCGCGAGCACGTGCTCCGCACCGGCGGCGCCGATACCGCCCGCCGCCTCCGCGAGATCGACGGCGCCGAACCCGCCCTCTCCCGCCCGTGACGCCCGTTCTTACCGATCTTTGAGCTGACGCCCAGCACCGCTGCGGCCCGCGCCGATAGGAATGGCCCGGCACAGCCGAAGGAGTCCTGGTGACCGAAGCGCCCGAACCCAAAGCCCGCGTCCTCGTCGGCGAGGAGAACATCGGCGCGCTCCTGTCCGCCACCCTCCGCCCCACCGGCTTCGAAGTCGAGGTCGCCCGCGACGCCGCCGGAGCGCTCCGCGCCGCCGCCCGCTTCGAACCCGACCTCGTCATCCTCGACGTCATGCTCCCCGACATGGGCGGCTTCCGAGTCGCCAAGCGCCTGCGCGCCGACCGCGACCGGCCCGTCCTCTTCCTCACCGCCCGCGACGCCGTGCGCGACCGCGTCACCGGCCTCACCGTCGGCGGCGACGACTACGCCACCAGGCCCTTCGACCTCGAAGCGGTCGTCCTGCGCGTCGAGGCCGTCCTGCGCCGCGCCAAAGCCCCTGCCTCGCCCGAGGACCGCGTGCTCCGCTGCGTCGACCTCGAACTCGACGAGACCGTGCACGAGGTCCGCCGGGCCGACACCGGGCCCGGGGTCGCCCCCGAGCACGCCGAAGGCGTCTTCGAGCGGTGGTACCGGGTCGATCAGGGCCGGGCCCGCGGCGCCGAAGGCGGCTCGGGGGCCGGGTCTGTCGATCGTCGCCGCCATCGTGGTGGGTCACGGCGGCTGCGTGCGCCTCAGCGAGACGCCCGGCGGGGCGGCGTTCCGGGTGGTCCTGCCGAGAGCCTGACCCGGAGCGGGCCGCTACTCCTCGAGGCCGAGCTGCTTCTTCAGGCGCGCGACGTGGCCGGTGGCCTTGACGTTGTACTGCGCGAGCTCGACGTCGCCCTGCTCGTCGATGACGAACGTGGAGCGGACGACGCCGACGATCGTGCGGCCGTAGTTCTTCTTCTCGCCCCAGGCGCCGTACTCCTCGAGCACCTTGTGCTCGGGGTCGGACAGGAGCGGGAAGGTCAGGCCGTCGCGCTCGACGAACTTGGCCAGCGCGTCCGGTTCGTCGGGGGAGATCCCGAGCACCGCGTAGCCGGCGGCCTGGAGGCCGGTGAGGCTGTCGCGGAAGTCGCAGGCCTCCTTGGTGCATCCGGGCGTCATGGCCTTCGGATAGGCGAACAGGATGACCTTGCGGCCCTGGAGGCTCGACAGGGTCACCGGGTCGCCGGTGTCGGTGGTCAGCGTGAAATCAGGCGCCGTCTCACCTGGCTGAAGTCGTACGTTCACAGGTGGCAACCCTACCGGCCGTCCCTGACAATCGCCTGGGAGCGCGCTTGACGGTCCCTGTTCGGCGGTGCGCCGGTTCCCGACACTCCCCGGTCCGGGTTGACGGCGACAGACCGGCTATTGCAAAATAATTGCAATAGCCTGACAGCGGGCTGTTGATTCCACGCGTGGGCGCCTTGCATCCGGCAGGGCGACCGCCACACCTCCCGGCCCCGCCCCCAGGCCCACAACCAGTCGAAAGGCGGCACTTGCCCGTGTCAGACCTGGCGCTGCACATCCCAGTGGACGTCGTCAACGGACCGACCTCCCTAGCGTTCGCGCTCCTCGCCGCCATCGCCGTCGGCGCCTGCGTCGTCGTGTCCCGCAGGCACCTCGACGAGCGGCTCGTGCCGCTCGCGGGCCTCGCCACGGCGTTCATCTTCGCCGCGCAGATGCTCAACTTCCCCGTCGCCGCCGGCGTCTCGGGGCACCTCCTCGGCGGCGCGCTCGCCGCCGCGCTCCTCGGCCCCTGGCTCGGGGCGCTGTGCGTCACCGTCGTCATCGTCATCCAGGCGCTCCTGTTCGCGGACGGGGCCGTCACGGCCCTGGGCCTGAACGTGGTGAACATGGCCGTGATCGCCGCGTTCACCGGGTACGGCGTGATCGTCCTGGCGCTCAAGGTCCTCCCGCGCACGCGCTTCGGCCTGGGGGTCGCGGTCTTCGCGGCCGCCGTGGTCAGCGTCGTGGCCGCCTCGGCCGGATTCCTCCTCCAGTTCTGGCTCGGCGGCGAAGAGGTCGGCCAGTCCTTCGGGGCCATGGCCGCCGCCATCCTCGGCACCCACGCGCTCATCGGCATCGGCGAAGGCGTCATCACCGCCGGCGCCGTCACCGCGGTGGCGGTCGCCCGCCCCGATCTCGTGCACGCCCTGCGCGGCACCCCGCTCGCCCGGACCGCGAAGGAGTCGGTGTGAAGACCAAACGTTTCTGGATCGCCGGCGTCGTCGTCACGCTGGTCCTCGCCGGGTTCGTGTCCCTGTTCGCCTCGGCCTCGCCCGACGGGCTCGAATCGGTGCTCCTCACCGGCTGCGAGACCGCCGACGGGGAGATCACCGGCGGCGCCTGCGTCCTCCAGGCCGCGGGCGACCACGAGATCGGCGGCGCCTTCGCCGACTACGGGATGTCGTTCCTCGACAACGAGATCCTCGGCGCGTCCCTCTCGGGCGTCCTCGGCGTCATCCTGACGCTCGCGATCGCGACGGGCCTGTTCCGGCTCCTGGCGCGCGGCAAGAAGCGCGAGCACGCGTGAACCCGGTCGACGGCCTCTACCGGCCGGGGAACTCACCGGTCCACCGGCTGCGGCCGCAGGTGAAGATCGTCGCGCTCGTCGCCTTCACCTGCGCCATCGCCGCCACCCCGCGAGAAGCCGTGTGGGCCTTCGGGGCCTACGCCCTGCTCATCGCCGGGCTGTTCGCGCTCGCGCGCGTCCCGCTCCGCTGGGTGCTCTCGCGCAGCCTGGTCGAATCGCCGTTCCTGGTGCTGGCCCTGGCGTTCCCGTTCATGGTCGAAGGCCCGGCGGTGCACCTCGGCTTCCTCACCGTCTCGGAACCGGGCCTGTGGGCCGGATGGAACCTGCTCGCGAAAGCCACGCTCGGCGTGTGGGCGGCCCTGGTCCTCGCCGCGACCACCCCGATCGCCGGGGTCCTGGCCGGGCTCTCGCGGCTGCGCTGCCCCGAGATCCTGCTCCAGATCACCGCCTTCGCGATCCGCTACGCGCACCTCACGGTGGCCGAGGTGACCCAGATGCGCCTGGCCCGCCTCGCCCGCTGCGACGACCCGCGCTTCCTGTGGCAGGCGGGTGCCCTCGCCCGCAGCCTCGGCGTCGTCTTCATCCGCTCCTTCGAACGCGGCGAACGCGTCTGGCAGGCCATGGCCGCCCGCGGCTACACCGGGCGGCTCCCACTTGACGTCGGCCCCGCGCCCGCCAGCGCCCTGCAATGGTCCGCCGCGCTCGCCGCCCCCGCCCTCGCGGCGGGCATCGCGGCCTGGACGGCGGTGATGGCATGAGCGCCTTGACGATCAGCGGCCTCGAGCACGTCTACCCGGACGGGCACCGCGCCCTCGACGGCGTCGACCTCCAAGTGGCCGAAGGCGAACGCGTCGCGATCCTCGGCCCCAACGGCGCCGGGAAGACCACGCTCATGCTCCACCTCGCCGGGCTCCTCACCGCCACCGCCGGAACCGTGTCGGTCGGGGAGGTCACGGTCGAGAGGAAGACCCTCGCCGAGATCCGCCGCCGCGTCGGCATCGTCTTCCAGAGCCCCGACGACCAGCTGTTCATGCCCACCGTCGCCGACGATGTGGGCTTCGGCCCCGCGAACCTCGGCCTGCGCGGGCCCGAACTCGCCGCGCGCGTCGCGGCCGCGCTCGCCGACGTGGGCCTGAGCGACCTCGCCGACCGGCCCCCGCACCACCTCTCGGTCGGCCAGCAGCGCCGCGCCGCCCTCGCCGGCGTCCTCGCCATGCGCCCCGACATCGTCGTCTGCGACGAGCCGAGCGCCAACCTCGACCCGGCCGCCCGCCGCGACCTCGCTGCGATCCTGCAGGCCACCGCGCCCACGCTGCTGCTCGTCACCCACGACCTGCCGTACGCGCTGCAGCTGTGCGAACGGGCCGTCATCCTCGACGCCGGGCGCGTCGCCGCCGACGGCCCCACCGCCGCGATCCTCGCCGACACCGAACTGCTGCAGCGGCACCGGCTCGAACTCCCCTTCGGCTTCTCCCTGGAGACCGCGCTGGCGGCGATGCGGGCGTAGCGAGGGACCGCAACCGCCCTCGAGACCCCGTCCCGCGGACCTCGCCCCCCGTCGAGGTTCGCGGGACGGCCTGCCCGGGCACACGTCGCCGCCGACGCCGGAGGGGCGCAGCCGCCAACGCGGCTGCGCCCCTGAACTTCTGCTTCGGTCAGCCCGCGTCGATCGCGGCCTGCACCTCGTCGGCGAACGCGGAGTTCTGGACCACTTCGCCGTTGACCTTCGCGGTCGGCGTCGCGGAGACGCCCTGGTCGCCGGTAGCGCTCGCGTTGCCCTCCTGGACCCAGCCGCGGTACCGCTCGTCCTCCACACAGGACTGCCAGGAGGCGTCGAGGCCGACGTCCTCGGTGCCGATCCGGATCAGCTCGTCGTCGCTCAGGCCTTCGCTGTTCTCGGCGGGCTGGTTCGCGTACAGCGCCAGCGTGTAGTCGAGGAACTGCTGCTCTCCGGCGTCGGCGGCGCACACGGCTGCGGCGGCCGAGCGGCTGGAGTACTCGGTGCCGTTGCTGAGGCGGTCGAGGATCGTGAGCGGGTGGTAGTTCACCGTCACCGTGCCGGCGTCGACCCACGACTGGATCTGCTCGGCGTAAGCGGACTCGAACTGGTTGCACGCGGGGCACATGTAGTCGATGTAGAGGTCGACCTCGACCGGGCCGTCCCCGATCTGCACGGCGTAGGTGTCCGTGGTCCGCGCGGCCGGGGTGTGCACCTCGTACTCGGGTTTGCTGTTCATCCAGATGCCCCAGACGAGGAGCCCCCCGATGAGCACCACGGCGGCGCCGATCGCCACTCCGAACACGATCTTCCGGCGCCGCGCCTCCGCCGCCTGCTGCTTGCGCAGCGCCTCGGCGGCCTGCCGCCGGTCGGTGTTCCGGTTCGACTTCCCCATGTGCCTCGCTCAGCCTTTCTCCGGTCCAACTCTCGATTCACGAAGCGGATTCGAGTACGCTCAGCGGCGATGCGATCCCGATCCAACGACCGCCGCCCCGCCGCGACAGCGACCCGCTTCGCCTGGTCGTCGCTCGCGGCGGCGCTCGTCGGCGCGCTCTTCGGCGCGCTGTGGGCCTCGGGGGCCTGGGCGCACGCCACGGCCACCAAGACCACGCCGGCCTCCGGGGCGCTCCTGGACGCGCCTGTGAGCGAAGTCGTCGTCGAGTTCAACGAACCAGTCACCCCCGTAGACGCGGCCACCGGCGTGGTGGCTCCCGATGGTGACCGAGCAGACACCGGGGTCTCGCAGAACGCCGAAGCGACCACGTTGACCATCGCGGTCGACGCCGACCAGGAGGGCACCTACCTCGTCGGATACCGGGTCGTCTCCCACGACGGCCACCCCGTCTCCGGCACCTTCACGTACTCCGTGGGCGTCGAGTCCGAGGCGCCGAGCGCCGAAGCGCTCACCGCCGGAACCGATCCGTTCGTGCAGGCGCTCCTCTACGGCAACCGCTGGTTCGGGTACGCGGGGCTCGCGCTCGCCCTCGGTGCCGGGATCTTCCTCGCGCTCGGCGCGCGTCCGCGCGAGGCCACCGCGAAGATGGCCGCGACCGGGCTCGCGGTCGTCGCCATGACCGCCGTGCTCGGGCTGCCGCTCCAGGCCGCCTACGAGACCGGGACCAGCGTCTCCGGCCTCGACGCGGTCGGGCTCCAGTCGGTCATGGAGTCCAACGTGGGCCTCGCCGGGCTCCTGCGGCTCCTGCTCGTGCTGCTCGCCCTGCCGCTCATGCGCACCGTCGTCACCGGCGACGAGGACCCGAAGCCGCCGCTCATCGCCGCGCTCGCCGGAGTCGGCATCGCGCTCGCCGCGACCTGGCCGCTCGCCGGGCACCCGATGGCGACCGAGCCGGTGCTCGTCGCGTTCGTCGCCGACCTCGTGCACCTCGCCGCCTCGATGGCGTGGGCGGGCGGGGTCCTCGCGATCCTGATCCTCGCCCTGCGCAAGGACACCGACATCCCCGACAAGGCCGCCGAGACCTGGATCGCCCTGGTGCCGTGGCTCGTCGCCAACGTGCTCGTCGCCGGCGTCGCCTCCGCGCTGCTCCACATCGACTCGATCGCGGCGCTCACGGACACCGCCTACGGGCGGCTCGTGATCCTCAAAGCCGCGCTGTTCCTCGCGATCCTCGGCGCGGGCCTGTTCACGCGGCGCGCGCTGCTGCGCCGCACGGAGGCCAAGCGGCGCTTGCGGGTCGCCGCCGGGGTCGAGCTCGTGTTCCTCGCGGCCGTGATGGCCGCCGTGACGGTGCTCGTGCAGGCGGTGCCCGCGAAGACCGCGCTGCTGGAGACCGAGACGAGCGAAGCGCAGTCCACCGAGACCGCCACGCTCGTCACCACCGACGTGTACTCGGCGCAGCTCGTGCTCGAACCGGGGCGGCCCGGCCCCAACAGCGTGCGCATCCTCGCCACCGACCTCGAAGGCGCGCCGTTCCCCGCCGTCGAGTGGACCGCTTCGTACGGGCCCGAAGGCGGCGAGGCCGAGGAGATGCCCCTCATCGAGCTGCGCACCGGCATCCTCGCGGGCGAGGTGAGTCTGCCCGACGAGGGCCGCTGGATCTTCACGTTCACGCTCACCGACGCCGAAGGGAACTCGGCGACCGCCGAAGCGGCCGTCGACGTCAGCTGATCACCGCTCGAGGGTGCCGCTGTCCGGCTGCGCTACCGCTCGAGGGTGCCGCTGTCCGGCTGCGCTACCACTCGCCGAATGCCGCTGTCCGGCTGCGCTACCACTCGCCGAATGCCGCCTCGGTGTTGGCCCACAGCCGCTCGCACCAGGCCTCGAGGTCGCGGCCGAGGTGCTCGGCGAGGAAGCGGGCCGTGTAGTTCACGAGCGCCGGGTGGTTCCGGTGGCCGCGCACCGGTATCGGGGCCATGAACGGCGCGTCGGTCTCGACGAGGACCAGCTCCGGCGGGGCCACCGTGGCGGCGTCGCGCAGGTGCTGGGCGTTCTTGAAGGTCACGTTCCCGGCGAAGCTCATGAAGAACCCGCGGCGCGCGCACTCCTTCGCGAACGCGAAGTCGCCCGAGAAGCAGTGCAGGACGACGCGGTCGGGCGCGCCGTCGGCGTCGAGGATCGACAGCACGTCCTCGTGGGCGTCGCGGTCGTGGATGACGAGGGTCTTGCCGCGCTGCTTCGCGATCTCGATGTGCGCGCGGAACGAGCGCTGCTGGGCGGCGCGCCCGGACTCGTCGGTGCGGAAGTAGTCGAGGCCGGTCTCGCCGAGGGCCGCGACGCGGGGGAGCGCGGCGACCGCGTCGATCGCGGCCAGCGCCTCGTCGAGGTCGGCCTGGCGGGGCGCGTCGTTCGGGTGCAGCGCCGCGGCCGCGAGCACCCGCGGGTCGACCGCGGCGAGCGCGGCGGCCCAGCGGGACGACTCGACGTCGGTGCCGACCTGCACCACCCGCGCGACCCCCACGGACTCGGCCTCGTCGAGGCGGGCCCGCACCTCGGGCGCGTCGGGCGCGGGCACCGGGAGGTCCTCCTCGGCGCCGAAGACGTCGACGAGGTCGAAATGGGTGTGGCTGTCGGCGACGGGATGCGGCAGCGGCTCGGGCAGCGGCGCGGGTTCGGATCGGTACACGCCTCAACGATGCCACGCCGCGGCACGGGCGCCGTCACCAGCGCGGCCCGCCTCGATGCCGACTCGATCGGGTGAACCCGCGCCGCGCTCGCCGGTTCCGCGGCCGTTCTTGTCGGTGGGGCGCGGGAGGATCGCCGATACCTTCTTTCCCCTCCAGTGGTGGGTGGGGGTTCGGGACGGCAGGGGTTCGGGACGGCAACCGCGCGGCCGCTTCACGAGCGCACTTCGCGCCAACCGCTACCCGACGCGTTGCGCACGTAATGCCGCCGACGTAACATCTTCTTCATTTTCCGGACATCCACGCCTGACACGGCGCGCTTACGTTGGCGGACAGTCGAACCACCGCCTGTGGACAAGCCACTACCGTCCGACCACAGCGCATCCGCAAGGATGGCGCCTCCACCACGACAGTGCCTCCACACCGACACTGCATCCACAACGACAACGCCGTCGCACCCGCCGTCGCATCCGCGCAAGACGAATCGAGACGCACATGACCCGCGACCTCGCGTCCCGCCGCAACCGCGCCGCAGCGCTCCAGCAACGCCGCCCCGCCGTCCCGGCCGAACCGACGCAACAGCCCGAAACCCTCGTCACCGTCGAATGGCGCGGCGAGAAGTACCCCGGCCTCCCCTGCGCCGACGGCGCCGCCTGGGAGCTGTTCTCCGCGCTCCCGCGCCCCGACTTCCTCCCCAACCCCCGCCCCGGCAGCGACTACCCCTACCGCCACTTCGCGCACGCCGGCGAGGTCCTGCGCGACGGCGTCCCCGTTGCCGTCGCCGACGACCGCTCCCTCACCGTGCCCCTCGCGCCCGGCCTCGACCTCGAGTACGTCCGCAGGCTCACCCAGACCCCGCACCTCGACCCGGCGGCGCGGGTCCTCCTCGACCGCGTCCGCCGCTCCGCCGCGGTCGCCCCGGGCGAGCTCATGGAGCGTCCCGTCACCGCCCCGCAGATCGCCCGCCTCATGGAGACCGCCGCCGTCCCCGGCGGCTTCTGCTACCGCCGCTGGGACATCGCGCACCTGCGCACCCCCGCGGCGCGCTCGGTCCTCGGCGGCGAGACCGAGCCGGGCGACCCGTGGGTGTTCGCACTGCGCTGGCCCGCAGCGGATCCCTGGGACTACCAGGCGCCCGTCGCGCCCGAGTACGAAGGCCTGACGGCGATGCCGTCCTCCGACCGGCGCGGCATGCCCGTCCTCGGCACCGGGTTCGCGATCTCGACCGCGCACCTCCTTCCCGAGCACGTCACCGCCGACCTCACCGACCTGCCGCTCCCCGAGGGCGCGCGCCTGCTCGCCTACACCGAGCAGGGCGCCGAGCTCGAGCTGTTCGCCTACGGCGGGCAGCAGTGGTCGCCGCTCACCCTCGAACGGCGCGTCGACATCCCGGGCGTCGAGCAGGGCCGCGTCCACCAGGTGCGGCGCGTGCTGCGCGAGGCGAATCACGTCGTCTGGAAGGGCGTGCCAGGGTCTCTTGTGGACGCCGACGACGACTGGGCCCGGTTCCGCCTCTCCCGCCCCAGCCCGGATGTCCTGTCCCGCACCGGGGCCGAGGCCGTGCGCCGCGGCGTCTACGAGAAGTGGGTCGAGCGCGGCGACGTCGCCCCCGCGATCTGAGGCAACGGAAAAGGGCCTGGCGGATGCCAGGCCCTTCCGTTCGCGTCCTAAGCGTTCAGGCGCTCGATCTCCTCGTCCACGATGGACGGCTCGAGCTTCGTGAACACCGGGGTCGGCTTCTCCAGCACCGTGCCCGGCACCAGCGGCACGGACTCCCACTTCGGGGTGGCCGAGTAGTCGCCGGTGAGGATCGGGTACGGCCCGGCGGTCGCGCCGCCCTCGTCCAGGTCCGCGACCTCCTCGATGTGCGGCATCGGCGCGAACACGCCCTCGCCGCCGAGCAGCTCGTGCACCCGCTGCGAGGAGTGCGGCAGGAACGGGCTCATGACGGTCTTCAGGTCCGACACCGCCTGCAGCACCGTGTAGAGGACCGTGCCCTGGCGCTTCGGGTCCTCCTTCATCTTCCACGGCGCGGTGTCCGCGAGGTACTTGTTCGCCGCCGCGACCGCCTTCATGGCCTCGCCGATGCCGGCGCGGACCTTGTTGGCGCCGATGAGGTCGCCCACGGTGTCGAACGCGGCCCGCGTCGTCGCCAGCAGCTCCCGGTCGACGTCCTCGAGCTCGCCCGGCTCCGGCACGGCCCCGAAGTTCTTCGCGGCCATGGCGATCGAGCGGTTCACCAGGTTGCCCCAGCCCGCCACCAGCTCGTCGTTGTTGCGGCGCAGGAACTCCGCCCACGTGAAGTCCGAGTCCTGGTTCTCCGGGCCCGCCGCGCAGATGTAGTAGCGCAGCGCGTCGGGGGAGTACCGCTCCAGGAAGTCGCGCACGTAGATCACGACGCGGCGCGAGGACGAGAACTGCTTGCCCTCCATCGTCAGGAACTCCGACGAGACGACCTCGGTCGGCAGGTTCAGCTTCCCGAGCGGGCCCGGCTCGCCGCCGCCCGCGCCCTCGCCGTTGGCGCCCAGCAGCATCGCCGGCCAGATCTCGGAGTGGAAGACGATGTTGTCCTTGCCCATGAAGTAGTAGGACACCGCCTCCGGGTCCTGCCACCACAGCTTCCACGCGTCCGGGTCGCCCGAGCGCCGCGCCCACTCGATCGTCGCGCTCAGATAGCCGATCACCGCGTCGAACCACACGTACAGGCGCTTGTCCGGCCTATCGATCCAGCCCTCGAGCGGGATCGGCACGCCCCAGTCCAGGTCGCGCGAGATCGGGCGCGGGTGCATCTCGTCGAGCAGGTTCTTGGTGAACCGCAGGACGTTCGTGCGCCAGCCGGTGCGGGTGTCGAGCCACGCGTGCAGCGCGTCCGCGAACGCCGGCAGGTCCAGGAAGAAGTGGTCCTCCTCCACGAACTTCGGCGTCTCGCCGTTGATCCGCGACTTCGGGTCGATGAGGTCGGTCGGGTCGAGCTGGCGGCCGCAGTTGTCGCACTGGTCGCCGCGCGCCGAGTCGAACCCGCAGTGCGGGCAGGTGCCCTCGATGTACCGGTCCGGCAGCGTCCGGCCCGTCGACGGACTGATCGCCCCGAGCGTCTTCTGCTGCAGGATGTACCCGTTCGCGTGCAGGGTGGTGAACAGCTCCTGCACGGTCTTGTAGTGGTTCCCGGTCGTGGTGCGGGTGAACAGGTCGTACGAGAGGCCCAGCGCGTCCAGGTCCTCGACGATGACCCGGTTGTACTTCGCGGCGGCCTCGGCGGCCTTGAGCCCCTCCGAGTCGGCCTGCACCAGGATCGGCGTGCCGTGCTCGTCGGTCCCGGAGACCATGAGCACGTCGTGACCGCGCATGCGCATGTAGCGGGCGAAGACGTCGGCGGGGACCCCGAATCCTGCTACATGGCCGATGTGGCGCGGACCGTTGGCGTAAGGCCAGGCCAGCGCGGTCAATACATGAGTCATGCGCCCCATGTTAACGGTCCGAATATCAGGACCGGCACTGTCCGGGGCCTCCTGCAGCGCCGGTCTCGCCCCCACCCGACACGGCGATCCGTCCCCGATTGCGCCCCCGTCGGAGGATTCGGTGATGCAATAACCGTTATGTCTGGAACAAACCGCGCGGTCGATCCCCAGCAGCCCGCCTCCTCCGAGACGCCGGACGCGAACGCGCCCGTTCCCGAGCTGCCCGCCGCGTACGGCACCGTCGGGGACTACGGGTGGGACCCGGCCCCCGAGCCCGCCCCCCGCCCCGTATCGCAGCGCGGCCCGCTCGGCTCCCAGGCCGACGGCATGGCCGCGATCCGGGCCGTCTGGGAGCGGGCCGCCGAGACCGAGCGCCGCCGCCCCGCCAAGCCCGGCCGGCCCCAGCGCCGCCGCGAGCCCAAGGCGTTCGCGCCCGCGCTCCTGGGCATCCTCGTCTGCGCGTGCCTGCTCATGTTCTTCGCCTGGACCGCCGCCCCCGCCCTGTGGATCTCGGTGGGCCACTACGAGTACGGCACCGTCACCGTCACCTCCTGCCAGGACGGGTTCGCGCCCGCCTGCACCGGCCGCTTCGAAGCCGACGGCTGGGCCAAGGACCTCCACCTCACCGGCGAAGTCGACGCCGCCGACGTCGGCGCCACCCTGTTCGCCCGGTCCACCGGCCCCGACGCGCACAGCGCCTACGTCGGCGAGACCGCCGGGCTGCTGCTGCGCTGGGCGCCCTCGCTCGTGCTGTTCATGGCCGTCGCGTTCGCCCTCGTGGGCGTCTCGGGCGCCACGAGGCTCTACGAAGGACGCTCGGGCGCGATCGGCCTGTGCTGGGCCTTCGCCGGGGCGGTGCTCGCGGCGGCCCTCGCGTTCGCCTGGTGAGCAGACCGGTTGTCCGTCGCGCGCGATAGCAGCCCTGACACCCTGTGTGCGGGCGGCGCGCGAGCCCGGGACGGGTTGTAATGACGCCCACCCGGATCGCCAGCCGCCTCCGCCCGCGAGGCGCGGCGTCGTAGAGTGAACCCGCCCCCGGAACTCCGCCTGAAATGGCGCTACGGCGCGCCCATTTGAGAATTGACCGTATCCTTCCCCGGCTTCGGGGCTCTTCGGGAGACAGCGTGAGTGCATCTTCGAAACCGGTGGCGCAGACCTGGTTCGGACCCATCACCGCAGTGCAGCGACGCGCGATGTTCGCGCTGGTGCCGGTGGCGGTCGCCTTCGGTCTCGTCGTCGGCCTCGCCTTCCTGCCGGTGACGAGCGCCTTCGGCGGCCTCGCCAAGGTCGGCTCCGAGACCGTGCTCGAACTCCCCGACGAGCTCGTCCTCCCGCCCGCGCCCGAGTCCTCGACCCTGTACGCCTCCGACGGCACGACCGTGATCGCCACCTTCGGCGACCAGTACCGCGTGCAGCTCGAGTTCGACCAGATCCCCGAGTCCGTCGTGAACGCGCTCGTCGCCACCGAGGACTCGAACTTCTTCGAGCACAACGGCGTCGACCCCGAAGGCGTCATGCGCGCGCTCGTCACCAACCTCGCCGACGGCGGCACCTCCGAGGGCGCCTCGACGATCACCATGCAGTACGTGCGGCAGGTCCTCTCCTACACCGCGACCACGCCCGACGAGGTCGCCGCCGCCAGCGAGGTCACCATCGACCGCAAGGTCAAGGAGATGGGGTACGCGCTGGCGCTCGAAGAGGAGATGACCAAGCAGGAGATCCTCACCAACTACCTCAACACCGTGTACTTCGGCAACGGCGCGTACGGGATCGGCGCGGCCGCGCAGGTCTACTACGGGAAGGTCCCGGCGGACCTGACCACCGCCGAGTCGGCGATGCTGGTGGGCCTGATCCAGTCGCCGTCGAACTACGACCCGATCAACGGCTCGTCGGAGGCCGCGCAGGTCCGCCGCGACCACGTGATCAACCGGATGGTCGACGTCGGGTTCCTCACGGGCGCCGAGGGCGACGAGGCGAGGGCCGAGGGCCTGAACCTCAACCCGCAGGACGCGAACAACACCATGGGCGGGGCGATCGACTCCGACTACGGGTTCTTCGTCGACTACTTCGAGCAGTGGTGGAACCAGCAGGAGGACTTCGGCGACTCCGAGGCGGTCCGCAAGGCCCGCCTCTACCGGGGCGGCTACCAGATCGTCTCGACCCTCGACGTGGACCTGCAGGACGCGGCGCAGGAGGCGGTCGAGCGGCAGAAGGAGATGGGCTCCGAGTACGCGCTCGGTTCCGTGGTGGTCGAGCCGGGGACCGGCGGCATCCAGGTGATGGCCGTGAACCGCATCTACTCGAACGACACCTCCGGCAACGGCCCGAACACCTCGAACCCCGAGTACAAGGGCTCGTACCCGAGCACCACGAACCCGCTGCTGAGCGGCAACTCGGCGGTGCCGGGATACCAGGCGGGCTCGTCGTTCAAGATGTTCACGATGCTCGCGGCGCTCGAAGAGGGCCTGCCGCTGGATACGACGATCTACTCGCCGTACCAGTACACGTCGCAGTACGTGGTGGGCGACGGCGCGGCCTCGTGCGGGAACTACTGGTGCCCGAAGAACGCCTCGAAGTCGGAGCAGGGGGACTACAACATGTGGACCGGCTTCGGGGAGTCGGTGAACACGTACTTCGTGCAGCTGGCCGAGCGGATCGGCGTCGAGAAGGCCATCAACGTGGCCGAGCGGCTGGGCATCAAGTTCCGGTCCCAGGAGGACCTGAACCTGGTGACGAACAGCCCGGAGACGTACGGGCCGTTCGTCCTCGGCGTCACGCAGACCACGCCGCTCGACATGGCCGCGGCGTACGCGGCGCTCCCGGCGGACGGCGTGTACTGCCCGCCGATCCCGGCGTCGAGCGCGACCACGCTGACCGGTGAGACGATCCCGTTCGAGTCGGCGTGCGACCAGGCCGTGAGCGTGGAGGTCGCCCGCGCCGCGGTGGACGCGGCCCGCTGCCCGACCGAGTACGGCGCGGCGGCCGGGAACTGCACGTGGGGCACGGCCCCGCAGGTCGGCGCGGAGGTCGACGGCCCGGTCGCGGGCAAGACCGGCACCACCGACTCCAACTCCACCAACTGGTTCGTGGGCTTCACCCCGAACGCGGCCGCCGCGGCGTTCATCGCCGACCCGGACAGCCCGCAGAACCTCGTCGGCAAGGGCAACCTCGGCAAGCCCGCGAACGCGGTCGCCGAGATCCTGGCCGCGCAATGGGACATGAACGGCGAAGGCGACTTCACGCCTCCCACGGAACTCGTGCACTGACGACCGGACACTAGGGCCTGACGCGACTCGCCACGAGGGGCGCTCAGGCCCTAGACTCATCCCGGTGAGCGCCACCGCAGTCCGGCCCGAGCAGCCGCCCGCCGCCTGGCGGCCGACGCCGCTCCCCGGCCCCCTCCCCGCCGTCCGGGCCCGCCTCGCGAGCACCCTGCCGGGCGACCGCCGCCGCGCCCTCTGGGTGACCCTCGGGGTCACCGGGATCGCCGCGGTGCTGCGCCTGATCGGCCTGGACCACCCCAAGGGCCTGATCTTCGACGAGGTCTACTACGCGCAGGACGCGCACTCGATGCTCTCCCACGGCGTCGAGTGGGACCCGGGCGCGGACGGCTCCTCGTACGTCGCGCACCCGCCGTTCGGCAAGTGGCTCATCGGCCTCGGCGAATGGGCGTTCGGCTACGACGAGGTCGGCTGGCGCATCGCCGCCGCGGCCGCCGGGATCATCGGCGTCGCGATCCTCGTGCGGCTCATGCGCCGCCTCACCGGCTCGACCCTCCTCGGCGGCACCGCGGGCCTCCTACTCGCCGTCGAAGGCAGCCACCTCGTGCTCTCCCGCACGTCCCTGCTCGACATCTTCATCGCCACGCTCCTCCTCGCCGCCATGTACTGCCTGGTGCGCGACCGCGACTGGCGCCGCGCCGGCTGGCTCGCCGCGATCGAGGACGGCCTCGACGCCTCGCGCCGCCGCCCCCGCCTCGGCCCCGCGTGGTGGCGCATCGCGTGCGCGGTACTCCTCGGCCTCGCCATGGCCACCAAGTGGAGCGCCCTCTGGTACATCGTCATCGTGATCGTGCTGTTCGTCGTGTGGGACTGGCGGCTGCGCGCCGACGCGGGCGCCCGCAAGCCCTTCCGGGACACGATCATCTACGAGTTCTTCCAGAACCTGTGGTTCGGGCTCCTCGCGATCGGCGTCTACACGCTCTCGTGGACCGGCTGGTTCCTCAACGACACCGGCTCCTACCGCCACTGGCTCGCCGACCAGGGCCGGGCCGAGCCGCCCGTCATCGGCGCGCTCACCAACTGGATGCAGTACCACTTCAGCGTCCTCGAGTTCCACGAAGGCCTCTCCTCCGAGCACGCCTACCAGTCGGCGCCGTGGCAGTGGCTGTTCGACCTGCGGCCCGTGGTCTTCTACTGGAGCTCCGACGTCGACTGCGGCACGAGCGACTGCGCCGCCGAAGTGCTCCTCCTCGGCACCCCGCTGCTGTGGTGGGCGTTCGTGCCCGCGGCGCTCGCCCTCCTCGTGTGGGCGCTGCACAGGCGCGACTGGCGCGCCTGGTTCCTCCTCGCCGGGCTCGGCGCGGGCATCCTCCCGTGGTTCATGTACCCCGACCGGACGATGTTCTTCTTCTACACCGCCCCCGCCGTCCCGTTCTTCATCGGCGCGGTCACGTGGTGCCTCGGCCTCATCATCGGCCGCACCGACCTGCGCCGCCGCGACGCCGGCCTGCCGTCCCTCGGCTCACCGGAGCGCCGCCTCACCGGCGCGCTCATCGCCGGGGCCTTCGTGGCCGTCGTCGTCCTGTGCTTCGCCTACTTCTGGCCGATCTACACCGGCGAGGCCGTCCCCCGCGACGAATGGCACGCCCGCATGTGGCTCGACTCCTGGATCTGACCGCCGCGAACGAGACCCGGCCCACACGGCACCCTCGCGGCGCCCGCGCGCCGCTGTGCTAATCTTGTCGCCGCAAGGGGCTTTGGCGCAGTTGGTAGCGCGTTTCGTTCGCAATGAAAAGGTCAGGGGTTCGAATCCCCTAAGCTCCACCAAAGGGTTCTTACTTGAACCCTGACCCATAGGAAGAACGGCATCAGCCTCCGGGCAGGTGCCGTTTCGCCGTTCCCGGTCCCGGAACGCGATGAGCGGCGCGATGCTGGCAGTGGCCGCGCCTTGGCTGATCTGGGGATGCTGGTCGGCGTCGGTATCGACATGCAGCCGGGTGAAGCAGATCGAGTTGAGCGTCTGCCGGTCCTCGTCTGCCAGGGACTCATACAGCCGCCTCGGATCCGACAGGAGCTCCAGGAACGGGGCGATGAGGGCTGCGGCCTGGTCGAGTCGCGGCAGGTCGGTGTCGGCCAGCTGGGCGTCGATCGCTTCGCGTAGCGCGGCGATGTCGCGGATCTTGGCGGTGAGCTTCTCGGTGGGCCAGTCGGGGTCGCCGAGCAAGTCCAGGATCTGGTCCTCCAGGGCGTCGAGTCGGGTGCGTTCGCGTTTGAGGTTGCGACGCAGAGTCTGCGCTGTCCGCTCATCGGTTCGGGCGACCTGCTCGAGCCCGTTCCTGGTCCGGCTCGCTTCGTCGGGGGTGAGCGCGATGGTGGCGTAGTGGGCGCTCACTGCGGTCTCGATGTCGGTGACGGCGAACCGGGGCAGGTCGCAGGTGCCGTTCTCGTTGCGGCCCATGCACAGGTAGTAGAAGTACAGCCGCCCGGTCTTGGACTTGGCGCGCTCGACGATCAAGCGGCGCCCGCAGCGCCCGCACCAGACGAGGCCTTTGAGGTAGTGGTCCCACTTGCGTTCACGCACGCCCGCGCCGCGCTGCTCGGTGAGCACGGTCTGGACCTTGTCGAACAGGGCTCGGTCGATGAGGGCTTCGTGCCGGCCGGGGTAGGCGACGCCGTTGAAGGTGACCGTGCCGAGGTAGTACGGGTCAATGAGGATCTGCCCGATCTTGTGGATCGAGACGGCGGTCCCGGCCGGGTGCTTACGAGTGGGCCGGGTCTTGAGCCCGGCGGCGGTGGCGATGGCGCGGAGTTCCTTGAACGAGCGCTGACCGGTCGCATACCGCTCGAACAGCGTCTTGACGAGCGGGGCGCGTTCGGGATCGAGGGCGACCGTGCGAACCTCGCGGCCCTCAATCATCTCCCGGACGTTCAGGTACCCGAGGGGCGCCCGCCCTGGCGTGCCTCCGCGTGCGGCTTTGGCTTCCATCTTGTAGGCGATGTCCTGCCCGGAGACGCGGGACTGGTATTCGTTGAACCCGTCGACCATGTGCGCCATGAGATCGCCGGTGGGCGAGTCATCGGTCGGGTCCTTCACCGACAGGATCGCGACGCCGAGGCCGCGGAGTTCGCGTTTGGCCCGAGTACATAAGTTGCCCCACCATTCGGCTCTGCGCGAGCGCCTCTCCCATCTAGCCCGGCACCCTAAATGACCTGGACCTCTAGCTGTCACGAACGTTTGGTGACAGGGCGGCATCTCTCCCGGCACCTGGATGGCCGGTGAGATGCCGGGTCAGGCGCTGGGGCAAACCTCCGGGTGGAACGGCCACTGTCACAGACCTTGGCTCGACCATCCGGATCGATAGGATTGTCGAGTGCAGTCGAGCATGGTCAGCAGTGCGCGCGCTCTCGCGGAGCGGAAGCTCAGCGAGGCGTTGCCTCGACGATGGCGACATGTTCAAGCGGTGACCGCCAAGGCCGAACGGCTTTCCCTAGCGCTCCGTATCCAGCAGGATCGCGAGGTGCTTGTCGCGTCCGCAGCGCTTCATGACATCGGTTATGCCCCCTCGATCGATGCGACTGGATTCCATCCATTGGATGGGGCGCGTTGGCTTCGCGAGATCGGGTTCAACGACCGGGTGGCCGCGTTGGTCGCCCACCACACCAATGCGCTTGCTGAAGCCGAACAGCGCGGTCTCGACAAGGAGTTGTCCGGGGAGTTTGACCGTGAGGCCTCGCCCGTGGCGGACCTGCTTTGGTACTGCGACCTCACGACCGGCCCTGACGGACAGGCCTTCACTGTCGAGGAGCGGATCGCTGAGGTCAAGGAACGATATGAGCCTGGGTCGGTCGTCTACGAGTTCATCGCTGGCAGTGCCAGCGTGTTCGCAGAGGTAGCGAAACGAGTCGAATCAGTGTTGCCACCAGCTCAGCCGATGTAGGGCTCAGCATCGCCGGCGAATCCGTGCTCGATCCGGAGCCGCATCGACGGGTTAATCGGAAGAGTGTCAAGCTCATCTACGCCAAGCCAGGCAACCTGGATCGACTCGTCGCTCGTAGCGAGCGTTCCACCGACTGGTTTGGCACGGAAGGAGATCGAGAACTGCTGCCGGACCTCGCCGTCGCTGTATTCGATCAAGTGACCGGGGTCGGTGTAGAGGCCGATGACGCCGGTGACCTCGATGTCCAGGCCGGTTTCTTCCTTCGTCTCGCGGACGGCGGTGTCGGCGATCCGCTCACCCAGGTCGTGGCCCCCGCCGGGTAGGGCCCAGTCGCCGTTGTCCGAGCGCTGGATGAGCAGAACCCGGCCTTCGTCATCGGTCACGAACGCGACTGTCGAGGGCACGACGCTGTTCGGCTCGGGGGCATCGGGGTTGTTGATGTGGTCGATGCGGCTCATGGCCTTACCTTGCCATGGTCACCGGTCCAGGCGTCGCGTGAAGCGGTCCAGACTCGGTCGAAGCTGTCGGCGTAGGAGTTGAACAGAGTGCCGCCGGCGAGTCGGCGCAGGTGCATGACCGGCGCGTGCGCTGCCGGAAAGCCGTAGACGTGGGTGTTGACCAGCATCTCGTCGTCATAGCGGTAGATGCTGTTGTACAGCGTCGAGGTGTGGAAGCCAATGAATACGCCTTCAGTGCCTCTGAGCTTTTCGTAGAACGCCAGGACATTGCGGATCTTCGCAGCGAGCGCGTCGCCGATGCCCTCCTCACGGCCGCGGACCGCTACAGCTTCACAGTCAGGATCTCCGAGCAGGACCGTGATCTTGGTGCCCGCTTGGGCTTTGCGCTGCAGCGCCTCGATCAGGTGCGGATCATGCTCGGGTAGGAACAGCCCGGAGTAGACCAGGATGCCGATCCGCTCGGTGGCGTTGTCGAACAAGCGCCGCCACAGCTCCGACGGCACTTGAAAGCGGCGCGGGTAGGTCCGGATCGCCTCGGATTCCGACACACGCGCTTGCCGCTCGGCGGTATCGATATTGGGCCACAGATACTCCTCGGCCTCGTCCAGCATCGCGGCAATGGCGGATCGGTGCCGCGGATAGGGAGTGCGGCCGGTACTGATCCACCGCCTCACGGTCTTGGCATCGACCTCCAGCTCATCAGCCAGGGACTCCGGTGTCAGCCCGGACGCTTGCAGGGCATCCTTCAATCGTTCATTCGGCATGAGCACTCCCAATCGGGGACGACTTCGATGCTTGAGGACGTCTCTTCGCGTCCCATTGTGTAGTTCTGTCGTCCCGTTCTGTCAACCACCATGTTCATATGCCGCTTTTCAGCAGGTCAGCTGAGTGGGCGGTTGAACGGATGACAGAGAGGAAGTCGATGACGCAAACACAGGTCACGGGCCGGACCGCCAAGTCCGAGGTGCTGGGCGAATGGACGACCGATCACGGCAACCGGCTCACCCTCATGGCCCGCCGGGCAACGGGCTACGCCTCGATCTGGCTGAACCACCACGGCAAACCAGTCAAGATCGGCTACGCGGTCCACGCAGGCGGCGTCCTTCGCGAAGTTCGCTGGGAAGAGCCCTGGCGCGAGCAGACCGACGCCTGGAAGACGCAGCAACGCAACCACATCGCGGCCCTCCTTGCCGCCTGGCACGCCGAAGGCACGATCCCGCCCCAACCCGCAACCCTGCCCGCGAGCGTGCTCGGCACCTTCGACTCCTTCGGTTTCCGCTTCGCCGTCGAACCGACCGCCACCCCCGAGCACGCCATCCTCAGCATCCTCAACGTGGCAGGCAGCCTCACACCCGTCGCCGACCTCCTCCACGAGAAAGGACGCATCGCCGGCATGTCAACTCGCCCCGGCTGGAAAAGCACCCCCGACGACCGCAAACGCTATTGGCGCCACGAGTCCGAAGCCATCCTCACCCAAGCAGCCGAACAAGGCCGCCTCTAAGACCTTCCTCGAACAGGCGGGGCCGCCAGGTGGGTGGCGGCTCCGCCCCTCTCCAACATTTGCACTGCACCCGACGCTGGGGGCCTCCAAAAGACCGCCAAATAACTGACGCAGAAGACCCCTGACAAGATCTGAATGCTCGCAAAAACTCGCACATCCGAACCAGAACCAACATGGACACCCTCACCGGAGGATGTCAGCCTCTCAGAAGGCCTCAAAAACCCAGGAAGCGCTCAGTAGTTACAAAACCCGCAAACACCTTCTGGTCCTAGGTATGGGTCGACAACCGGTCCTGCTCATGGTGAAATATTGGTAGGCGATGTGGTGAGGTGGACTACTATGCGTGTTCGATTGCTCGAAATCGAGAACTTCAGGGGTATCAGGAAGGGACGTGTCACCTTTCAGCAGCATACCCTGCTAGTTGGCGGCAACAACATTGGAAAGTCCACAGTTTGCGAGGCGCTGGAACTCGTGCTCGGGACGGAGCGACTCTATCGCCGTCCGGTCATTGATGAACACGACTTCTCCCAAGGCATGTACCTAGAGGAAGACGGGCGCGCCCGCGAGATTCGGATTCGTGTAGTCCTCACCGATCTCTCTGATGAACAGGCTCGTCGCGTGGGCTGGGGACATCTCCGTCGATGGAAATACGACACTTTGTCGTACATTGACGAGGAACCCGGAGGTGTCAACGTAGCCGACGACGAAGGCGTTTCGTGGGCCATGCCCGTTGTGTTTGTGGGGCGATACGACCGAGAAGAAGATGACTTCGTTGGTGAGACGTTTTTCGATCACCCCACACCGATCATTGATGAGCTCGATGAGGAAGAACAAGACTCGCTCGGGGCTGGACGCGCACCGTTTACGCGAACACACAAGCGGATGTGCGGACTCGTCTTCCTTCGTGCTTTGAGAACTGGATCACGCGCATTGAGCTTGCAGCGTGGTTCACTCCTGGATACCATCCTCCGCCTGGGAGGAGATGGAACTTCAAAGATGTGGATGGATGCGCTTGAATCTATCAGAGGTCTTGATCCCGCCATTGGAGAAATTGAACAGCTCAGCGCTATCCGAGAGAGCATCCGGACCCGTCTTGGAAAGTTCGTCAACCTAGCGCCAGGGACCGAGTCGGCAGCATTTTTTGCATCCGACCTCACGCGTGAACATCTACGTGAGGTTGTCCGACTTTTCTTGGCCACTCAACCTAGCAACCACTCGGTTCCGTTCTCCCGGCAGGGTACAGGGTCCATCAACCTGTTGGTTTTTGCTCTGCTAACCATAATTGCGGATCTCAGGGGAGACCAGACTGCCATATTTGTCATGGAGGAGCCAGAAATCGCGCTCCCTCCTCATACACAACGACGTGTCACCAAATTCGTCGTTCAGCAAATGGGCCAGTCAATAGTAACTTCACATTCTCCTTATGTCATAGAGCAGTTCGAGCCCGATAACGTCGTCATTCTTTCGAGGAATAATAGCGTTCTTACTGGGTCAGCAATCGACACAAAAGATGTGAAGGCGAAAGCCTATCGCGCACAACGTCGTCAATTTGCGGAAGCAATTCTAAGCCGTTCAGTCCTTGTGCTCGAAGGAGAGACTGAGATGGCCGCCGTGCACGCGGTATCAACTGCGCTGGAGAGACTCCGACCCGAATATTCACATATTGATCTGGCCGGAGTCTCGCTATTCAACGCCTCCGGCGATCGGGAAGTACCTCGGTATGGGCCGATCTTCAAAGCGCTTGGAAAGCGTGTCTACGGTATGCGGGACGAGTTGAATACGGTCGATGCGACCGGTGCGGCAGAAAATATCAAATCGTTCGATTGCATGTGGGAGTCTCCGGAAAAAGGAATTGAGCAACTCTTGGTTAAGCAGGTCCCGGCAAGGATTCTGCGGAGTTTTCTTGAAACAGCAGCTCTGCGTGGAGATTACCCGGCCTCCTACCCATTTGAGAGTGCGAAAGTGGCGGAGGAAGATCTAGCCGATCTCGCAGCCAAGGTGCTCAAGGCCCGAAAGGGGGACAACTTCGGGTCCGGGTACACCAGCATACTTATTGAGAAGTGCGAAACCGAGGATGATTTGCCTGATTTCATCCGTGACGCCCTGATCAAAATCGATGCAGACTTGAAGGTTGAACCTGAATTGTCTCTCAACGAAGAGGCAGCGGCCGAACCTGCAGATGTCGCAGATATCCAGGAGTAGGCACGTGCGACTGGATCTCTCAGACACAGCAAAAGCCATTCTTGCCCAGGACGGACCTGTCCTCGTGGTTGGGGGTCCAGGATCAGGTAAGACCACTCTTTCCCTCTTGAAGGCTAAGTCTCTCATGCCGACGCTGGCCTCTGGACAGGAGATTCTTTTCCTCAGCTTCTCGCGTGCAGCGGTACGTCAGGTGGAAAAGCGTTGCAGCGATATTCTCCAGTCCGGAGAGCGCCAGCGGATTGCTGTTCGGACCTATCATGCGTTTGCGTTGGACATTCTTCGTTCGCACGGCCGATTGCTTACTGGAAAAGTTCCGAGTTTGATTTACCCTGGAGAAGAGAGCCTTGCTAGGGCTTCGTTCGAAGGTGATTGGCGTGCCGAAACTGCACGGTTGGCAACCGAGGAAGGGATTTATGTTTTTAGTCAGTTTGCAGCAGCGGCCTCCAAGATCATTTCAGGTTCTTCTGCGGTGGCTGAACTTGTCGCTGATAAGTACCCCATCATCATCATTGACGAGTTTCAAGATACGGACGACGATCAATGGGCGCTTGTTAGGAGACTTGCCTGTGGCTCGAGGATCATATTTCTAGCAGATCCTGATCAACGAATATTTGATTACGACGATCGAGCAAACCCAGAACGCCTGAACAATCTGCGAGGTTCTCTAAAACCTGTAGAGTTCGATCTGGCGGGCGTGAACCATCGCAGCCCTAACGCAGGAATATTGCGATATGCTGACGCAGTTTTGAATAACCAGCCACTTCCTGAAACAAGTGATGTCGTTACTGCATCTTATTGGCCAAGCGGATTCGAGAGCACGGTTCATGCAGGCGTTCACTGGACCTTTTCAAATCTCCGAAATATGGGGATCAAGAATCCATCCATTGCTCTTCTCGCGCGGACTAATTTTCTTGTTGGGAGGCTCTCGAGCATTTTGAGTCAAGAGCGTACCCGTAACGGCCAAACACTGCTGCCTATTGATCACGATGTCTTGTGGGATTCTGAGCGTACAGCTGCTTCAGCACTAGCAATCGTCTCTATTCTTGAATGGACAGGAAAATCCAAGAATGACGCACTAGCTGAGAGTTTTGCGCGTATAGCCAACTATTTTGAAACGAAGAACGCTGCGAATCCAAGTAATTCCGCCAAGAAATCAAGTGGCAATTATCGATTGGCGGAGCGGAAAGCTCGACTGGGAGAGCCTCAGAGGCTTAAGAGCACTAAGTACCTCGCGAGCGTGTTCGATTCAGGAATTACTCTTCTTGGCGAACCCACAAATGACTGGTCTCAGGCTTGTAGTATCCTCAACAATTGCAGCGATTTGAAGGAAATGCTACAGAGTGCCGGATTCATACGATTGTCGCGAACGACAGATGAGGTTGGGACCTGTCTCGCTTCAACCTGGGATAGAAGCGGTTCTTACAAGGGGGCAATGAATCTTGTTCGGCGCACATTCGATGCTGGAAGAATCTTGTCAGATCATCAAAGTCCTCGTGGATGCGTTCTTATGACTATCCATAAGTCCAAAGGAAAGGAGTTTGATGGCGTGATACTTGTTGAAGGCCGATACCGTGATACTTTCTTTCGGGAGAATGACGACGAAGCAGGTATCAAGGCTGCTCGTCGACTTCTAAGAGTAGGAATCACCAGAGCTCGCAATCGCGTCGTCATAATAAGGCCATACGGAGCCTCGAAACTCGTGATAGATGTTCCTTTCTCATCGCAATATAGCTGACGGACCCCAAAGGAGGTGTTCGAGCTAGACGCCAGCAGTAAGTCCATTCTCATTTAGAATACCAGTTGACATGAATCAGGCATTTGATGCTGAAGAGGCGGGTTTCTGCTCGGCATTCGCCTATGACGGTTGCACAGTCTATTTCTGAAAGGCTGCGATTCAGGTCCGGGATTTGCTGATTGTCTTGGCTGCCAGCGCGGGATTGAAGTCAGGGTCTTGGTGGCGTCATGCTGGATGTGAGGGAGCTTTTCCTGTTGTAATCGGCTCATCGGTCGACCTCGTCATAGAATGGAGAAACTCGCTTGGACGACATCGGGCAGCACGACGATGATCCCTGGGAAGATTTCGACGACCATTGGTCGGAGGAACTACCAGTCACCTATCGGGAAGCCGTGGCATGCCTCCAAGAGCTTGCGGAGCAGCGCAGCGATGTGAGAATCGAATGGGAGGGCAGGCAGCAGTATGAAAGCCGCCATTGGCGCTCGGATGCGCGAGTTGTGTTCGTCGATGCCGGTGGACATCAGATGCGCTTGCGGTCGGCGAAACAGCTCGGGGCCTTTAAAAGCGTAGTGGCCTCTGGAGTGCCCCTCCACGAACGCCACGCGATCTGGTACCCGCCGGAAGGGATGATCTCGGCGCGGCTCATAGGAAACTTCGACGAGTATCTTCAGATCGTAGTGCGGAATCTCGTCCCAAAGGAGCAACGAAAACTCGAGCTGGATAGCCCTCTAGGCCGTGACATGGCTGGACTGCTTGCATCCACTGGCCTTTTCGAGGTCAGCACTGAGGGCCCTGGAGCCTGCTCCTCGCTGCGGTTGACCACCGTCTCACCCGAGCTGTCGCATCTATACCGGCTTCGCGGCGGCAGGAGGTCTGTACCGAGTCTTGAACTGCGCGGGGTAGTGGCCGCAGACGCCGATGCGGCGCAGGAGATATTGGTCGCATACGGCACCTCGTACCTGACCGACCTTGCCCGAACCCATGGGTTGTCACTGCGGCTGTGGAACACCGGTTATCGGGTCGGTAGTCGCCGTAATCACTCATACTCGCAGAAGGCACGGTTCCCGAAACGGCGCTACGACACTGAACCTGCCGACCTGTACACCGCCGCCAACGGGCCCGGACACCTCCCTACTGAGCGGTATCTGTACTACTACCAGGTCCTCGAGTTCTATATGCCCAAGGCGGCCGATCAGGAGAAAGCCAGGCAAGGGGCGGCCATCATCGGGAAGGCTCGGAGCCCGTTGCCGCGCACTGGGGACAATCGAAACCTAAGCAGCGAACAGCATCAACTGGATGCGGTGATCAGCGATGCGGTACCGCCCGCTGCGGCCGCCAATCTCCTCGGAGACCGTGAACTGTTCGCCACGTTGTCGGATCCGAGCATCATCGAGCATGTCCACGCCCTCGAAGACAACGGGACAGGCGTCCCAATAGCCGGCCTAGATTACCGTGAGGACCTTTCCACGAGGGTGTACCAGATCCGCTGCAGGATCGTGCACGCCAAGGAAGGCGGCGGCGCCAAGGGTGTCCCTCCGCTGGCTCCGCACAGCCGGGAGGCGCGGGACCTAACTGCCGACTTGCGACTGATCCGATTCCTGGCTGAGAAGACCCTGAATCGCTGGGCAACGCCTCTGCCGTGATGCAACGTCGACAGCGCGCCGGGCCCGTTCGTGTCGATGGTTGCAGGGTGGCACCGCGGCTCGTTTTAGTCCATCGACAGGCGCACATGCTCCCACGGCTCAAACGCCCAACCTGCGTGCGGCACGGAGCAGCCGCTTTACGCTCGAGAGGCTGATGCCGTATCGGTCGGCGAGGGATTGTTGGCGGGTTCCGGCTTGGTATTCGGCGATGATCACTGCTCTTGTCGCTTCGGGGAGTCGACGGTTCAGGCCCAGGCGGCGCTCAGTCTGAGGCGGGCGGCTTCAGGGCGGGATGCCAGGTCGGGGAGCTGGTTTGCGTGGGTGCTGAGCTGGGGTGACGGGTTCAAGTAGGCCGTTGCAAGCGAAGGGCCTGCTAGCAGGCCCTTTTTTGTGCGACACGCCGTGTCATCCCAAGCTCTTGCCCATGAGCTTGCCCATGAAGATGCTATGAGCATGACTCAACACGCATCCAAACCCCGTCGTCAGCGCGGCAGCATTCGTCAACGCGGCAAGTCCTTCGAAGTCCGAGTCTACGTAGGCAAGCACCCCGAGACTGGCCAAGATCTCTACCTCTCCGAGACGTGCCCGGATGGGCGTGAGGCTGAGAAGGCCCTCACCCGGATGCTCGCCGACGTCGACGCCGGCAAGGCCGCTCAGACGACCGATCAGCTCGAAGCCGGCATCCGCCGTTGGCTCGTCTCCCGCCAGGCCGACGTCCGCGCCGGGCGTCTCGCGGAGCGCACCTACAACCACTACGAGCCGATGGCCGAGAAGCACGTCACCCCCGCCTCGGCAAGCTCCCGATCAACCGGGTCAATCAGCGCCTCGCCTTCGCCGCCGAGGCGCTCTACGACGAGCTCACTGGCTGCCAGATCCGCTGCGGCGGCCGCATGGAAATTGAGCGCCGTGCGGCTGGCCGCGGCAACAGCCGGATCATCACCGACGTGACGGGGCACCAGTGCAACAGTCGCTGCAAGCCGCACGTCTGCAAGCCCGCTTCGCCTGCGATGCTCATCAAGGTCCATGCCGTCATCACCGGGACCTGCAAGACGCTCTACCGCTGGGGCTGGATCCCCAACAACCCGGCCGGGCGGATCCGCGCGCCCCAGGTGCCCAAGGCGATCCCGTACGCCCCCACCACCCAGGAGGTCGTGCTGCTCGTCAACGCCGCGTTCGAGCAGGATGCCGACTGTGGCACCACGGTCTGGCGGATGCTCGTCACCACCGGCCGCCGCGGCGAGATCGTCCGGACCCAGACCAAGCACATCAACTTCGACCGATCGCTGATCTTCGTCCCCTCCACCAAGATCGACGGCTCTGGACGATGGGTCGCCATCGACAAGGTCACCTTGATGCTGCTCACGCTTCAGGTCGAGCGGATCGCCAAGCGCCGGGCGGCCGCCGGCCTCCGCATGACCGGCGAGGAGTACCTGTACTCCTACGATCCGACCCACGAGACCCACGGCTCGCTCGACTACTACACCGAGCGCTTCACCAAGATGTCCGACGCGCTCGGCATAAAGGCCACGCCCCACGACGTCCGCCACTACGGTGCGACCGAGCTCATCGCCAACGGCGTCGACGTCGTCTCCGCCGCCCGCCGCCTCGGCCACTCCCGCCCATCGACCACCTCGGACGTCTACGCCGCTTGGCGCCCTGAGGCTGACTCTCGCTCGGCAGGCATCCTCGCCGCCGGCTTGAAGCTCCCGGCCCAGTACGAGCTGCCGCGTGCCGAGCGTGGCTATGCCGCCGAACAGCCGAACCGCACCAGTCCTGAACTCGAGGAGCGCATCTGCAGCCTCCGCCGCCGTACCGGTTGGGGTCCGAAACGCATCCGCGAACACCTTGCCGCGGAGGAGGTCTCGGTCGCCGAGTCGACAATTTGGAAGGTCCTCGACCGTTACGGGCTCACCGGCGGGAACAGTGCGGGTTCACCCACGAAGGAACCGGAATACGCCTGATCCCGCTCAGTACAGCTTCAGCTTCTCTGGCCGCTTAGATCTCGGCAGTGAAGAGGCACGCCTCCCGGCGGAGGCGTGCCTCTTCGTACGTGCGTGACGCGGCGGCGGCGCTATGTATGCTTTGAGGACGACGAGCGATGAGCCCAAGAGGGACCCGTTCGTCTTTTTTGTTAGCGAGGTGTGCCCGGCACGAGGTCCAGTCGTGCCGGGCCAGCACCCCATTCACCCGAAAGAGGTACCGAATATGCGCCACCACCGTAACAACCACGGCAAGGGCGGTCGACCATGACGCAACCGTTCGCGTGGGTTCCGTGGGTTCTCGCTGCCTTGTTCGGCGTCGCGAACATCATCCAGTTCATCAAGTCCCGCCGCCAGGGCGTCTCGGTCGAGGCCGAGACTGGAGCAAACATGCGGATCTATACCCCGATGGACTACGCACGGCCGGGCCCGCGCACCCCGTCGACGTCAATCGTGGCGCGTCGGCGACCCACGGTTTCCGAGCAAGAGCAGAAGACGACCGTCCGGATTTACATCTCGGCCTCTTCGACGGTCCTCATCATCGAGGCTGCGATCATCACCACCCGGCAGCCGCTGCTCCGGCGTCGCGCGACGAGCTTGGTCGAGGCAATCCGCCAGACTGAGACCGTGCTTCCTGATGGCAAGCGGAAGTGTCTCGTCCTAACAGAGAAAGAAGCGGGCTGCCTCGGCGAGGGTCCGTTGTGGGCCCGTGTTCGGACTGAGCGGGGGCATTACTACTACGCGCCGTTGAAACGCCTGACCGGTGACGAGCTGTAGGCACCAGGTCCAACAGCGAATCCTCGTGACTGGGATGTAGTACCGCAACGGCCGCAACCAGGTCGGTAAGCAGAGGTGCTCCGTCATTGACGATGGCGGAGCACCCGCGCGCATGCAACAAGCTCAGTCTCAACGACCGACCAGAACCCGCCTGGCCGATTATCGCCCCTGCATCTTCCGCCGCAATATAAGTTTCTGTCAAGCTCGTGGCGCCGGGCAAAGCTGTAATTGCCGCCGCCTCCTAGTTCGCCTTCTGCCTCGGCTTTGGCGTTTCTGCAGGTGATCGAGACTATTTTGAACGCTGAGTGTCATCGGGTGCCTTGGGCCGAGGGCTTGCCGGCATCTGTTCTTGAGCTGTAGGAGAGAGACCTTGGCGGCCTTCGTGTTTCCGCTGGAAGCTCGGCTGTTTGCGAGGCAGTGATCAGTTCTTAGTGTGTCCAGGTGGTTGGGGCCGAGGACCCGCTGCTGGTCGGCTAGCACAGATTCGAGTTCGGCAATGGTTCTCCGCGTCTCCCCGGTTCTACCGAGCAGGTGCGCGAGGTCGTGGCGAGTCTTGAATGTGCCGGGGTGGTCGGGACCGAGAACATGCTGCTGGTTGGCCAGCACAGATTCGAGTTCGGCAATGTTTCCTGGTATATCCCCGGCTTCCCCCCGCAGGTTTGCGAGGACGTGGCGGGTTCCGAGTGTGTCGGGGTGGTTGGGGCCGAGGACCCGCTGCTGGTCGGCTAGCACAGATTCGAACTCGGCGATGGCGTTCGATGGGTCCCCTGACCGCGCGCGCAGATGCGCGAGGTTGTGGCGGATGCGGATGGTGTCGGGATGGTCGGCGCCGAAGACACGCAGTCTGTCGGCTAGAACGTCCTCAAATTCGGATATGGCATCTGAAATGTGCCCTGAGCTAGCCCGGACCCTTGCGAGACAGTGGCGGGTTTCGTGTGTGTGGGGGTGGTTGGGGCCGAGGACCCGCTGCTGGTCGGCTAGCACAGATTCGAACTCGGCGATGGCGTTCGATGGGTCCCCTGACCGCGCGCGCAGATG